>NZ_JAAFKD010000005.1 GCF_013299165.1 Microcoleus sp. bin38.metabat.b11b12b14.051
CGATCGCACACCGGACACATCTTAGTCGGTAAATCAGATTTCGCTCGCTGCTTAGCCATGCTAATTTTGACAGTAGTTAGATTAACTATAGCCTTTATCAATTAGGTGAGGTAATCGGGCATCGGGCATCGGGCATCGGGCATAAGTTACTTGTTACTTGTTACTTGTTATTTGTTATTTGTTATTTGTTACTTGTTACTTGTTACTTGTTACTTATTATTTGTCACTTGTTTTAATATCGAAGTTCTCAAAAAAGTGAGGTATGCCCCATGCCCCATGCCCCATGCCCCATGCCCTATGCCCCATGCCCTTTGTTACTTATTATTTGTCACTTGTTTTAATATCGAAGTTCTCAAAAAAGTGAGGTATGCCCCATGCCCCATGCCCCATGCCCCATGCCCTATGCCCCATGCCCAAAATTATTTTTCTAAACGCACTGCGTACCACTGCAAAAAATTTCCTGGGCCCACATCTAATTCACAATAAGTATCAATTAAATACTTGGCTTGTTCTTCCACAGAAGAGAATTTTAGCACATCCTGTGGCAACTCTTCGTGTTCTTCGGCTAAAACCGCTTTCAGCTTTTCTAATAGTTCCGCCGCCGTCAAAAACTGCTCCGGCTGGTTTGTTTCTAGCACCACAAAGGTGTCTTCGTCATACAGTGACATAGTTTTAAAGGTTGAGGTTAATTATTTCTAAAGTTTCCGGGAGTTATGCTAGCGAAAGTATAAACTCTTAATTACAATTTTCTGGCCCCGGCTCGATCGTGTTAAAATAGAACAACATCAGAATTCCTACCGGATTACCGTTATTAGCTTAGTTGTTAACCGAGTTGTCAACAGATCCGACACAGCATTTCTGAGGAAATTTGTCAAGTGCAAATTTGTCAAATATCAGATTGTCAAGAAATATTCGATCGACCTTTATCTAATTATAACTGGCACTACACATTCCCATGATTACATCTACCACTTCAACCCCTGCGGCGCGCAAGCCCTCTAAATCAGAAGGTCTCAAAGAACGCAGCAACTATTTACGAGAACCCGTTGCGACTGAACTGTTACAAGAAACAACCCACTTCACCGAAGACGGGATTCAGATTCTCAAATTTCACGGCTCGTACCAACAAGACAACCGCGACAATCGAGTTAAAGGACAAGAAAAAGACTATCAGTTCATGCTCCGCACCCGCAATCCCGGCGGGTTAGTTCCACCCGAACTATTCTTGGCATTAGACAAGCTATCTGAAGAATACGGAAACCACACGCTGCGCGTCACAACCCGCCAAGGTTTCCAAATTCACGGCGTGCTGAAAAAAAATCTTAAAGCAGTGTTTTCCTCAATTATTAAAAATATGGGGTCAACCTTGGGAGCTTGCGGCGACTTGAACCGCAACGTCATGGCACCGCCAGCACCTTACAAAAATCGCCCAGAATACCAGTATGCTTTGCAATACGCCAACAATGTCGCCGATTTGCTGACACCGCAAACCGGTGCTTATTACGAAATTTGGCTTGATGGCGAAAAGGCTATTTCCGCTGAGGAAGACCCCGCAGTTAAGGCCGCCAGACAGCAAAACGGCAACGGCACAATCTTTAGCGAGGATAAGGAAGAGCCGATTTACGGCGAGCATTATATGCCGCGCAAGTTCAAGTGTTCCGTTACTGTACCGGGAGACAACTCAATTGACTTGTACTCTCAGGATTTGAGCTTGGTGGTAATTACCAATGAAGCTGGCGAGTTGCAAGGTTTTGACGTGTTTGCCGGCGGCGGTTTGGGCCGCACTCACAATAAAGAAGAAACTTTTGCTCGCGTTGCGGACGAGATTTGCTATGTTGCCAAGGATGATGTTTACAATTTGGTCAAGGCAATTGTAGCAACGCAAAGAGATTTTGGCGATCGCACAGACAGACGACACGCCCGACTCAAGTACCTAATTAACGACAAAGGCGTCAAGTGGTTCCAAGAAAAAGTAGCCGAATATTTTGGCAAACCGCTAGAAGCGTTTAAACCGCTGCCTGAGTGGAAGTATTTTGATTTCTTGGGCTGGCACGAACAAGGCGACGGCAAGCTGTTTGTCGGCATTTCCGTAGAAAACGGCCGGATTAAGGATGAAGGCTCGTTTCAGCTAAAAACGGCTTTGCGGGAAATCGTGCAGAAGTACAATGTGCCCCTGCTGGTGACACCGCACCAAAACGTCACGATTTACGATATTTCCCCAGATATCAAATCAGAAATTCAGGGAATACTCGATCGCAGCGGCATTAAAGCAGAAACTGCGATCGATCCTTTGGTACGCTATGCGATGGCGTGTCCGGCCATGCCGACGTGCGGGCTGGCAATTACCGAATCCGAGCGCGTGATTCCCAGCATTTTAGAGCGGATTCGGGCGAGCTTGACCAAAGTTGGCTTACCAGACGAGCATTTTGTAGTGCGGATGACTGGCTGCCCCAATGGATGCGCTCGTCCTTATATGGCAGAATTGGGTTTTGTCGGGAGTTCCCCAGAATCCTACCAGATTTGGCTGGGCGGTTCTCCCTCACAGACGCGGCTGGCAAAACCAATTGAGGAAAAGCTGCACGTCAATGATTTTGAAGCTTTTCTGGAGCCAATTTTTGTTTATTTCAAGCAAAAACGGCAACAAAGCGAGAGTTTTGGCGATTTTTGCGATCGCGTTGGGTTAGAATCTATCCGTCAATTTGTAACCAATCACCAATCTGCTGACTCGATGACAACTGAGATTAATGATTTAGATGTTACGTCTAGTAACGACGATGAAAACGAGACTGCCACTGCTGGCGGTGGCAAAGTCCGCCGTCGGATCAGCGTCCGCGATGAAATCTACAACGAACTCAAGGAAGAAGCCGCCCGTCAGGGCAAGCCGATTACGCAGATAGCTACAGAGGCGATTTCGACTTATTTGAAGAAGATTAAGGAGGAAGGATAAGCCAGTTTTCGATTGTATTCAATAGAACTCAGCCAAAAGTAATATAAGGGCAGAGCATTTGCAGAAAAAAACTTAGATTTTTAACATAAATCTGGTTGTAAATGCTTTGCCTTTATTATTTCCGAGCCCTTAAAACCCCGCCTACCTATCTCCTCTCTTCCTCTCTTCCTCTGCGCTCTCTGCGTTCTCTGCGGTTAAAGAAAAAAAATCTAATAGAAAAACGAATAATCCAAAATTTAATGCCTCAATTACAAAGATTAGCAGTTAATGCCGCCCAAATTTGCGATCGCACAATCAACTTAACCCCCGAACAACAGCATTATTTACATCGCGTGTTGCGACTGAATCAGGGCGATAAATTTATTGCAATGGACGGTCGAGGACATTGGTGGCTAGCAGTCCTAGAAGCCCAGGAAACAGGTTTGATTGCGTCGATAACAGCAGAAATCGCAGTTAATAAGGAGCTTGGTGTCGAGGTGACTTTGATGGCGGCTTTGCCCAAGGGAAACGGCTTTGATGAGGTTGTCAGACAGGCCACGGAGTTGGGTGTGGCAAGTATTTTGCCGCTGACGAGCGATCGCACTTTGCTCAAACCGAGCGCCCAAAAAGTCGATCGCTGGATCAGGATTGCTACCGAGGCGGCAGAACAGTCCGAGCGTCAAATTGTGCCAGTGGTTGTAGAGCCTGTTTCCTTTGATTTAGCTGTGAAAGATTGCCATCAAAAACATCGATTTATTTGTGTGGCGCGTGGAGAAAATCGCTATTTGGGGGATTGTTTGAGCCCTTTAGAACCCCCCCAGCCTAGGGCGGGCACGGGGGCACCGCCCCTACAAAGGGGGGAGCAAGAACCGGAGGAAGAACCCCAGGAATTATCGATCGCCATTGCTATTGGCCCGGAGGGCGGCTGGACAGATGGAGAAGTGCAAAAGGCGATCGAGTTTGGTTTTGAACCTGTTTCTTTGGGTAGCAGAATCCTGAGGGCGGTAACAGCCCCGATTGTGGCTTTATCTTTGGTGGGAAGCGCTTTTGAAAAGCGCCCATCCCCCAAAAAAATTCCCTGAGGTGCTAGATATCCTAAACAAAGCTAAAATGTCAATGAATCATTAGGAATAAAAATAAAATGTTAAAATCAGTAAAGGGTATATATCGAGACGGCCAAGTTGTGTTACTGGAAACTCCAGCCGACGTACCTGAAGGAAAAGTGATTGTGACATTTCTCGCCGAATCAGGGTTAGTAGAGCTGCAATCTCGCGGTATCGATCGGCAACAAGCAGGAGATTTACGCGTAAGGTTGAGCCGATTTACAGAGGATTGGGAACAACCAGAAATGGATGTTTACGATGATTTATAGGCGCGGTGACGTAGTGCTGGTTCTGTTTCCCAATGCAGATTTGCGTACTGCGAAGCGCCGCCCCGTTTTGATAGTCCAAGCCGATCGTCTCGGGACTAATTTAGGACAAACTATTACAGCAATGATTACTAGCAATTTAGCCCGCGCCAAACACCCCAGCCGGGTTTTAGTTTCCCTAGCAACACCGGAAGGACAGCAAACACGACTTTTGGCTGATTCGGTAATCATGACAGACAATCTGGTAACGCTTCTCGAAGTGGAAATCGATCGCAAAATTGGTATTTGGTCAAATATGGCGGCAGTAGATGCAGCACTAAAGCATACTTTCGCAATCTGAAAAACACGGCATCTATCGCCAAATCTAAAAATAATCTTGAAATTCCAGGCATCAAATCAGTCTTGTGTTACTTACATCCTAAAATAGGTGGTTCAGGGGGAATGAAAATAAGTTTAAGAAAAAGCCGATCGCTCTTTTTGTCGCTCGCACCGATCGCAGTTTTAGCAACAACATCAGTTTTGGCACAATCTGGGCCTTTTCCCATTGCTCAACAGATTAATTGCGATCGCCCCCAAGGAGACGTGGAAGTCAGGGCTTGTATTCGGTTTAGGTATGAAACCTCCGACAAACGACTGAATGACGTTTACAAGCAACTGCTTGCTAAATTGAAGGGTGAAGAGCGATCGCTCCTTGTGGAAGCACAGTTAGGCTGGATTAAGCTGCGGGATAATAACTGCGAATTTGAAACCTATAGAAGTCGTGGCGGTACAGGTTATCGAGGTTTTCTCAATGAATGTTTGGATCGGATGACAAAAGCGCGTACTGCTGAATTGGAAAAGTATTAAAACGGGGTTAATTTCCTGTAAGGCGATCGTCCGCGGTAGGAAACAGAAAGGAAAAATCACCAAAATGCGATCGTACACCTTACTCAGCACTAACCTAGCAATCTTCAGCATTTACTGCTTACCCATTTTAGCCCAGCCCGCGCAGACACTGCAAAACCTAACAGACGGCAAATATTTTTATGGAGAAGTCCCAGAAGCCAACCGCATAGCAACTCAATATATGATTTTTCAGAAAACAGGTGAAACTTTCATAGCCTTTGAATACCGCAGCAATACTAGCGACAATAGCTGTTTGAAAGGTACAATTAGTCAGAACACTTTTAACATTCAAACAATAGCATCTCCTCCAGATCCTGGTTACGATCGCCTGAAATGGCAATTCTCCTCCGGGAAACCCTTCGATTTCAGTAAATGGTACCAACTCAACATCAGCCAACTACCTGACTTTGGCGAAAAAAAACTCGCAGAATGTATCCGCGCCTTCAGCACCAAGCCTGACAAAAATCCCTAAAGATAAATATTTATGAAAACCCTCCCCCTTACCCTCACCCTCATCTCAGCAGCTATCACCGCGATCACACCAGCAGTCTTAGCCCAACCGCAGCCACCCGCCAACGAAATCTACATCGATAAAAATTGCCGCCCCAACCAACAATTACCCCAACTTGAAAGATACACTATTTTTAGCAGAAACGAATTTACAAGTAACGGTCAACAGTATTTATTCTATAGCGCCCGATATCAAGATGGAACCGTAGTTCTATGTATATCCAAACCAAATTTTAACCAGCCCAAAACTGTAAGTCAACCTAAAATAGAAGCTAACTTTATTGACAAAATAGTACAAGTTCCCAACAACAAAACAGCCTTTATCATCACAGTCAGAGAAGGCAATGGTTTGGATACACCCATGACAAATTATGCCTTAGATTTCAAGAATGTCGATCGACCAAAACTCACATCCCTGTCCCTGCTACAGCAGCGGGGAACCCTCAAAGACGGCGACCCCAGCCTTCAGGGCGGCAGCTTTTACCGCGAACACAGCTTTCAAGGACGTGCAAATCAATCCGTCACCATCGACCTCAAAAGCAGGTCATTCGAGCACTTCGTCACAATCATCGCACCCAGCGGCAATAAAATTGTCGATATCAAAGCTGTTCGCCCCAACAACCGAGAATCCCAAATTACCGTAAAATTGCCCAGCAACGGCACTTACAAAATAATTGTTCAAGGACTCGATCGCACCAGCAAAGGTTCATACACCCTCAGCATTAATTCCAATCAACTATAACTAAACTTAAACCAACCGCTAAGCAAACTCAAAAACAGGTGTTTCAATCACCCTAGTCGGCTTTCTATCTTCCCAAATCATCTTCTGCAACTGTTCCACAGTCTCAGGCGAAAAAAAACGCTCTCCCGTTTCCAAACACACTCTAGCAGGAACATTTTCAATAATAATAAACTTACCTTTGATTTCAAGCGTGTAAGTTACCTTTTGTTCCACCATTGTTTCTCTCCAGATATCAGGGTTCATTTTGATTTATCCTTAACTTAAAATTAATCCAAATTTTCGGCTCTGGTTCATATAAAGTAATGATTTTTACCAAAGGACGAGATGGATAACTGCACTGAACGTGCAAAGGTCTATTGGCAATAGTCAAACCAAAAATCAAACAGCTTGGGCCATATTTGTCATCGGGATACTCTTCGATAACTTCACCAATCATTATTGCTTCCCGAAGTTCTTGTACGCTGATACCGCGAACTATGCTTTGGTTTACTGCGTGTTGTGAAAGCTCAAAATCATTGCGTACAATTTTGACACGTATTTTTTCAATTATTGTCATACTTACATATCATATCCATAAGTTAACACAAGAGCGAAAGTTGTTAACCAGTGGCGGAACCAACCAAACATCAGCCAAGATAGAAACACACCCATTCCCGCAACCGCCATGACAGACATCCACCAAATAGCAGCCGCCCTCGATCGCCAAGACTACAAAGGCGCCGCCCAACTCATCAAACAACTGCAACAAGAATCCCCTGAAAATCCCTGGGTACAATACTACATCGGCCGCTACTACGAACTCACCAATAACCCCGAAAAAGCCCAAACAACCTACAAACAAATACTCCGCGACATCACCAACCCCAAAATCGTCTCCCAAGCCCGCCAAGGCATTCAACGCATTGAAACCGCACAACAAAACCTGCGCCAACAAGCAATCGAAACCGCCAAAAACGACCCCAACAGCCTCGATCCCGGACTCCTGATCCTCGAACCCGTCAGTCCCGAAGACAAGCCCGCAGCCATACAAAACATCAGCAGAATCTTCAATACCGACGCCTACACAACCCGGATGCAAATCCAAAGCCGCGGCTGGAGACTCTACAAAACCGGCCCCATCGCCGAACTGCGAATTTACGGCCAAGAACTCATCAACGCCGGAATTCCCGTATTTTGGGCAACTCTAGCCGACATTCAAAAAATCCAAATCTTCCGAGTGCAACACTTCCAATCTCTATCTTCCCCAACCGTAGTTTGCAAAGATAACTTCGATAGACTTGGTTCCATAGAATTTAAATGGTCAGAAGTCAGCCAAATAGTAGAAGGCGCGTTACCGATTTTTATTGATGTTATGGACTACTCGCCCAACCGCAGAAACGATGAATTTCGCCACAAAGAAATCACGCAAGATTACGCTCAAATCTGCGACTTACACATTCCCAGCCGCCACTGCATTCTGCGAATTTGCGACCAAAGTTACGAATTTCAACAAGGCGTTGACTTCACCAAAATTTCACCAAGTATCCCAGCTTCACCGAACCAAAAAAACCAAACATCCAGAGTCAAAAAATCCCCACAAATCCCTCAAAGTACCACCAGAATCAACTGGAATCACTTGCTAGAAATATTTGAGCAACAACTTGACGTTACAGTGTGGTCAGAATTTACTCCTTTTGCCGATACAGTCCTGGATTACACCCAGATGTTAAGCAAAATTGACCCTCATGTAGAAGTCGAGCGCAAAGCCGAAACTCCTTGGGACCCGGCTTTCCAGCTATACAGTGGATTAGCCTTTCTCAGAAACCAAGGAAACAGGGAAGAAGAAAAATCAACAAGGAATAAGTATTCGTAGGGTGCGTCGCTATCAAAAATCTTAAAAAAAGATAGACAATCTCATGGCGACGCACCTTCTACCACAATACAGTTCACTTAAGAAAATAATTGCTCAGCGCGCACCTGACTTAACCGAGAAATGTCATAGTCTCTGCGATTGCCGCGCTCGCTCGCTGCGGACAAAAAACGTTAAGTGAACCGTATTACCTTATACCATTTACAAAAAGTCTTGTTACACAACAATTGTTGGGCGGAGTGAAACGGAGGGTTGTCTTTTCAACGATTCTGTAAGGTGCGTCGCTATGAGATTGTCGCTTTTTGTGCGAGTAATTGTCGATGAATCCACACCCTACGAATAATCTTGCTCAGACACCCAAGAAATAGGAAATAAAAAAAGAGTTAAAAATTAAAAATTAGCAATCCCATTTTTTAATTTTTAACCCCAGTATTGGGAATTATTCAATATCAAATTCCCTAAGTTCTACTTGGTTTTCACCTGACGGGCCATTTCGCGGAAATTGTTCATGCTGGGGCCAGGACTCCGACGATTTCCAGTTGGTGTTGGCATTAAATTATTAGGAGCAAAAGTCCGAACAGGTTCAGCTTGACTCGGTACTTTGCCGTTAGTTGCAGCAGCAGGTACCTTAGCGGGTTCGGAAGTCTTAGCAGGAACGCTAGCTACTGGTTCTTTTTCTTTCTTGGACTTTTTCTCTACCTTAGCTTTCTTTGCCGGTTCAGACGGCTCAGACTTCACAGCCTCAACTTTTGCCGGTGCAGCAGCAACAGGCTCAGGCTGCTTGGCAACAACAGGCTCAACCTTCGCCGGTGCAACTTTAGCCGGTTCCTTAGCCGAAGATTCGCCTAAATCTAGGAAATATTCAGACTTTTTCAAGCCCAACAGTCCGGCGAAAAAGCTGAAAATACCGCCGAAGAAATTTTTGATAAAACCAAACATTAGACTTACTCCTTTTGTTCTTTTAGGGAAATTTGTACAAGTTTGTCAACAAAGTCAGATTACGAGGTAAGGCAACCTTTGTCTACATTTCTTAATCAAAATTTACATTTTTTGTCAAAAAATGCAGAGGTTCTAGTAGTTTTTACTCAGTAATGCCAGTCTTACCTTTGCACTTATTTACGATTATCTCAGAATTTATGACATATTCGGTATTTGCCCGCGATATCTCGATCCGATTCGCTAGCTGTCCCAGTAGGGGTCAAACTCCCTAGGGGAGTAATTTATGCTGTAATCGGCAAGCAATTTTTAGGCAAAATGAACAGTTCGCTCGATCGCAATCCCGTCATCTTGATCCACGGCATTTGGGACACAAAGTCTATTTTCAGCAAAATGTCCGCCCGCCTCACCGAACTCGGATGGGCAGTTCACAGCCTCAACCTCACCCCCAACGACGGCAGCCTCGGCCTCGACTCACTGGCGAAGCAACTGGCAGAATACATATCTGAAACCTTCGATCCAGAACAGACATTAGACATAGTAGGCTACAGCATGGGCGGCATCGTCAGCCGCTACTACGTCCAGCGACTGGGAGGAATTAACCGAGTCCAGCGTTTCATCACCATATCTTCCCCCCACAAAGGAACCCTCACCGCCTATTCCCTAGCCCTACCAGGATACCTCGATATGCGGCCCGATAGCGGCTTGCTGCGCGATTTAAATCAAGATGTAACCGTGCTCAAACGGATAAATTTTACATCAATGTGGACGCCATTTGACATCATGATTGTACCGTCGAACAGCTCCCAAATGCCAGTAGGCAAAGAAGTCAAACTTAACGTAATGCTGCACCGCCAAATGGTAACAGAAACCCAAAGTATTAACGCATTAGTAGCAGAACTCAAAGCACCTATTAAAAATAAAATTCATACTTAAAAATGAATAGCAATTTCAGCCCCAACCCAGTCTTACTAATTCACGGAAATTTCAGAAAATAGAAAAATTTCCCCAAAATGTTTGCCGATCTCAGAGATTGAGATTGGTGAGCCTACACCCTCGATATTTCGCCCCACTGGGGCAACGCCAGCATCGACGAATTAGCCGTATAAATGGCAGATTATCTAGACAAAAACTTCCAGCCAAAACAGCCTTTATAGTAGGATTGAGCAGGGGCGGCTTACTAACTCGCTATCAAATCCGAAGAATAGAATTCAAAACAGGTTTGTAGTGAGGACTTTAGTCCGCATCAAATCCCAAAAAGAGAATTCAAAACAGGTTTGTAGTGAGGACTTTAGTCCGCATCAAATCCCAAAAAGAGAATTCAAAACAGGTTTGTAGTGAGGACTTTAGTCCGCATCAAATCCCAAAAAGAGAAGGCAAAACAGGTTTGTAGTGAGGACTTTAGTCCGCATCAAATCCGAAAAATAATTCAGAGCGCCCGAACCTATTGTGTTATGAGTGACCGGGAAAGATAAAACTGGTAAGGTGCGCCAACAGAAAGATGCTCAGTCATCCAAAAAAGAACTTGATCTTGACGCACCCCACGAGGCTCATCTAACTACTAAACTGCATCGCCGACTTCAGCGTATTCGCTGCGGCCAAAAATTGCCTCAGCTTCGCAGTAATACTTGAACTCCAGTATATTGTGGAAAGGATCTTCTAAGAAAAAAGTGCGGTGTTCTGTAGGCAAACCGACAAATCGCCTTCTAGGTTCTTGATAGAAATTTAAATTGTGTTGCTGAGCCTTTGCTAACAACGCTTCCCAATCAGCTTCCGAAGTGAAAATTAACCCAAAATGCCGGGGATAGATGCCTCGCTGAGGCGTCACAGCTTCGCGGCTGACGTGGGCGACTATTTGATGCCCGCACAAACCCATAATCGCAGAATTCGGGGATTCGCGACCTAATTGGCAGCCGAGTCCGTCTACGTAGAAGGCTTTGGTTTGGGCAATATCTGTCACGGGGAAGGCAAGATGAAATAAGACTTGGCTCATGGAGGTACTAAATGCAGAATTCAGAATTGTTCTTTAATTATTTATCTTGGTCTAATCCTTGGTTGGTGGCGATCGCCCTGAATACATTTTTACTCGCGATCGCCACACTTGCTCCTAAAAAATTACTTACTCCGGCTGGACAACTCCACGGTTGGCTGCTGGGCGTCATCATCTGGGGCAGTTTGGGATGGCAAGGCTATGCTGTGGTGATGTTCTACTTTCTGGTGGGATCAGGAGTTACCCGCATCGGCAAAGCTCAAAAAGAAGCCCAAGGAATTGCCGAAAAACGTTCCGGAGCCCGAGGCCCGGAAAATGTTTGGGGTTCGGCTTTAACCGCTACTTTCTGCGCTGTGGGAGTTTTGGCATTGTCTATTTTGGGAGACACAGGCGGTATTTTGGGAGACACAGGCCGTATTTTGGGAGACACAGGCGGTATTTTGGGAGACACAGGCCGTATTTTGGGAGACACAGGCAAGATGCCTGTGCCACAAGATGTGATTTGGGCTGTGCCACAAGATGTGATTTCCCTGTTGTTGCTGGGTTATGTCGCTAGTTTCTGCACTAAACTTTCTGATACCTGCGCTAGCGAAATCGGCAAAGCTTACGGGAAACATACGTTTTTGATTACTACCTTGCAGCCTGTACCTAGGGGAACCGAAGGGGCTGTCAGTTTGGAAGGAACGATCGCAGGTATTGTCGGCTCGGTGCTGATGGCGCTGGTTAGTTGGGCTGTGGGTTTAATAGACTTGACAGGAATTGCTTTTTGTGTTATTTCAGCTTTTATTGCTACCAACATCGAGAGCGTGATTGGCGCGACAGTGCAATCTAAGTTTGAGTGGCTGACGAATGAGGTAGTAAATTTTTTCAATACGCTGATCGGAGCGATCGCCGCGATCGTCCTAGCCTCTGTCTGGAAAGCTTTTTTAGCTTAGTCAATCCTGGACGCAATCGCGACCCAAAAAACCGGGTTTTTTACGAAAATTCAAGGCATTAACGCCGTATTTCGGTAAAAAACCCGGTTTCTGCCTCCAAGACTATTAGTTATTGAGCGTTAGTCATTCGTGTCAAGCGATCGACCAATGACAACTGACAACTGACAACTGACAACTGACAACTGACAACTGACAACTGACATTAAGCGTCATCTTGCGGCCCAAAAACCATTTGTAAAACCATTGTTGGTTCGCCACGCTTGTGATAGCGATCGGCCCAATTGCGAATAATTTCATCTAATTCCTCAACAGCTTGTTCGAGCCGTTCAGGCGGGATATCCAAAGTTTCCATAACTCGCATGACGTTTGGTTGTTTTTCCGCCCAGTCCTTCATCAGCCGGAAATATCTAGCAGTATCCTCCACCATTGTAAAAGTGCGTTCTTCCTGCTCTGCCGGAGAGTAAGTAGCGCGGGTGAGGGCATAAAAAGGCATTCCCCAAGGCGAATCGATCCGAGTCACCGTTCCGGAATATATCAAGCGGCGCTTGATGTGTTCTGCTAGAGCTTCGCTCAGTGGCATTCGCCTTTCCGGAGGCATATCTTCTTGCGATCGCCTGTGCAGAAACTCGATCAACTCCATAAATTGAAAAGAGTTGATCAATTGAGCATCAGGCGGATTCGCAGGAATCTTGCCTTCGAGATATTTTTTTTCATCCGCAGTCAAGCTGTTTCCCGGAATTCGAGGGCGTCCCGGAACCCAAGCATACTGTTCCAGCCAGACATAAGGAAACTGAATCAAATATCTAGGTTCTTGGGAACCCAACATTTTCAGCAATTTTCCCTTAGTCAGAGCTTCCTGAACTTCCTCGACAATCACCTTCACCCGTTTAGGCTCAATGTGATGCAAGTGCCCGGTCATCCGCAGGTTATCCTGCTCCATATAAGTCATATAAATGGCACACTTAGCCGCCGTGGCGGCCGCGTCAAGGAACGCCCCGTGCCTGTGCCCACTGGTTCTCATGGCGCTAAACGCCAGATATAGCATGATCTGATCCATTGCACTAGGGCTGAGGCTTTTGACCAGATCCAAAGAGTCATTTTTCATCACAATCCCCGAAATAGCCAAATTAGGAGGCATTTTGTCGTCCTCCACGAAATTATTGCAAGAGCGCCGAATCAAGCATAGCCGACTGTCGCCGGAAAGCTTGCCAGCTAGACTAAGATTGAAGCCAATTAAATTCCATGAGAGCGCTGGGAGCTTGGCTTAAAGGCGATCGCCACCGCATAAGTGGTTCTTATTGGCGAATTTAACAAGAGTGCGGAACCTTCAGCACTCAGGATTTACTTATATATAAGTTAGTTATCGCACGTTAATTATAGTGCAGCGGTTGAAAATTCAACCCCACCTGCGGGGGGATAACGTAAATAAGTGTTGCGACAGGAACTTGAGGCGGCGCCGAGACGGGAAGCGGCAGAATGCAAAAGCAAAAGAGGGGCACAATCGAAGCATCTTAGAGGCCCAGAATTGTATCGTTTGCCAGACAAAACCGCCACCCACTAGAGTCTATCTCTAGGTAGATGGCGGTTATAGGTTTATATGCTAGCATTTCTCATACAAAAAGAATATCCGAAGGACTGTCAACAAAAAGTGTAGTTGCCGTTTAACCGGAAAGACTAGAATCCCAGAAAATCAGATGGAGCGATCGAATCAACGGTGCGAACCAACTGGCGTTGCGGCAATCACTTGACCCGTGCCATTAGAAATTTTGTAGCGCCTGAGTAACATTAGGCTCGGTAAAGCTTCTGCGTCCGCTGCCTCTCTCAGGCAGGCGCTCGCCCTTTTGTTGAGTTTGTGCTGACAACATATATTGAGCCGTGGCAGTTTCGAGCATGGAGGCTGGAGACTCAAAAGCACTAGCGGCGCTGGCACTCAAGGTAATGCCCAACAGGCTCAGGAAAGCAATTGCAGTGTAGGTTTGCATGGGTAGTATCCGTGTCAGTGTCTATTACCTGATACAGAGTTGACCCCATAGATCAGGAGAGATTTCTGGCAATTTTCGGAACTTTGCAAAAAACCTCACCGATTCAATGCTACTGCTCCCGCCAGGAGCCAAGCACCGGCCTCATTCAGCCTTCCCCATACCCTCAGAGGTGTTTCTGTGGCGCAATTCTCTAAAAATTGGTCGGTTTCCCAGTCTAAAGTCACGAGTTGCCAAGTTTGACCCCTCCAGGATGGGGGATTTGTCAGGCTTAGCGTCCAGTCTTGTGCGCCCAGGCGGCGGAAAATACCCGAAAATTCGCTCTCGCTATTTGCTGTTTTACTGCTGGGACTGGCGCAGAAACTGGGTTCAAATGTCAAGGTTCTGGTTTCAAATACAGAACTTTCGTTGAGAAACCGGGTTTCTCGATCGCTTTTAACTGACAAAGGACATTCGCCACTCGCGGGATATGCTTGAGGTCGATCGAGATAATAGCGCTGCCGATCGAGCCAATCCGATCGCTGGGGTGTCAAATTAAATAAAGGAACAACCGCCGCCCTCGCCTCAGAATCTTGCAGCAAAGCTTCCTGTAAAACCCTGACAGGCAAATCGCGCGGCTGACATCCAGCTTCAACGCACAATGCAGCCGCCATCCCCGCCGCCTGTCCGATATTCATCACCACAGGCTGCAAGCGAGTTGCACCGTTGGCGATGTGAGACACGGAAATATTTTTTTCGCAGACTAGCAAACCGTCTGTACTCTCAGGAATTAACGCACCGTAAGGAATTGTAAAGGGAGTGCCAGTCCAGCGCCCGCCCCAGCGGATGGATTTGGGCTGCAAGAAAATGTCGCCTCTAGTGTAGTGGTGATCGTTGGCATAGTTGCCGATCGCAATTGTCTGGCAAATTCCCTGAGAATCGATCGGCAATTTCGCGACTCTGGCACCGAAAACAGGCAAAATATCTGTTTCTGTGACTGTACTTATCCCTCGCAAACGGCGGCTTTCTCGGTAGTACGGGTGCAAGGCGAAAGCAGAACGAACCAGGCAAGAATTTTGTGAATTTTCTGTAGGTGAAATCGGGAAAATATTCTCTGCTAAGCCGTAGCGCAGGCCGAGTTGGGTTTGAATGAAGCGGGCGAAACTTTGGCTGTGCCAGAGACTTTCTTGGAGGAATTCTTGTCGGGATGTTTCAGATTCAATTAGTCGATCGACTCCTTCACCATAATCATTACCACGAATCGGCCAATTAATCATCAACAATCCCCCAGGCAGTCGGCCGTAATTGAGAAATTGTTCGGGAGTGTAAGCGTCCCAAGCACCGATAAATCGATCGGGATTGTCAACAGGCGGCGGGGGAATTTCGGGCGCCACCGCACCTTCGCCAAAATCCTGCATTACAACCACCCAAGTAGGAGCTTGCACCGAATACCTTTGTGTGAGATCGTTAGGGGCGATCGGCGCGCTAGGTTCTCCCCATTGGGCTTGAAATTCCCAACCCCAGCGGTGCGGCACCTGGGCTAAAGCCAGCAAATCTCCCAATTCCGTTGCATCCAAAGTGATTTTGGCCGCCACCGTAAAATCGGCAAACCGAACCCCAGAAATTATGTTGCCTTCTATTAGCACATCTTGAGCTTTTTGTCCAGAAATCCACTGCAAGTTCGGCAAACACTTAACCCAATCAGCAAAAATTTCAGCACCAGTGCGGGGATCGTAAGTAAAAAAACTGACCCAGCCCCAATCCAAACCACCGGGCTGTCGCTGCTGGAGTTCCCGGAGAAACGCACCCCACAAACCCGTCTGAAAGGCTGCTAATTCGTTGCCGTCGGGGGCACACACGCCCGCGTTCGTCAGCATTCCTCCCAGCCAAGGAAATTCGCTGACTAAAATAGTTTTGGCACCGCGGCGGGCCGCTTGCACGGCGGCTGCGGTGCCACCGGTACCGCCACCGACTACTAGAACATCTGCTTTTAAGGTTGAGGACATGGCAATAGGATTTGAGATTATGCGACTTCCTTCGGCTTGCTTCGGCGAGAGCTCTTCGGACAAGACGCTGGCTGACAAGTCGGGAGCGAACAAGTTTTAGATTGAAGAATTGTAGATTACTAATGGCGATCGTCACGTGTTACAGGATATAGCAGTTCGATCTCTCATCTGAGGTATTGACCGGCTCGATCCCTCAATCCCCCAATCCCCCAATCTAAAATCTAAAATCTAAAATCCAAAATCAAAACCTGTACCTCACCTTTTTGAGAACACCTATAGATGTGTGGTGTTGGGGCTAATTAAATTTTGCTTTGTAAAGACTTGACAAATCATATATCGGTAATTACGTAGATACAGCACTTTGTTGGTTCCGCAATCACTTTTAGATCGCCTATTCGCCTATTTATATTCCAATACGGTTCACTTAACGCTTTTTGACGAATTCTACTCGTTACCAGGCTGTGCCTGGTAACGCAGATCAGGAGGAAGAGCCTCCAAATCCTGTGCCGAGGCTCTTCCTCGCTTGTATGGGTTCCAAGGAAGAGCCTTGGAACCCATACAAGCATTTTTTGCAAGCCCGATTATTCTTAAGTGAACCGTATTGATTTATATTCTTCCTCTGCATCAAGGGCTTCATCTGTAGTTAATAAAAAAATATAGTCCTGAAATGCCGATGGTAGAAACCGAGTAGATTCGTAGATATAAGCGTCAGTAATCCACGATTTTTTGCTTTTTACGGGTTTGTGAGCGTAAGTCATAAATTAGTTATTATGAGACAGATCGCATTTAAAATCAAAAAAAAAGCTAAAAATAGGGAACAGGGACAGTAGAATAATAGATCGCATAATTTCTCGATCATTCACTACTAACAAAGCAATTGAAAATGGAAAAAGGTTTTATATTGTGGTTTACCGGGCTGAGCGGTTCCGGCAAAACAAGTATCAGCAAAGCGCTTGAACCAGAATTGAAGGGTCGAGGCTGCAAAGTAGAAATATTGGATGGAGATGTCGTTCGTACCAACTTGTCAAAAGGTTTGGGATTTAGTAAAGAAGACCGAGATACTAATATTCGGCGGATTGGATTTGTGGCGAACCTACTCAGCCGCAATGGAGTTGTGGCAATGACGGCAGCTATTAGCCCCTACAGAGCAGTTCGCGACGAAATTAGAGCGATCGAGCCAAATTTTGTTGAGGTGTATGTCAAAGCGCCGCTAGAAGTGTGCGAAGCGCGCGATGTCAAAGGGCTCTACGCTAAGGCGAGATCCGGAGAAATTAAGGGTTTTACCGGAATTGACGATGCCTATGAAGAACCTGTCAATCCTGAGATTATTTGTTACACAGAGCGAGAAAGTTTGGCAGACTGTGTGAAAAAAGTTCTCAGCAAGTTAGAAGAGTTGGGTTACATTTGATGTTGGCGGGGTAGGAAGAGGATAGGGGCAAACAGCGATGGTGGTGAAAAGTTTTTCGCGCAACGTGCAACTTGAGAAACAACCTCACTTTTGGGTTGCCTTGGAGGAGAGGGAAAGGCGAGATTTTATCCCTGATCTTTGCCAGAAAGGGTCTGAGGGAGAGGTTTTCAGCAAAAGCTGCAAGCTGGGTTGTTACGTAAGTAATGCCGTCAAAAATTTAATTGTCCAAAGTTTAACAGTGTCAGCGGTGGTGGCTGCTGTGGGGTCGTATCCGGCGGCGGCACAGTTTTTGCCTCCTCCTCCTCCTTCTCCTCCTTCTCCTTCTGTTCCTCCTCTTCCTTATTCTCCTCCTCCCCCTCCTCCTGCTTCGCTTTCTCCGATTCCCGTACCGGTACCCGCAGCGCCGGGATTTCCGGCGGTTCCGGCCAGTGCGCCTGCAAGTGTACGATCGGAAGTTTACACTTTGGGCGCGGGCGATCGCATTCAAATGGATATTTTCAACGTCCCGGAATACAGCGGCCCCAACGGTCAACACCAAGTACAGGCCGACGGTTCCCTGAGTTTGCCGTTAATTGGCAGCCTATCCGTGGCTGGAATGACCTTAGAACAAGCTTCTAATGCTGTCAAGGAACGATACGGCAAATATCTCAAACGTCCTTGGATTACCCTGAAACTGCTGGCGGCGCGTCCTTTGCAAATTGCGATCGCCGGCGAAATCAACCGCCCCGGAGCCTATACAATATCTTCAGCAGCAGGGCCTGGAGGCACAGCAGAGCAAATCGGCACTCAAATGCCCACAATCTCGCGGGCGCTGCGAATGGCGGGCGGAATTACCCAGTCAGCAGACGTGCGCCAAATCAAAATCCGCCGCCCCCAGCGCAACGCACAGGAACAAATTATTAGTGTGGATTTGTGGGAATTATTGCAAAACGGCGATTTGCGCGCCGATCTAACTTTGCGCGACGGCGATACTATATTTATTCCCACAGTCACTAGCCTCAACCGCCAAGAAGCACCGACTTTAGCAGTAGCTAACATTACCGGGCAAAGCACTCAACCAATTAATATTGCTGTAGTGGGCGAAGTAACTCGCCCCGGTACTTATACTCTGGCAAAAGAGGTTCAAAGTAAGGTACAAGAGAATGAATCGGGTGCAGATTCTGGTTTGTTTGAAAAGAAGGAAACCGACGGCGGCGGGCAAATAGTTTTGCAACAAACTGTAACTAGGGCGATTAAAATGGCGGGCGGCATTACGCCGGTAGCTAATATCAGACAAATACAAGTTCGCCGTCTGACGCGGGCGGGTACCGAACAAATTATTAATGTGAATTTGTGGCAACTTTTGGAAGCGGGAGATGTATCCCAAGATTTAACGCTGCAACAGGGAGATACGGTAATCGTTCCCAAAGCCGAAAATCTTGATGCACTCGAAGGCGCGCAAGTTGCTACTTCTAATTTTTCACCGGATTCGATTAAGGTTAGTCTGGTGGGAGAAATCGTGAAACCCGGGTCTTTTGCTATGGTGCCCAACACTACTTTAAATCAAGCACTGGTAGCAGCGGGAGGTTTCAATAAATCGCGGGCCCAAATGGATTCGGTGGATTTAATTCGCCTCAATCCTAACGGTAGTATTTCGCGGCTAAGTGTCAAGGTGGATTTTTCAGCAACCGCCAATGAGGAAAGCAATCCCAAACTGCAAAATAATGATGTAATTATGGTAAGGCGATCGAGCCGCGCTACGTTCTCGGATAATGTAGGCGGGACTCTCGCTCCTCTGAGCCCACTCTTGGGAATATTCCGGTTGTTCAATATTTTTCGGTGATTTGAATAGACTAGCGCTAAGGCTTCATCAACCCGCTTGATAAAAAATCGGTTTGGTAACAAGCTTGATAGTTAGCAACCAAGTTGATGAAACGGCGCCAGTCGTATAAACGTTTAAACTAATAAGTTGTAGCAATCAAATGAAACCAGGTAAAAAATCTCAAATAGCCCTGTTTAATCAAAATAAAAAAATGGTTGGACAACAAAGATTATCTTCGGTACTTTATGAAGAAGAGCAATTTTTTGGCAGGAACAACACAGAGGAAGAACAGTTAAGCTTTTGGGAAGTTTGCCGCAGTCGCTCCATCTTAGTCATCGGCGTAGCAGCGGCAGTGACAACCGGAGTTTTTGCCTGGACGCTGAATCAAAAAAGTGAGTACGAAGGGCGCTTTCAATTATTAGTAGAACCCGCGGTTACGCAAAACACTTTAGCAAAAGTCTACTCCGGCGAGATCAAACTGCAACCGGCGACTCCCGCAACGCCTGAGAGCCCGGGTTTTGACTACGAATCGCAAATTCAAGTTTTGCAAAGCCCGCAAGTCATGTCGCCGATTATCAAAGAGTTGCGGGCGAAATATCCAGAAATAAATTACCACTACCTTTTGAACCAAAAAGCAGATAATTTGCCGTTTTCTCAGCAAACCAGGCTGTCAATTAATCGCTTCAAAAATACCAAGATTATCGAAGTTAGATATCGGGATTACGATCCCAAAAAAATTCAGTTTGTTTTGGAAAAAGTTGCCCTAGGCTACCGCAACTACAGCGTGCAAGATACGAAAACTCAAATTAGCCAGAGTCTGGATTTTGTAAAATCGCAAATTCCCAACCAGAAAAAGCGTCAACAAGCTCTGCAAACTGAAATTCAAAAGTTGCGACAGCAGTACAATTTCATCGATCCGCAAATTCAAACCCAACAACTGGCGCAGCAAATCAGCCAACTTCAAGCGCAAAGATTGGACGCACAAACGCAGCTTAACCAGCAGAGATTGCTCTATGCTAACCTGCAAAGTCAGCTTGGATTAACCCAACAACAAGCGCTGATGGCTTCGGCTCTGAGTCAAGCTCCCCGCTATCAAGGAATGCTGACTCAATTGCAGCAATTGGAAGGGCAAATTGCGATTAATTCAGCGACGTATACAGACAACTCTCCACAAATGCAATTGTTGCGAGATCAGCGCAAAAACTTGATTCCTTTGTTGAAAAAAGAAGCCCAACAGGTGCTGGGAAATGATTTAGCTAAGGTGAATTCGCAAGTGCTGGCTTTTCAAGATCCGGTGCGGATTAAGTTAATCGAACAGTTTATCGGTACTGCTAATTCTATTCAGGTTTTGGGGGTGCGGAATCAAGTTTTAGAACAAGCTGCTAAGGAGTTGAATCAATACTCTCAAGGATTCCCGGTGATTTTGCGGCGCTATGGGGATTTGCAGCGGGAGGCGGAGTTGACTAACAGTACGCTGAATGGTTTGCTGGCAAAACAGCAAGCTTTACAACTTGAATCTGTGGGCAAAAAAGAGGTGGCTTGGGAAGTTATTGCTAAGCCGGAAATTCCGCGCTACAAAAATGGCGAGTTGATGGCTGTTGCTCCGATTATGCCTGTGAATTTGGCTTTGGGAGGATTGGCTGGTTTGCTGTTAGGGATGCTGGCGGCGCAGTTGGCGGAACGGTTTAATAATAAAACTGTGTTCAACTCTCCGGAGGATGTCAAACATTCGATTCGGTTGCCTTTGTTGGGGGTAATTCCTGCTAGCGATAAAATTTTGAGACTGCCGCCTGCTGACACAACTACGATTGATGTGAAAAGTTCGCCGGTGCCGACGGATGCTTTTCAAGAAGCTTTTCGATCGCTCAATGCTAATATTCGGTTGTTAAACGTTGATACTCCGATCAATTCCTGTGTAATTACGTCTTGTCAAGTAGCTGACGGTAAGTCTACTGTGGCGGTAAATCTGGCGCGGGCGGCGGCGGCAATGGGCCAGCAGGTGCTGTTGGTGGATGCGGATTTACGGCGGCCGCAAGTCCACGAAATGCTCGGTTTGCCCAACTGGCAAGGCTTGCACAATGTGATTGCTGAGGATTTGGATGTGGAAGAGGTGATTTTGCGATCGCCCCGCGATGAAAATCTGTTTGTGTTAACATCCGGGCCAGTGCCTCCCGATCCGACAAAGGTGCTTTCTTCGCGAAAGATGCAGCATTTAATGGCAGCTTTGGCAAGTCATTTTGACTTAGTTATTTACGATACTCCGCCGCTTTTGGGTTTGGCGGATGCCAATTTGTTGGCGGCTCATACTAACGGATTGATGCTGGTGGTGGGGCTGCATCAAACTGAGCGGGAGGCGCTGTTATTGGCTTTTGAAGATTTGAAAATGGCGGGGATTCCGCTGTTGGGAATGGTGGCGAATAACGATAAGGGCAGCAGGTATTACTATCAGTCTTACGTGCAGAATTACATCGAGGAAAAGCCTGTTTAGGGAGATTTGATTCTATTACTCGTTACCAGGCTCTGCCTGGTAACGGAGATCCGGAGGCTCTGCCTCCATTGTCGATTGTCCCAGTCGAGGCAGAGCCTCGCTGATATGGGTTCTCAGGCACAGCCTGGGAACCAGTTGCCACTTCGATGCCTCCATTGTCGATCGTCCCAGTCGAGGTAGAGCCTCGCTGATATGGGTTCCCAGGCTCTGGCTGGGAACCAGTTGCCAGTTCGATCGCCAACATAAACTTTAACAACAAAATTTCTTAAGATTTGTGATTAATACCTTGCACTATAATTAGACATAGAGAGATTTAAACAAAACCCGGCACTTGCAAGTTAGCAAGACCTAAAAGTATGGCTGGTAAATTCCAATTTTGTAATACATCAATACAACTCCCGAACTAGCTTCACAACTATCAGGGAGTTTTGTATTTTTTGAAATGGAGATCAAACAATGGCTATCGCTACTATCAACCCGGCAACGGGAGAAACGCTCTTAACTTTCGAGCCGATCGCAGATGAGGCAATTGAAGCTAAGCTGGAATTAGCACAGCAAGCTTTTAACAAATACCGCTACCTGCCCTTTGAGCAGCGAGCAATCTGGATGCAGAAAGCGGCGGATATCTTGGAGCGCGATCGCGAAATTTACGCGGAAATGATGACGCTGGAAATGGGCAAAACACTCAAATCGGCGATCGGCGAAATAGAAAAATGCGCCTTAGTTTGTCGCTACTACGCCAAAAATGCCGCTCAATTCATGGCAGACGTACCCGCAACCACCGACGCTAGCAGTAGCTTTGTCCGTTACCAACCGTTGGGCGCTATTTTAGCCGTCATGCCCTGGAATTTCCCATTTTGGCAAGTTTTTCGGTTTGCGGCGCCGACGCTGATGGCGGGCAATGTCGGCTTGCTCAAACACGCTTCTAATGTGCCGCAGTGCGCTTTGAAAATCGAACAAATTTTCGCGGAAGCTGGCTTTCCCGAAGGAGTTTTTCAAACTTTGTTAGTCGGTGCTGACAAAGTAGCTAAAATCATTGCGGACGATCGCGTAAAAGCAGCAACTCTCACAGGTAGCGAACCAGCGGGCGAAAGTTTAGCCGTAAATGCCGGCAAAAACTTGAAAAAAGTTGTGCTGGAATTGGGAGGAAGTGACCCATTTATTGTCATGTCCAGCGCCGATTTACCAACAGCTTTATCAACGGCTGTAACATCACGAATGCTCAATAGCGGCCAAACTTGCGTATCTGCTAAACGGTTTATCTTAGCAGAAGAAATTGCCGACGAATTCATCAAAGGATTTGTGGAAAAATTCGAGCAATTAAAAGTAGGCGATCCGATGTTACCGGAAACCGATATCGGCCCTTTGGCTACTCCCGCAATCCTCAAAGAATTAGACAATCAAGTGCAAGCCTGCATCCAATCGGGAGCAAAACTTCTGACAGGCGGCCGCCCGCTGTCAGAGAAAGCCGGCAATTTCTACTTGCCAACCATCCTGACAGAAATTCCCCCGGATGCGGAGGCGCGCCAACAAGAGTTTTTCGGCCCGGTAGCTATGGTATTCCGGGTTGCAGGTATCGATGAGGCGATCGCCCTGGCCAACAGCACATCCTTTGGCTTAGCAGCCACCGCTTGGACTACAGTCAGGGAAGAGAGCGATCGGTTTATTTCGGAACTAGAAGCAGGTGCCGTATTCATCAACGGCTTAGTAAAATCAGATCCCAGATTGCCCTTTGGCGGCATCAAGCGATCGGGTTACGGACGCGAATTGAGCATCGAAGGAATTCACGAATTTGTGAACATTAAAACAGTCTGGGTAAAATAAGCGCGCGCCATCAACTTTTCGCAAAAACCCAAATCTATCTGTGTTTGTAGTGGCACGGGCGTCTCGCCAGTCGATCGCGGGCACGGGCGTTCTGACCCCTTGACGGGTGATGGTAGCACGCTTCGTGTCGCCCGTTCTTCTATCTGCGGTTATAAAATCAGATGCAGTATTTTTGTGAAAAGTTGACAAAGTGCGATCGGCTAAAAATTTTGTCACCCTTAAAAGCTGTACAATAAATCCCAAGATTGCAGATTATTTCAGAAAAACAAATCCTGAGTAACAGAGGAAAAAAACGGAAATGAACACAGCTCAACTCTTAGTCAAATGTTTAGAAAACGAAGGCGTAGAATACGTCTTCGGACTGCCAGGAGAAGAAAATTTAGAAGTTCTAGAAGCCCTAAGAAACTCTTCTATTAAATTTATTACTACTCGTCACGAACAAGGCGCCGCCTTCATGGCCGACGTTTACGGCCGCCTCACAGGCAAAGCCGGCGTTTGCTTGTCCACCTTGGGCCCCGGCGCAACTAACTTAATGACAGGAGTTGCTGACGCCAACTTAGACGGCGCTCCTCTAATCGCAATTACCGGACAAGTCGGCACAGACAGAATGCACATAGAATCGCACCAATATTTAGATTTGGTCGCTATGTTTGCCCCAGTTACTAAGTGGAATGCTCAAATTGTTCGCCCCAGCACTACGGCAGAAATTGTCCGCAAAGCCTTTAAAATAGCTCAAAGCGAAAAGCCGGGAGCAGTTCACATTGACTTGCCAGAAAATATCGCAGCAATGCCTGTGGAA
The DNA here is from genome assembly GCF_013299165.1 of Microcoleus sp. bin38.metabat.b11b12b14.051. Taxonomy (NCBI): domain Bacteria; kingdom Bacillati; phylum Cyanobacteriota; class Cyanophyceae; order Oscillatoriales; family Microcoleaceae; genus Microcoleus; species Microcoleus sp. bin38.metabat.b11b12b14.051. Next base: position 24,427 of record NZ_JAAFKD010000005.1, read on the forward strand.
GGAAATCCGCTCGCCAAAGACAATCGCGAAAAAACGTTTGGTGCTTACCAAAGCCTCAACAAAGCTGCTGTAGCAATTTCTAAGGCAAAAAGCCCTCTGCTTTTAGTAGGAAACGGCACGATCCGCGCTAACGCCAGCGATGCTTTGACAGAATTTGCTACTCGACTAAATATTCCCGTAGCTAATACTTTCATGGGCAAAGGCGTAATTCCTTACACTCATCCTTTGGCACTTTGGACGACAGGATTGCAAAAACGGGATTACATTAGCTGTGCTTTTGAAGAAACAGATTTAGTGATTGCTGTTGGCTACGATTTAATTGAATATTCCCCAAAAAAGTGGAATCCTGAAGGCAAAATTCCGATTATTCACGTGGGAGCTCTGCCAGCAGAAATTGATAGCAGTTACATTCCAGTTGTAGAAGTTGTGGGGGATATTTCTGATTCGCTGAATGAAATTTTGCAGCGTGCCGATCGCATGGAGAAAACCGATCCTTTTGCTAAGCAATTGCGGGCGGATATTCGCGCTGGCTACGAACAATATGCAAACGACGACGGTTTCCCGATCAAGCCGCAAAAAATGATTTACGATTTGCGGCAAGTCATGGGCCCGGAAGATATTGTCATATCTGACGTGGGAGCTCACAAAATGTGGATCGCGCGGCACTATCATTGCGATCGCCCCAATACCTGTTTAATCTCCAACGGATTTGCCGCGATGGGGATTGCAATTCCCGGCGCGGTGGCGGCAAAACTCGTTTATCCCGATCGCAAAGTAGTAGCAGCCACTGGCGACGGCGGCTTTATGATGAACTGTCAAGAGTTAGAAACTGCGTTGCGCGTCGGTACTAATTTTGTGACTCTCATCTTTAATGACGGCGGCTACGGGTTGATTGAATGGAAGCAGGAAGATCACTTTGGTCATTCAGATTTCATCAAATTTGGCAATCCCGACTTTGTGAAATTTGCCGAAAGTATGGGTTTAAAAGGCTATCGCGTCAAAGCGGCAAGCGATTTTATTCCTATTCTGAAAGAAGCGCTCGCTCAAGATGTCCCCTGCGTGATTGACTGTCCGGTAGATTACCGGGAAAATGCCCGTTTCAGTCAATTATCTGGGGATATGAGTTGCCATACATAAGTTAGGAAACGGGCATTTTTGTGTCAGTGTCTATCAAGATAGTTCACTTACCTGAAATCTGCTGTATTTCGGGTAAGGGACACTCTTCGAGATCAAGTCTTGTAGCTTCTTTGAGGTTGGCGATCGCTTCTTCTATTGTTTCGCCTTGGTCAACTGTTCAGAAGTTGCTGGCTTTCTATTACCTAGTTTATCTCGGATGAATCATTTTTATAAGTATAGGGTTGAAATGGGCGATCGCTACGGGATAGCTGCGCCGCGCGGGCTTTTTCAGAAAGTTGGGAGACGAAGGGCGATCGCATTTCTATAAAAACAGCTTTCCGGTTATATAATTTTCAAGCTAGCATTCGAGCGTGAGCAATTTCTCTGTCACCTATGAGTCGGACTTGTGAATTAAAGAGTGAGATAATAGCGACTGTCTTTCCGGTCAAGGTAACAAATTCTACTTCATATCCTACGCCACCTTGATGCACTAAAACCACAGTGCCAATATCGCCTTGGCTTAAGTTTTGTTCTGGGATATCAGTTGTTAAAACAACGCTGTCAAGTTCTTCAATCATTTTCTTTTTTAATCAGGTGGATAGGCACTGACTAGCCTGGGAGTGTCGCCTCCAGTTTCAATAAACCAGACAGAACGCACAAAGGGTGTTCTGCCATCTGCTGCTAGCATTTCTCCTTCAACAACGTACCGAGTCCCAAAAGGAGATTCTTCAATTTTAGCTAATTCATGGTCAGCGGCATGACGCAGCAAGGCAGTTGCCATGACTTCCCAAGCATCGACTGAAAAGCCAAACCGCAAAAAAAATTTGCTTTGCTTTTCCCGTCGCGGTGGGTGAGTGAGAGCAGATATTCAGTAATTTTTTTCTGAGGAATGACTGCTCTTTCATAGTTTGGCAGTTTCAATAGCTTACTTCTTTTATACTAACCAGAGTTGAGGTGATGGGTCAAGCAGGGGCGATCGCTCTTTTGCAGAAAGTTGAGAACAATTATTTTGTTTTTAATTTTTATTTGCAAGTTTCCTTATTTTCTGCAATCTGACAGCGCAAACGTTCTAAACTCCGTTGAAGTTCTATCACTTGGTTCTGTAAAGCTTCTATCTGAACATCCTTTTCCTGCAAGCGTCGATCTAGTTGTTGAACAGCATCCCTTGTACTGCCTCCTAATACAGCATTTGTGCTAACGTTGGAATCCTTCGCAGACGGCATATTACCTGTAAACTGAGTGGCTGGAAAGTTGACTGATGGAGAAGGGACAGAAGATGGCGTGTTATCGATAACATTAGGTGTATTTCTATTAGTTGACTCAGGATTGTTTGTGGAATTGCTGTTTTGTCTCCGGGAACCAATATTTCCTCGACCTCCCCACTCGATGCCAACTCCTAGTCTCGTATCTCCACCCCGCGTACTAAGAGTTGTGCGTAGCCCGATATCCTGATCTCCTTTATTATCCAAATTGTAACCAGTGCGGAATGACAGCGAAGTTACAGGCAAATTAGTATCGCCGATAGGTATGGCGTAGTTAGCATAAGCACTGAAATTAACTCTCTCATTTGCTACAAACCCCGCTCCCAGTCCCAAATTAAGACTGCTATTAGCAGAGTCTAACGGTTGAGAATATCCCAGAGAACCTAAGACAATTACAGGATCTCTGATTAAACTAGCTTGACCTTGAACTGTCACTGTCCAAGGGTAAGCAACACCGACTGAAAAACGAGGGTCTAGGGTAGAGCCAGGCTTGGGACGGTATTCTACAGACAAACCAGCGCCAATGTCAGTGTTAGTTTCTGTTAGAGTTTGAGTACGATTGCTAAAATCTCGTTTTTGCCTGCCAATGAACAAATTAGGGTTAACATTGGCTGAAATACTTAAATTACGGCTGAAACTGTAGCTTCCTGAAACAGAAAAGTTAATTGATTGGTTGAAGGTCTCAAAATTAAATGGAGTCCCTTCTCGATCAAAATCAAATCCGTCTCGTCCAGAGGGTATGTAATTGACACCAAAAGTGTAGATATATCCTCCCGTTTCTTCGTCTGGTAGTCGCAAGGGGTCAATGGGAATTTGAGCCAGTGCAGGCTGACATATCAGCAAAGCGATCGGCAGAATCAGGACTCTTTTCATCATAATTTTCTTCTCAGTGAGTTGAGCCTTGCTAAACGGAGTTCTGCCCAACGTAGCGTTTCGCTTTGCTGTTCTTTTGCAGTGGACATCAAGTTTTCAGGTGGAAGTGGTACAAGTGTTACGCCACTAAAACCTTGCTCATTTACTAAAGCGCGAAGTGGTTGAACCCGCCGTCCCCATGATGGATCTCCTAAAATTACCCAATCCCCTACCATGCCGACTGCTAAAACATAGTGCATTTGAGGTTTGGTGACGTGCAAAACAACAGGCAGCCCCCCTTTACTAAAGTAGTCGGCTAAGGATGCTAGCGTAAGTCGCATCCCCCTAACTTGAATGCCTTTATCACTTAAAGCTTGTTTTAATGCTAAAGCGGTGACTCCTCTTTCTTCGGGTTTTTTTCCACTTCCTTGCATCGCTTTTTCTGACAGTTCTAAAATCTCAGATTCCCCTGTCGGTTGACCGTAGTAGTGAGTAAGTAGGGTAGCTACAGCCGCCGGGCCACAGGTGTAATAGCTGGTCTGACCTATCACTTTTTCATAGCGGAGGGTGCGATAAGGAGTGATTGGATCAGCAAAACTAGGAAATACAACCGCTCCCAAAATACAAACACAATTAAAAACTAAACATAAGATATCTGTAAATTTACTTGCTTGCTCTGGCTTCACAGTTTTTTTGCCCGATAAAATAGCGTTCCCAAACAAAGCTTGGGAACGCTGGTTGACCGCATTCAAATGAGTTATCGAACGAATACTCTCAGCCCATTAATCTTTTGCCCGTTTTGGAAAAAACGAACTCCATTTTTGGCAGCACTACCGCCAGGAATCAAGCTAAAAGCAGCTCCCTTAGCACCTGCTATAGCATAGTCTTGCCAACCACACTGCTGCCCGGGGCGCTGACACTCTGCATACTTGAAGGCAAGCTCTAAACCCGTACCTGCTGCAACCCAGACCCACTCTCCTTCAACTTGTGATAGTTCCGCATCACTCATCATTTGTCCTTCGGGTAATACAACCTGTTGTTGTTGCCTTGGTGTAGTTGGCTGTGCCAGTGAATCAGCAAAGGCAGGAGCGATCGTCATGTTAGCAAGTAACATGGCTGTTCCTGTTGCGGTCAGTAACTTTTTCATTTTGAAATCTCCTTGGCAACTTCAGATAAAAAGTGTGTGTGTGGCCCTAAAAGCATCCTTTACTTTTTATACAACATAAATCTTTGACTTGGTTGATTTAAGTTAATATTTTTAGTAGGATAGAGTAGGTATTTGTTAAAAAAATTTTTAGCTTAAAAATTAGGGAATAGTAGCATTTAGTTGCCAAAGTAGGAAACAATAGGATAAAGTAGGGTAGCAATCGGCAAAACCACAACCCCTTAATCGACCTATGGACGATAAACAAGTCGCAAAATGGGCTGACGACATTGTGTTCTCCGAAACTGGAAAACACCTCGATCACATACAACAAGCTATATTGCGCGGCACTTGGCAACGTCAGAAATACCCAGAAATAGCAGAAAATTGCAAGCGTAGCAAAGCTCATGTCAGGACGGAAGCATCAAAATTATGGAAGCTTCTTTCACAAACATTAGGTGAAGACATCAATCAATCTAACTTTCGCCCCACAGTGGAAAGATATCAGTTATCTATAATTGCCTCATCATATTTTGGTGACTATGCACAAATTGGAGACCATGCACAAAGTAGTAGTATTAATGTTTGTGTAAATAATACTCATTTATCAGAAATTCCAATATCTGAACAGCCTAATCAACCTATTTCCAATCGAAATAAATCTAAATTACGAATAGACTTATCCGACGCACCAGAAATCTTAACCTTTTACGATCGCACATCCGAACTCACCACCCTCAAACAGTGGATTTTGGAAAACCGCACCCGCCTCATCACCATATACGGCTTATCCGGCATTGGCAAAACCGCCCTAACTCTCCAACTCATCCCACAAATTCAACACGAATTTGATTATATTATTTACCGCAGCCTCCGCAATTCTCCACCCCTGCAAACCCTGCAAACAAACCTAATTCAATTCCTTTGTAGGGGCGGTGCCCCCGTGCCCGCCCCCGCCCCCGTGCCCGCCCCCTCCGCCGAAGAAATCGCAGCCACAGGGGGATTGCCCCTACTAGAATACTTCCGATCGCACCGCTGTCTCCTAATCCTCGATGATATCCAAACCATCTTTACCAGCGGACAACTCGCAGGCCACTACCAACCAGGCTATGAAAATTACGGCAAATTCTTCAAACAACTAGCAGAATCATCCCACAACAGTTGCTTAATTCTCCTCAGTTGGGAAAAACCCAGAGAAATTGCCGCCCTAGAAGGCGAAAACCGCCCCTGTAAATCGCTGCAACTCAACGGTTTAGGCCCGGAAGCAGGGGAAATATTCAGAGAAAAAAGATTAGCAGAAGAGGACAAATGGTCACAACTGATTGACCTTTACCGAGGCAATCCCCTATGGTTAAATATAGTTGCAACTATGATTCAAGATTTATTCGGCGGCAGCGTTGCCGAGTTTCTCTCCTATGATACCCTATTTTTAGGTGATTTAGAATCTCTGCTGCATCAAAAGTGCGATCGACTAACCGAACCAGAAAAACAAGTAATATCCTGGTTAGCTAGTCAAGCCGCAGCAGTTGAAATATCAAAAATGCCAGCCCACCTGCAACTATCACCCCCAGAATTATTGAAAGTCGTGCAATCTTTAGGAAGGCGGTCATTAGTTGAAAAAGTCAAACAAGAAGAGCGATCGCTTTTTACCGTGCAGCCAGTTTTGAGAGAATATGTAAAAAACAAAACCACAACCACAAATTAACAGATTAATCTATTACTTACTATAATGAAAATCGCCACCTGGAACGTCAACTCAATTCGCACCCGCATCGAACACGTTACTAACTGGTTGCAAACCAACCAAATCGACGTTCTCTGCTTGCAAGAAACCAAAGTTATAGACAAAGACTTTCCCCTGCAACCCTTCCTCGACATCGGCTACAACTGTTACATTTCCGGTCAAAAATCCTACAACGGCGTCGCTATTTTTAGCCGATCGCCCATGTCACAACTCAGCGCCGGATTTTCCCCCATTCTCGGCGACGCAACAGTCGGCAGCTTCGACGAACAAAAGCGCCTCATAGCCGGGGTTATAGACGATATTTGCATCATTTCCGTATACGTTCCCAACGGTTCCGAGGTCGGTTCCGAGAAGTATCTATACAAGCTACATTGGCTCAAACTACTGCAAGAATACCTCAAAATAGCACTAGACAAATCGCCCAACCTGTGCATTTGTGGCGACTTCAATATCGTGCCGGACGATCGAGATATTCACAATCCCAAAGCTGCTGCAAACTCCGTTGGCTTATCAGTAGCCGAACGCCAAGCATTAACAGAAATCACCGAATTAGGATTAAGCGATCCCTTTCGCAAATTCACATCAGAAGGCGGACATTATAGCTGGTGGGACTATCGCGCCGCCGCATTTCCCCGCAACAACGGCTGGAGAATCGACCACCATTATCTCAGCCCTCCCCTCTACGAAACAGCAAAAAGTTGTATAATAGATACTGCTCCCAGAAAATTAGTTAAACCCAGCGACCACACCCCCGTAATTGTCGAAATTTGATTTATAAGTTATAAATAAAACCAAGGCAAAAGCAACCATGTTTCTACTCTAAATCATAGGTTGAGCAACCATAAATTTAAGAAGCCCGGTTTCTTAAATTTATGGCGATGCTTGACAAGAGAAACCCGGTTTATACCCTAAATCTTAGGTGAAGCAATCAGAAATTCTAGAAACCTGGTTTCTAAAACCCTAGCTTCTTCCTTCTTCCTTCTTCCTTCTTCCTTCTTCCTTCTTCCTTCTTCCTTCTTCCTTCTTCCTTCTTCCTTCTTCCTTCTTCCTTCTCCTCTAACAACCAACAACCAAAAATCATGTTCTTAGTAACTGGAGCAACAGGCGCCCTAGGCCGCCGAATAGTACGAGAAATCAGACAGCAAGATAAACCTGTCCGCGCATTTGTTCGCCTCGCCTCTCGGTACTCAGAACTAGAAAACCGAGGCGCAGAAATTTTTATCGGTGACTTGAAACAAGACAAAGATATCAAAAAAGCTTGCCAAGGAGTGCAGTATATCATTAGCACCCACGGCACCGGCGGCGACGTTCAAGCAGTACACTACCGCGCTAACATAGAGCTAATCGACTGCGCCAAAGAAGCCGGAGTTGAGCATTTTGTCTTTCTTTCTGTCCTCGGAGTCGATCGCGGATACGAAGATTCCGCAGTATTCAAAGCCAAGCGAGAAGTCGAAAAATACCTGCAAAACAGCGGATTAAATTATACCATTTTGCGGCCTGCTGGTTTCGCTTCGAGTTTGCTGCCCCTCGCTGAAAGATTTCGAGAAACCGGACTGTACCTGCTGATTGGTGACGGCAAAAACCGCACATCTGTTGTCAGTACCGACGACTTGGCAAAGATTGCAGTAGACTCGCCAACAGTCGAAGGCGCCCGCAACCAAATCTTAACAGTCGGCGGCCCGGACGTTTTGACTAGAGACGACATTGCCCGCATTTTCGGACGCTTGTTCAATCGCGAACCGATGGTAATTAACCCGCCGCTGATGGTATTTGACGGCTTGCGAAATGCCGTCGGTTTGTTGAATCCTCAAGCTCAAAAAGGCTTAGGTACCTTACGCGTATTGCTGGGTAACGAATTTTTCTGCACTCCCGAAGAAGTGCAAAAATTGGAGTCAATCTACGGTATGAGAATGGAATCCCTAGAAAGCTTTTTGCGCCGCAATTTAAGCGTTTAATATTTTATAGTTTTCTCGTTACCAGGCTCTGCCTGGTAATGAATATCCCGAGGCTCTGCCTCGAAACTGCTGGAGAATACGTAATTTAATTTAAAAATCAGGTTAACAGAATTTGAATAACAGTCACTTTTTTTAGCTAGCCTGAAAGACGAGATGAGCGAAAGATGAGCTAAAAACCGTCAATCGAGAGTTAAATAATATTCCTAAATGACCTAGCGATAAGCCTTACAAAGCAATCGGGATGACAGGATTTGAACCTGCGACCCCCTCGTCCCGAACGAGGTGCGCTACCAAGCTGCGCTACATCCCGAATTTAGTCAATATATTTTTACGATATCACTCAGGTCAAAACTTAGCAAGCTCCTATATAATGATTTTAGAATTTTTTGTAAAACACTACTCAGGCGGAGACAGGCGTGACAGTTAAGCCCCACTGGTTGCGAGTAAAAGCCCCCCAATGGGAGCGCGTCGGCAACGTCAAAGAAATTTTGCGGGATTTGTCCCTGAATACGGTTTGCGAAGAGGCTTCGTGTCCGAACATCGGCGAATGCTTCAACGCAGGTACTGCTACATTTTTGATTATGGGCCCGGCTTGTACCCGCGCCTGTCCTTACTGTGACATCGATTTTGAGAAAAAGCCCCAAGCTTTAGATCCGACGGAACCGGAAAGATTGGCGCAGGCGGTGGGGCGGCTCAAGCTCAATCATGTTGTGATCACCTCTGTTAATCGGGACGATTTACCGGATGGGGGCGCGTCTCAGTTTGTCGAGTGCATTCAAGCTGTACGATCGACAATGCCCGATACAACTATAGAAGTTCTGATTCCCGACTTGTGCGGCAACTGGCAAGCTTTGGAAATTATTCTCGCAGCTAAGCCGGAGGTACTCAATCACAATACCGAAACTGTCAAGCGACTTTACCGCAAGGTGCGGCCCCAAGGAAAGTACGATCGCACCCTCGAACTTTTACAGCGCAGCCGCCAAATCGCACCGGAGGTTTACACCAAATCCGGTATCATGGTAGGACTCGGAGAAACAGATGCCGAAATTCGGGAGGCGATGCAGGACTTGCGGGCTGTTGGCTGCGATATTTTGACAGTTGGACAGTACCTGCAACCGACTCAAAAGCACCTGAACGTTGAAAATTTTGTGCCACCGGAACAGTTTGATGCTTGGAGAGAGTTTGGCGAATCTTTGGGATTCTTGCAAGTTGTCGCTTCTCCCTTAACTCGCAGTTCCTATCACGCCGAAAAGGTGAGGGAACTGATGAAGCTTTACCCCCGCTAGCAATTTTAATTTGAGTGGATTGGCCCGATCGCACAATTTTCACTAAAACTCGATCGGGTAACAGGGCTGGTGACAAGTTAAGCCGGGGTTGGATTTCTCCAGCAGCCATTACATTATGCGAGCGAATAAACTCGGATTTTGGATGAAAAACTGAGATTCAGGCGAGCTGAGGGAGCGCAATATCTATGCCCGCTCACACCCAAATCGCGAATTTTACACTATTTAAAAAGTAGGTTTTTAAGTGTTTTCACGGATTGACAAATCCAACGCCACTGTTGAATGTTCACAAATGCGGTAACAAAGGCGAAAAACTTACGCTTTCTGTACCAGCCGGAGTGCAAAAAAGCCTGTTTTTGATTGTGTTCATATTCGGCGAGGTTAAGTCCCCAGCCCCAGTTCACAGCCAAAAAAGTTAGAGATTGATGGCCCCATCCCACTCGACACCTACGCTAAATACATGGAGCAACCGGGTATTTTTGTCAAATTTTTCAAGCAGCAACCCCATTTATTCGCCATCGGCCCGCGTAGCGTCCGGCAGGGTAAAAATACTCTCAAGCTCATATTCTGTAGGGGATTAAACTTCCACCCAACTGCAATAGATATAATGGAAAAAGGTAAATATATAAAGTTTTATTAAAAAAATCCCTATTTTTCCGAAGTGATCGGGAACCAGGTTATTGGTGATGAAGATTAACTTAACTTCTGACCACGGTCACTTGTTTATAGCCAGTAATTATCTATACTAGCTATGTAAGCAAAGAAGTACAACGCACTTTTCGGGCCTTCAAACTGTTACATCAGAAAGTTCTTAGCGTTTTCCCGAATCTTGGTAAAACAAGTGGGGCAGCCAAAGTTCGATCGAACGACAGCACAAAAGTCAGGAAAGTTAGTCAAGAAACAAAAAGCGGTGATGCTTCATCTTAACGAAATGGGCATCATAATTATAAATAACCGCCAAGCGTAGCATCTTTTCACCCGGAGCAACTGAGAAAATCACTATGCCAGCCACCTCTTTTTACGCTGAAGCTGAATTCGACGAACAACTGCGAGTCAATCCCTTGCAAGATGTAGATGTGTTGGATGAAGATGCTGAAGAAGCTGGAGACGAACCCATCGACCAAGACTCAGCAGAGACAGAAGACGCAGACACAGCATCGAAATTGCAAAAAAATGCTAGTCGCCGCACCACCGATCTAGTGCGCCTGTACTTACAAGAAATTGGTCGAGTGCGTCTATTGGGTAGAGACGAAGAAGTCTCGGAAGCTCAAAAAGTTCAGCGCTATATCAAATTGTTGGAATTGCGGAACACGGTGGCCTCCCAAGAAGAAGGGCTAATTGCACGCTTCGTACATTTAATTGAGGTGCGCGATCGCCTGTCTGCACAATTGGGACACAAACCATCTTTGGAACGCTGGGCATTAACTGCTGGCGTCAGTGACGTGCCAGAACTCAAGCGAATTATGTCCGAAGGGAAGCGGGAGTGGGCAGAATTAGCAGAGATGACCGTCGAGGTGATCGAAAGAATTCAAACGGAAGGGGTCGAAGCTAAAGACCACATGATTAAGGCGAACCTGCGCCTAGTGGTTTCGGTGGCGAAAAAATATCAAAATCGCGGTTTAGAATTGCTCGATTTAATACAAGAAGGAACTCTGGGACTGGAGCGAGCTGTCGAAAAATTCGACCCGACTCGCGGTTATCGGTTTAGCACCTACGCCTACTGGTGGATTCGCCAGGGAATTACCCGGGCGATCGCTACTCAAAGCCGGACGATCCGCCTCCCCGTCCACATCACCGAAAAACTTAACAAAATCAAGAAAGCCCAGCGCAAAATTTCTCAAGAAAAAGGTCGCACAGCGACTATTGAAGATATCGCTGTCGAGTTAGACATGACAGCCCCCCAAGTCCGAGAAGTTTTGCTGCGAGTCCCCCGCTCTGTTTCTCTGGAAACTAAAGTAGGGAACGAAAAAGATACAGAGTTGGGCGACTTGCTCGAAACCGACAGCATCTCCCCAGAAGAAATGCTGATGCGAGAAGCTCTGCACCGCGACTTGCAGCAATTGCTGGCAGATTTGACCAGCCGCGAGCGAGATGTAATTCTGATGCGCTTTGGTTTGGGCGACGGACACCCCTACTCGCTGGCAGAAATCGGTCGCGCTCTGGACTTGTCCCGCGAGCGAGTCCGCCAAATCGAAGCTAAAGCTTTACAAAAACTCCGCCAACCCAAGCGACGCAACCGCGTGCGCGACTATCTGGAGTCTTTGGGTTAAAGTGGGCGGGCGTGCATTTACGGGTCAATACTGAAACTAGGTAGAAGGCATTCGACAGAAAACATTCGACAGAAGTAATTATTTCAACTTCAACAAGATTTTTCTGTCCTCTGTCCAAGGCTTTCTGGCTAGTTTGCAGTCTGAAATTATCAAAAACCAAATTTTTTCTGCAACCTTTTTTCAATAAGCTTAGATATTTGCAAAAGCTCTCGATCATTGTGTATTATTGTCAATAGGCAGACTTTCTTGAGAGGGTCACTATGGCACTTTACACCGCGTCCTCATTTAAAGCCGAACTCAATGACAAAGGCTGGCGGATGACTCCCCAACGGGAAACCATCTTGCAGGTGTTTCAGAACCTCCCGAAAGGCAACCACCTGAGTGCCGAGGATTTGTACACTTTGTTAAAAAATAGGGGCGAAAACATTAGCTTGTCCACCATTTACCGAACTTTAAAGTTAATGGCAAGGATGAGCCTGCTCCGCGAACTCGAACTAGCCGAAGGTCACAAACACTATGAAATAAACCAGCCTTACCCGCACCACCACCACCACTTGGTCTGCGTTCAGTGCAACAGAACGATCGAATTTAACAACGATTCGATTTTGAAAATTGGCATGAAGCAAGCTGAAAAGTCTGGGTTACACCTTTTAGACTGCCAGCTAACGATTCATACGGTGTGCCACGAAGCTTTGCGAATGGGATGGCCGTCTTTGGTTTCTAGCAATTGGTCTTGTCCGAGGTCGATCGCCACCAACGGCAGCAGCGCCCCGGATGCAATCGAGTGATCGTACACTATTTTTGCATTTTTAGTAGGGATTGTTAGAATTATTAACAAAAATCGGCGCAGGTGCGATCGCACCTGCGCCGAAATAGCCGCCCTGAAGCAAAAGAAATGGTTGAACGAATGAGCCGGAAATCAGAAGCCAGACGGCTGCTGTGACGCAGCACTCCCTAGTCGCGAACTAAAAAATCTCGCTCAACAAATCCTCTGTGGTGCCTCGGTAACTGCCCTGAACAGGAGCGATCGCGTGTTTGGTTGTAGCATCCCAAACTCCGCCGATCGATCCTGCATCAAAGCCGAGGTCTTACAGCTTAGTTTGCAACTGCTGAGTGTTCGATCGACGAGAATTAACACTGCCACTAATGGGAACTGCTGGAACAGCCAACCGCCCAGCCGACATTTTTTGCAATTCCTTCAAAGTCTCCGGAGTGGCAATACCCGTCGCCGGAGACAAATTGCGTTCCTGCTGAAACGACAGCAGGGCCCGCTCAGTCTCCGCTCCAAAAACTCCATTGATCTGGCCGGGGTTTTTGCCGAGACTGTTGAGCGCAGATTGAAGCTGTCGGACAGCAGGGCCAGTATCGCCCCGTCGCAGACCGGGGGACAGCGCTTGAGTAGCTGGCTTGTTACCTTGTTGCAAAGCCGATTGAGTGCTGCGATCGACTCTTCCAGTCCCGAACAGCCCTCGATCTTTCTGAAACCGGCTCAAAGCTGCTTCCGTCGGTCGATCGAACCAACCGTGAATCTGGCTCCTGTAATAACCCAATTGTTGCAACCGCCGCTGCACAACTTCTACTTGTTTGCCCCTGTCACCCAACTTCAAAACATCTGCTGGCGCCTTGCTTTGCACGTCATCATCCTCAGAAAATGAGGTAATTTGAGCAGCCCTCATTTGGGCATCAATCGCAGTCAAAGTAGCAGTGTCAGCACAGCCATCAGAAATCAGATTGTAATCTTGTTGAAAACGAGTCACAGCGTAGAGAGTGCGTTCGCGAAACTTGCCGTCAACGCCACCTTCAAAATAGCCCAAAGCTTTTAACTGCCGCTGGATCAAGTCTACCGTCGCCCCTCTGTCGCCGAACCGCAGCCCCTTGCAACCGCCATTTCCCGAAATATTTTCCGGAGGCGCCGTCGGGGGAACGGGCCTGGTGGAACCAAACAGCAAAGCTAAAGTTTGTCTGTCAGCAACTCCATTCACCCGCAGCCGGTTGACTCGCTGAAAGTATCTGACTGCATTGAGAGTAATTTCGCGAAAATTCCCTGTAGGAGTGGTGTTGAAGTAGCCTAGCTGCCGCAACCTGCGCTGGAGATCCGAAACCTCTGCACCCGAGTCTCCAAAGCGCAGCTCGTTATAGCTATAGTTTGTATAAGTAGTTTTAAAAGGTCGATCGCCATCAGCCAAACTGTTGAGGACTATCACCGTAGATCGATCGGGCCTACCGGTTAGCGACAGTTGATAGTCTCGCTGAAAGTTAGTAAGAGCTTGTTTCGTAACCGAGCCGAGCTGCCCAGTAGAAGCTCTGGGAAAATAGCCGAGATCCCGCAACCTGTCTTGAACTGAACGCAAATTGGGATAAACCGGGTCTATTTGAGCAAAAGCCGAACCTGCCGCGCTCAAAACTGACAGCATCACAGCCAGTGAAAGCAAGCGCAAATAAGTCTGACTCGATAGGTTTTTCCACTTGGGTGCATCAAAAATGTTTGACTCTGGTGCGGGTGCTTCGCAAACCAGAGCAAGTTCGAGATAGGCGAGGGATTCCATAAATTTTTAGTGTGAAATTGTGGCTGGGGTGTACGAGCAAACTCAAGCTCAGCTTTAGGCTGCTGCTGCTCTATCAAGGCTAAGTTTTACCTGTTTGCGCCAAGCACCCGTTGGTAAAAATTTTTCTTTCAAAAATAATTACAGGCAACAACCAAGATAGCATCGCTGTTCGTACAGACGCGACTGCGAGCAAAAAGTTTGCAGCCACATCTTAGCCTTCCTGAGCAAAAAATGACCAGTTTTTGTGTATTATTGCCTAAAAATTCTTGGTTTTTCGAGAAAAATGTTAATTATTGAGCAATACCGTTGACTTACAGCACTTTTTAGGTATGGCAGTCAGTTAAATTAAGCCGAACCGATCGCAAATCAAAGCTACTCCCGTTGCAAAAACAGTAATTCCCAAGGCTACCAGAGGGTTTTGTCCCCTGCTAACTGCAAAAGAAGTTACCACCCCAGCTCCTAAAGCAGCAGTTACAGCAGCAGTCGCCAAATCTCGATCGGGACGTTTGTCGTACATATTTTTTATGGTTAGTAATTTTGAAACTGAAAACTTAGATCTATGCACTTCAACCTATCACTCTTGCCTCTGCTGCGGTGACAAAAGCCTACGCTTTGCAACTAACCTTAAAATTTTGTTAAAAAACTTAACATACTTTGAGCGAGCAGACAAATTGAAATTCTGTATTTTCGAGTGTTGATGTTAAGTTTTAGGTATGAAAAGCTTTTTTCCGTTGTGTTGTGAAGTCAAATACTGGATTTTGCAGGGGCGAGATCGCCTGCTGGCTCTGCATCTTGGACTGCCCGTCCCATATCGTTAATAAACTTAACTTGATTTTCAGAACAAAAAGTGATAGTAATTTGCGGAAACCGGAGATTAATCTGAGACTGATAGCATAAATTTTCGAGCGATCGTTCAAGCGTCAATCGACGCAGATCGAGCAGATTAACGCAGGTAATTTCTAGAGATTTACAGCGAGCGAATAAATGCAATGGGAGTCTGGTGAAACTATCACGAGTCAATTCATCACTACTAACAGATAGCTGCGATCGTACAGGAGATCAGATCCGGTATTATGGTTACTCGCCTTCTACTTTTTCGGTATTGCCGCCCTTGACCCAACCTTCGCGGTTGCCATCTTCCACTCGAATCCGCTGCCACTCTTTGTCCGGTGAATCTTCCAAAACTACGACTTTTTCTTTGTAACCAACACCGCCAATGCGGTTGGAGTCGCGGTTGGCACTATCCCGGAGAATTAAACCGATCGGCTGAGTGACTAAAGCTCGGTAAGTTCCAGGTTCCAGCGGTTTCGGAGACGAGGCATCGCTAGAGGTAGAAACAGGGCTGGCTTTGGCTGTTGACTTGGCCCCGGCGGCGATCTGAACTGCTGTTTTATCGTTAGGAAACACAGGTCTTTCGGGCGCGGTAGTTAGCTTGGCGGCAAAGTAAAGTGCAGCAGCTACGCTAGCGCCTGCCATTAGGACGATCGCTAGCAGAAAACCCACTAAAAACTTGAAAACGCTATAGACACTGTTCATATGAAGAAGGAAGAAGGAAGAAGGAAGAAGGAAGAAGGAAGAGGGAAGAAGGAAGAGGGAAGAAGAAAGACGGAAGACGGAAGAAGAAAGACGGAAGACGGAAGACGGAAGAAGGAAGAAGGAAGAAGAAAGACGGAAGACGGAAGACGGAAGACGGAAGACGGAATCGGGAATTGCGAATTGGGAATCGGGAATCGGGAATCGGGAAAATCGGGCTGGGTGGAATAGACTACGGGAGAAAAAAAAATTCAGCTTCTGGCGAATGCCGAATGCTGTCTGCACAATGTCTTCGTGAGACTATCCCTGAATCCGGCGGCTCAAACTGCCGTATCTAGAAGCAAGGCGAGCTTTTCCAGCAGCAGCCCAATCTTGCAAAAATTGGATTTGCTCGCTCGCCGTTCGGGCTAAGGGCACCATCTGACTCGCTGATTCTAAAATATCATCAGTAGTAAAGTCTCGATTTTGGCTAAACCCAATGTGCATGGCTTCAATCAAAGTTTGCTCGATTTCGGCTCCTGAAAAATCAGGAGTTTCGTAAGCCAAGCGCTCTAGATCGTAGTTTTTGATGCTGTGCGATCGCAACCGCAACAAATGTACCTCAAAAATCGCCCGCCGTTCCTCCTGACTTGGCAAACCTACAAAAAATATTTCGTCAAACCTGCCTTTTCTGAGCATTTCCGGCGGCAAAGACTGAATGTTGTTCGCCGTAGCGACGACAAACACCGGCGAAGTTTTTTCAGCCAACCAAGTAATAAAAGTCCCGAACACGCGGCTGGTTGTCCCCGAATCGCCTTTACCATCCAATCCGGCAAAAGCTTTGTCAATCTCGTCAATCCACAGCACGCAGGGCGCTAGAGCTTCAGCTAGCTGAATCAGGCGTTGCTTAATCAAGGTATGAAACAAATAATTTAAAAATCCAGAAGCTTTATAGACACTGGTTTTCATGGATTGCATATTTAGCCTTTCATGCCATAAATCAGCAACGCCGAAATTTTTATGGCGATCGCAAGCTAAAACGCATCAAATCATTCGAGAATATTTGTAGTTGGATGGGATAGCGATAGCGAAGCGCTCCGTAGGAATCGCCCCTTATAAACTTGAGAAGAAGATTGTTGAGGCGATCGCATTGTCCGCTTTGCGGAACTCACAGGCATTCCCACCATCACCTTCGCGATGTTGTAGGCACTACCCCATACAGAACTCTGGCATCGGCTCGAAAAAGGTTAGTGTCTTTATTTTTTCACCAGAAGCAAAATTTGACTTTCTCAAGTCTTACTCAAGAGTATCCCAAAATTTCAAAATACAGGTGTCAAAAAATTTGTGACACTAACCAAGATATCATCTATTAGTAGATTTTAAGGTAAATAATTTGAATCATTTTGGGATGCTTTTATGGTTTACGGGCTTGATTGGCGCAGGGAAAACGACGATCGCCCTTGCTGTCATCGAAAAACTCAAAGCCGCAAATTACAAGGTAGAACTGTTAGATGGTGATGTCGTCAGAACTCATTTATCCAAGGGATTGAGTTTTAGCAAGGAAGACCGTGACACGAATATTCGCCGCATTGCTTTTGTGGGAAACTTGCTCAGTCGCAATGGTGTGATTGCGATCGTGGCTGCCATCAGTCCGTATCGATCGCTCCGCGATGAAATTCGTCAATCCACAAATATTTTTGTGGAAGTATTATAAATGCTCCATTAGAAGTCTGTGAAGCCCGCGATGTTAAGGGCTTATATGCCAAAGCGCGATCGGGAGAAATTCTTAACTTCACTGGCCTTAGCGATCCATACGAATCTCCCATCTCTCCAGAATTGATCTGTCATACCGATGTGGAGACAATTGCCCAATCTGTAGACAAGGTTTTAGATAAGATTTTAGAAAAAGTGTAGAGAGTTTCTTTGCCAATCCACCTCAATCAAGATTTACCCTTCACTAACGCAAAGCAAAAACTCACTTACGACATCGGCAGGTTGATTCAGACACTCTTGAGCGGTGAATCTGACTGTTGTTATTCCTTTTCTCAATAGAATGCGATCGCGGGCATAATCGATCTCCTTATGTCCTTTGTTCTGATCATGAATACCGTCTATTTCAAGGATGAGACACTTACCCTGATGAAAGACAAGGAAATCTAACTCAATCCTTCCGTTGAGCAGATTATTAGCAACAGTCATAGGGGAACCATCCTGACTAAATCGACCCTGGAGGTTACTGAAGAATAAGACCCCCCGTTTATCAAGTTCCTGGGCGATGTAAATCTCGACTTGAGATCCAAAATACATCCCACTCCACTCATAGGGAACCTTGACTTGGGCATTGACTTGGTTGGTAGATTTCTCAGGAATAACGGTAATCTGGTTACTTTTAGTCAATTCCTCAAAATTACTATTGACTTGGGCATTGACTTGGTTGGTAGATTTCTCAGGAATAACGGTAATCTGGTTACTTTTAGTCAATTCCTCAAAATTACTATTGACTTGGGCATTGACTTGGTTGGTAGATTTCTCAGGAATAACGGTAATCTGGTTACTTTTAGTCAATTCCTCAAAATTACTATTAACTTTCTTTGAAACATTAGTTTTGTTGAAAGTGAATAACTTAGAAGAGTTTAACATCAACCATTCTCTTAATTTTATATAAGCTTTAAAAAATGATAACCAAATTTTAGAAGATTTAAAAAATGATAACCAAACCTTAGAAGATTCTAAAAATAATAACCAAATATTTTGAATAATTTCAGCAATTACTGCTAAACGTTCCCACCCTATTATGGATATTAATAACAAGTATATGAAGATCCATAAAGGATTATTGAGCAGCCAGGAAATCGACACTAACAGGCATAGTAAGCTCGATAAAGGATGATTTAACATCCAGGCAATGAAAGGACGATTTTCCATCCATTGTTGTAAAGAGTTTACAATCACTTTTCGGATACTTTTTATTACAGAGTCACTAATTTGTTCGGATTGATTTAAGGTTTGATTGAGAGTGGCTTTAGCCTCTTGAGCCTTTTGAGTGGCAGAATCAGTGACATTACTTAATGTTTGACTTGCTTTTTCTGTCGTTTTTTGCCAGGAAAGGGTAGCTTGATTAAGAACATTAAACCTCTCACTTAATATACTTTGATTAACTGGTTGTTGTTCTATGACTATGCTTGGTTCTGAAAGGCTATCAGATTCATCAGATTCTTTAATGACATTTCTTTGAGATATATTTTTTTTCATCAAATCTGGATTAATTTGATTAGACATGGTAGAAATCCCTAAAAATTAATATCATCATTATCAATACCCGCGCTCCCGACATGATATTTTAGCATATCTACTGCTTATTCAGCAACGCCCTATAGATTTTGTCAGCAATTCCAAATTCAAACGGTAGGAACTGAAAAACCATGAAATTGCTGGTCAAATGTTTGATAAGGGACTTGCGTATAAATAAAATCCCAGCCATGCAATTGTCTTGTCGAAGGAGCAACCAAAGGATTGGTATAGTATTAAGCTGCAAGCGCCTACTCTGTCTCAGCGTCCGTTTAAAGTCTCCCAATACCCTATGGCGACTACAATCAAATTCTTTTAATTGTTGAGAATGTATCAGTGCATTCAAGGTTGGATTTCGCCATTGCCTTACGTCTGCTTCCCCGTGTCTCCTTCAGGCTTGGTTTCTTGCCTAGTTTTTGGCAATTATCGACTGCAAAGTTGGGTGGGTTGTTTAGACCACTACTATTATAGTAGCGGAATGTGGGCAATAAAGCAACTCCCGTGGCAAAAACAGTAATTTCCAAAGCTACCAGCGGATTCTGACCTCTGCTGACAGCAAAAGATGTGACAACTCCTGCTCCCAAAGCCGCAGTCACAGCAGCAGTAGCCCAATCTCGATCGGGACGTTTATCGTACATATTTTTTATCCTAAATAGCTGTTAATTTCAAAGCCAACTTGAATCGTGTAATTACAACTACCACTCTTGTCCTTGTTGCGGTGACAAAGGGCGGTTTTTTGCAATCAACCTTAAAGTTTTGCTAAAATTATTAACATATTATCATTAATTACATAAACTACATAAGTTTTAATTATCAAAATTAGAGTTTTGCTGTTTGGCTATAGGGCAATACGGTTTACTTAAGACTGTTCAGTCTATAAAATCATGTGAAAAATAAACACTGCGATTGCTTCGCGGGTACGCTCGCAATGACAAAAAAACTTTAAGTGAACCGTATTGGGCTATAGGGATTTAAACCTTTTGTCAGCTCAACTTTTATCTGAAAATTGGGATCTATTAAGAGCGATCGCACCCACAGTCTCAGCTTCTCAGAATAGGCTGCCAAAGATACTTAAATAAATTTAACTTGACTTATTGCTTAAGATGTGATGTTATACAAAAAACAAAAAAGACTCAGAAGGATTTGACTGTCTCTGGTCTAAAATCTAAAATCCAAAATCCAAAATCCAAAATCGATTTACTCGCCTTCTACTTTTTCGGTATTGCCGCCCTTGACCCAACCTTCGCGGTTGCCATCTTCCACTCGAATCCGCTGCCACTCTTTGTCCGGTGAATCTTCCAAAACTACGACTTTTTCTTTGTAACCAACACCGCCAATGCGGTTGGAGTCGCGGTTGGCACTATCCCGGAGAATTAAACCGATCGGCTGAGTGACTAAAGCTCGGTAAGTTCCAGGTTCCAGCGGTTTCGGAGACGAGGCATCGCTAGAGGTAGAAACAGGGCTGGCTTTGGCTGTTGACTTGGCCCCGGCGGCGATCTGAACTGCTGTTTTATCGTTAGGAAACACAGGTCTTTCGGGCGCGGTAGTTAGCTTGGCGGCAAAGTAAAGTGCAGCAGCTACGCTAGCGCCTGCCATTAGGACGATCGCTAGCAGAAAACCCACTAAAAACTTGAAAACGCTATAGACACTGTTCATATGAAGAAGGAAGAAGGAAGAAGGAAGAAGGAAGAAGGAAGAGGGAAGAAGGAAGAGGGAAGAAGAAAGACGGAAGACGGAAGAAGAAAGACGGAAGACGGAAGACGGAAGAAGGAAGAAGGAAGAAGAAAGACGGAAGACGGAAGACGGAAGACGGAAGACGGAATCGGGAATTGCGAATTGGGAATCGGGAATCGGGAATCGGGAAAATCGGGCTGGGTGGAATAGACTACGGGAGAAAAAAAAATTCAGCTTCTGGCGAATGCCGAATGCTGTCTGCACAATGTCTTCGTGAGACTATCCCTGAATCCGGCGGCTCAAACTGCCGTATCTAGAAGCAAGGCGAGCTTTTCCAGCAGCAGCCCAATCTTGCAAAAATTGGATTTGCTCGCTCGCCGTTCGGGCTAAGGGCACCATCTGACTCGCTGATTCTAAAATATCATCAGTAGTAAAGTCTCGATTTTGGCTAAACCCAATGTGCATGGCTTCAATCAAAGTTTGCTCGATTTCGGCTCCTGAAAAATCAGGAGTTTCGTAAGCCAAGCGCTCTAGATCGTAGTTTTTGATGCTGTGCGATCGCAACCGCAACAAATGTACCTCAAAAATCGCCCGCCGTTCCTCCTGACTTGGCAAACCTACAAAAAATATTTCGTCAAACCTGCCTTTTCTGAGCATTTCCGGCGGCAAAGACTGAATGTTGTTCGCCGTAGCGACGACAAACACCGGCGAAGTTTTTTCAGCCAACCAAGTAATAAAAGTCCCGAACACGCGGCTGGTTGTCCCCGAATCGCCTTTACCATCCAATCCCGAAAAAGCTTTGTCAATCTCGTCAATCCACAGCACGCAAGGCGCCAAGGCTTCCGCTAGCTGAATCATTTGTCTGGTGCGCGATTCCGATTCCCCGACTAATCCGGCAAACAAGCGCCCGACATCCAACCGCAGTAAAGGTAAATGCCAGTGGTGGGCGATCGCCTTTGCGGTTAATGATTTGCCTGTACCTTGAATTCCCACTAACAACAAGCCTCTGGGATGTGGCAAACCGTATTGCCGCGCGCGATCGGAAAAAGCACCACCGCGCCGCAGCAGCCATTCCTTGAGATTGTCCAAACCGCCGATATCGGAGATGTTTTCGCGGGCTGGGTAAAAGTCAAGAATTTGAGTTTGGCGGATGGTTTGGCGTTTTTCTTCTAAAATAAGTTCCGCGTCGTCGGGATGCAGTTCGCCTCTGGTGGCGATCGCCTTTGCCAAGACTCGGCGAATTCGTTCGATCGACAAACCTTGACAGGAGCGCACCATTTCGTCCAGCAAACGCCCTTCTATGACCTGTCCGGTAGCCCCTAACAGTCTTTCCACCTCAATTTTTATTTCCGCCGCCGCAGGCAGGGGAAACTCCAAAACTGTGATGACTTCGCTGAGGTCTTCGGGAATCGAAATTGTCGCAGACACGATGACAATATTTTTGGGCACAGATTTGAGGAGTCTCGCCAAATTCCGCAGCTTGCGGGAAATCGAGACATCTTCTAAAAACCGCTGAAAGTCTCGCAAAATAAAGATTGCTGGTGCAGAGGCGGGCAATTTTTCGAGAAACTCTAAAGCTTGTAGCGGGTTGCGCTTGCCAAAACCCGCATCGTTGGGATTGCCTTGGTAGCCATCTACAAAATCCCAGATGTAGACGGCGCGAGAACCCTGTTTTTTGGCGCATTGGGCGATCGCGACTTCTACGCGCTCTTCTTCCCGTGTGGGAATGTAGATTAGGGGGTAGCGCGATCGTAGCAGCAGTTCAAACTCGTCGCTAAAAATAGTCATTAGTTATTAGTCATTTGTCAGTTGGCAGTAGGCAGTTGGCAGTTGTCAGTTGGCCGTGGTAATTGGTAAATTGGTAATTAGTAATTAGTAATTAGTAATTAGTAATTGCCATTGAGAACTAAGGGACTTGCGTATAAATAAAATCTCAGCCATGCAATTGTCTTGTCGAAGGAGCAACAAACTGATTGGTATAGTATTAAGCTGGAAGCCCCTAATAACTGCCTACTAACAACTGCCTACTGACAACTGCCTACTGACAACTGCCTAAGGCAACTGCCGTTTAAGTGCTGCCAGAGATGCCCAGCGACTGTCCGATACAGATTCTGAGATTTCTGTCTCTTCTGCATCATTCTCATTTAAATCTATTCCCTGACATTCAACATCGCATAGCTGTTTGTGTGGCAGTTCCAAACACAATTGTTGGTACACCCAATCAGTCGGAGAGAAATAGCCTGTGGGAGATAAATTTTCCACCAAATCTTCTAAATCAACTTCAAATTCTCCTGAACTTGCATCAGGCTCACTCACTTTCTCTTCGAGCCAAATTATTTCCGATGATTGGATTTTTAAACGGTGATTGTATTGTTTCAGGCATCTGTGACAGCTAAGAGTCACAATTGTTTCAGCTTTCGCCTTCACATCGAGAAAATTCCCTTTGTGAGTAACTTGCAGTCGCCCCCGCACCGGAGTCAGAGTTTCTAAGTCGGGGATAATTTCTTCAAAATCAATTACCTCTTTCCGCTCAGTTTTTGTGAGTAGATGAGGGATATAAATTGTCTCCATAATCATCATCTTTCGCCGTTTTGTTATCCTGAACTCAAGGTAAAAGCCAGTCGATTTTAGATTTTAGATTTTAGATTGACTTCACAGATGAATCTGGGAGCTTAGCTTAAACAAAAGTCTAAAATTTGGCGATTTCCACACCTAGAGAGTCGGGGGCTTGTACCTGTTTTTGGGTGGGTCAAAAGTCAAAAGCCAAAAGTCAAAAGGAATAGCTCATTTTTGGCTTTTTCCTTTTTCCTTTTTTCTTTTTTCTTGTCACCGTCAGCGCAGACGCACTACCAAACGCCGATCGCTATCTTGTCCTTGACTGTAAGTTTCTATATCCTCACATTCGCTCAAAAAGCTGTGGACTTGACGGCGTTCTGCCGAAGAGAGCGATTTGAGTTCTACTTCCGCTCCCGTCGATCGCGCTTGCTCTGCTGCATATTCTGCCATCGATCGCAATTCTGCTTGTCGGCGGATGCGATAGCCGTTTAGTTCGACTGTATAAGCAATCGGTTCATCTGATTCGTGAGCGATGTTCGCAACTGTGTTGCAGAGGTACTGAATGGCATCTAGGACATTACCGTCTGGGCCAATTAATATCGCAACTTGTTCGGGCGTGAGATTGGTTTCATCTATTGTCATCCAATAGCAATCATCTTGCTGTTGGCCTACCACGTTAGAGGGAATTGCGGACAGTTTTAGCAATTCTTCTAACCATTGCTGTCCGCGCTGCATTTCTGAGTCTTTCATTTTAACAATCAAGCCTTTTTCTTAGTACGGCCCGGCTCGAAGGGAAGTGCATCTAATCCCTGTTCTTTTTTGGTTTTCGCCTCTGCTTCGTCCACGATTTTTTGGAGGTTTTCGGGCAGTGGTTCTCTGGACAAAATAAACGATTGAACTGTTTGGAAGATGTTCGCAATCAGCATATACATCAACACGCCAGCGGGGAGCGGGAAGAACAAAAACATCCCCGAAAATATTACAGGTGTCAGTTTGTTGACTGTAGCCTGTTGGGGGTTGTCGTTTGGCCCTTGTGCTTGTCCCGAAAGAGTTTGGTTGATGTACAAACTGATGCCGAAGCCGAGGATCATCACTAAAATATCCCAGTGGATTGTACCGTCTGAGTCGATCGCGCCCACGCGGCCTAGAGCTTCGATAAACAGGAATCCTTTGTTAGTAGCCAATCCGGGGATTGTGCCTTGAACTGTGGCTTCACCGGGCGCTAAAGCCACGATGTTGCCCTGTTCGTCTACCTTCACAAATTCTTCGCCTTTGATAACTTTCCAGCGGGGAACAAAGTCAACTTCGCTCTTGTTTTCGGCCGCTAAAGCTTCGAGAGGTTTGCCCTCTGGGGTCTTAAATTCAACCTTGGTTGTATCGCCGACTGCGAGTTTGTCACCTGCTGGAATCACGCCCACAACTGGAGCGTGAAATGTACCCGTCACGTAAATATTTTGTGGAGGCGTAGCAAAGGCTTGCGGTTGAACAGTTTCGATTTGTTCTTTCGGCAAAACTTGGACGTTGACGCTGTAATTTACATCAGAAAAAGGCGAACCCCTCAGCGTTGCAAACAGTGCAAATAGCACCGGCATTTGCAATACTAACGGGAAGCATCCTGCTAGAGGATTGCCAAATTCTTTGTATACTTTGCTCATTTCTTCCTGCTGTTTGGCAGGATTTTCTTTATACAGTTTTTGAATTTGATCTACTCGCTCTTTCATCAACGGCTGCGCTACTTTCATGCGCCGCATATTGCGAAGAGAGCCTGCATTTAGAGGATATAGAGCAAAGCGAATCACCAGCGTCAGAGCTACGATCGCTAAACCATAGCTTGGCACGATCCCGTAGAAAAAATCTAGGATCGGCAGCATGAGGTTGTTGGAAAGAAACGAGATACCAAAATCCATTCGCTTTGAGTTAATTTAGGTGCTCTTTGTTTGCTGTTGAGAACTATTTTTACCCGCTGAATGCGGGCCGTCTCAACTTTTAGGCTGTTGTCTCTATCTTAGGACATTGCCTGTCGATCGACCGCCCGCTACCTGGTTCTTGTAATGAGCAAAGCCAATACTGCTAATGACTTCAGCCTCTAATCAGGGTGAAAGCGGTGAGGTTATTTACCTGGAGTCGCGTTAGCTTTTTGAGCTGCTGCGGGAATTTTTTCGTTAATGTAGTCATACATTGCTCGAAATTTCGGAATCGATCGCAGTTCCAAGCGGCTGCCATTTTTCAGGGTCAGCACCATATCTCCGTAACTGCCGAAACCCCGAGGTACTGTGACGATTTTGACTATATCTGAGTAGATAACGTCTGTGCGTTCGCGCCCCATCCAACCGCTAGTTACGGATACTCGGCGGCTGGTAATCCGGTAGCGCAGCCACAGCGCCCGGACAATTGATCCTACGGCGAGGGGGATTCCTACCACAGTCAGCCCCAGCAGTAAGTTGATAATCAAGTCTCCTGGCGCGGGGCCGCCTTCATAATATACTTCCTCACGAATTCCCATTTAATACCTCGGCTTCTACCAACAACTGCTCTAATTCTTGCAGAATTTCTGCATAATTGCACTCTTGTGCGATCGGACGCACGACAATTACTAAATCCCACCCGAATTTTAATCTGGGCAATAGCTGTCGCAAAGCAGCACGAATCTGGCGCTTGATCCGGTTGCGGACTACAGCGCGCTTGCTCACCTTGAGACTGATAGAAATGCCTGTGCGAGTTGGCTGCAAGGATTTCTCGGCCGAGGGCTTGCTTGATTCGACGCTTTTGGGTTTGCGTAGAGCTCTCAAGCTGAAATGAGCGGAGTTGCGGCGCATTCCCTTGCGGTAGACGGCGCTGAAGTCTTTTCGGTGCTTGAGTCGGTTTGTAGGAGGCAACATGGCGTTGGGCGATCGCGATCATCGGCTTCTCAACCAATAGTGCAGTGCTAGACTGCGAGGCGGTGGCGACCTTTGCTGCGGCGGGCTTTGATTACCAATCGACCGGTTGCGGTGCGCATTCTGGCGCGAAAACCGGATGTTCTTTTTCTTTTGCGGCTGGTTCCGTGCAGGGTTTGCTGTGTCATTTCGATTTCTCCCGGCTTGTTACTTTACTTTTGATTAATATTCACAATCTTCTAGTGTACCATAGAGTTGTTTTATTGGCAATCTTTTTGAAAATAGTGATATAATGAGGTTTTAATATTGTTGTTTTTAGGGAAAGATAATCACAACTACTTCCAGTAATGAGCCGACGCTAGCAGATGTTATTCAAAAGCTAGACAAGCTAGACAAGCTGTCGGCTGATGTTGAGAAATTATCGGCTGAGGTTGAAAAATTTAACGACAAGTTCGACAACTACCAGAAAGCTACGCAGTGGGTTGTGCAGCTTGCTTTCAGTCTGATTGCAAGTGCGACTATTACGGTGATTATTACTTCGATTCTCCGCCGATGAGAAGTTTGGGTTGGGCGACGAGATATCGACGCTATTCCAGGTTTATTGGGCTGTGCATAATCTCCAGAAACCGGGTTTCTTCCCAGATACTCGTCACGCCACCAAAATTATCGCAGAAACCCGGTTTATTGGGCTTTGCATAATTAAGGAGAAACCGGGTTTCTTGCCAAATATCTCGTCACCCAACCAAAATTATCGAAGAAACCCGGTTTCTTGGCCTTTACATAATCTCCAGAAACCGGGTTTCTTGCCAAATATCTCGTCACCCAACCAAAATTATCGAAGAAACCCGGTTTCTTGGGCTTTGCATAATTAAGGAGAAACCGGGTTTCTTGCCAAATATCTCGTCACCCAACCAAAATTATCGAAGAAACCCGGTTTCTTGGCCTTTACATAATCTCCAGAAACCGGGTTTCTTGCCAAATATCTCGTCACCCAACCAAAATTATCGAAGAAACCCGGTTTCTTGGGCTTTGCATAATTAAGGAGAAACCGGGTTTCTTGCCAAATATCTCGTCACCCAACCAAAATTATCGAAGAAACCCGGTTTCTTGGCCTTTACATAATCTCCAGAAACCGGGTTTCTTGCCAAATATCTCGTCACCCAACCAAAATTATCGAAGAAACCCGGTTTCTTGGGATGTGGATAATCTCCAGAAACCGGGTTTCTTCCCAGATACTCGTCACGCTACCAAAATTATCGCAGAAACCCGGTTTCTTGGGCTGTGGATAATCTCCAGAAACCGGGTTTCTTCCCAGATACTCGTCACCCAACCAAAATTATCGCAGAAACCCGGTTTCTTGGGCTGTGGAATGAATGCTGAGTTTATTTGAGTTCAACGTTTACGGTAGCAGACATCCCAGGTGCAATTCGCGATTCATAACCTTTAATGCTTTCGGCATCAAATACAACTTTCACCGGAATCCGTTGGACTACTTTAGTGAAGTTACCAGTCGCATTGTCTGGAGGCAATAAGGAAAATTGAGCGCCAGAAGCTGGGGAAAAACTATCGAGACGGCCTTCAAATTTGCGGGAGCCAAAAGCATCTAATTTGATTTCAACTTTTTGCCCTGGTTTCATGTTTGCTAGTTGCGTTTCTTTGAAGTTGGCAACTACCCACAAATCGTTGCTGACGATCGCCATTAAGGGAGTTCCAGACTGCACCCGCTGCCCGACTTCAACGGATTTGCGGCCGATTTGTCCGGCGGCG
The DNA here is from genome assembly GCF_013299165.1 of Microcoleus sp. bin38.metabat.b11b12b14.051. Lineage (NCBI taxonomy): Bacteria > Bacillati > Cyanobacteriota > Cyanophyceae > Oscillatoriales > Microcoleaceae > Microcoleus > Microcoleus sp. bin38.metabat.b11b12b14.051. The sequence continues at coordinate 52,272 of NZ_JAAFKD010000005.1, forward strand.
GGAGCGGTGATATTGGCGTAAGAAAGTTGCAATTGAGCATCTTTAACCGCAGCTTCCGATTGGGCGATCGCAGCCTTAGCAGCATCGTACTGCGATCGACTGACTTTAGTTTGCTCGCCCGTAGCTTGAGCCTGTTGCAATCCGCCCTTCGACGCAGCAAGTTTGGCTTCGGCGGTGCTGATTCCTTCTTGGGCTACGGCGACTTTAGCTTGAGCGCTGGCGATGCCGACTTTAGCCTGGGCTACTTGGGCTTCGGCTTGTTTTACTCCTTCCCGAGCTTGGGCGACTGCTGCTTCGGCTGCGGTGACGCCTTCTTTGGCTTGAGCTAACCTGGCTCTAGCTTGGGCAATTCCTTGTTGGGCTGCGGTGGTTTGGCCCATCGCTACTTCGTAGGCTGCTTTCGATGCGTCTAGTTGCTGGCGGGCGATCGCCCCTTCTTGCTGCAAGCTTTGATATCTTTGATAATCGGCTTGGGTTTTCACCAGATTAGCTTGCGCTTGCACTAACTGAGCTTGCGCCGCGGCAATACCCGCTTCAGCTTCCGTCACTTTGGCTTGTGCTTGGGGAATTCCAGCTTCAGCTTGGGCAACTTTGGCGATCGCTGCGGGCACGCCAGCTTCTGCTTGGGCGACTGCGGCTTCTGCCGCGGGTACGCCTTGTTGGGCTTCTCTAATTGCCGCTTGGGCGGTGGAAATGCCAGCGTTGGCTGTGCCGATATCTCCTTGGGCTTGGGCTGTTTTGCCTTGGCTGGTTTGAGAAGCTAGGGCAATATTGGCGGAGGCTGCTTCGGCTTGGCGGCGGGCGTTTTCTAAGGCTGCTTGAGATTGTTGCAGTTTAACTTGGTAGTCGCGGGGGTCGAGTTTAATCAGCAGTTGTCCGGGTTTTACTTGTTGGTTGTCTTCTACCAAGACTTCGCCGACAGTACCGTTGATGCGGCTGCTGACTTGGTGGATGTGTCCGGCTACTGTGGCGTTTTCGGTTTCTTGGTGGATGGAGGCGTATTGCCAGTAGTGGTAGCCGAAGTTGCCCGCGGCGGCGATCGCCCCGATGCCCAGCGCTGCTAAAATTATCGCTTTGGTGGGCTTTTTCTTGGGTGTTGGCGGCACCGGTAGGGGTGCTTGGATTTCTGTTTCTGGGCTGGTTTTGAGTTCGGTAGGGGCGCTGACTTCTGTTTCTGGTGCGGGGATTACTGGCAGGCTTTTGGCTATGGTGTCGTCGTGAGGCTTTTCTAAGATCGCTACTGCTTTGCCGTTGCCGTTGAATTCTGCTGGGTTGATTTCGTTTGTGCCTTTCATCGTATTTGACTCCTGATACTTTAGTAAGATGTCGTTTGTTTAGGGTACGTAGTTTTTATTTAGTAAGACTGCTTGTTTTAAGAGTGCGTAGTATTTTTCGGTTATTAGTAATGTAGTGGAGGTAGATGCTGCTGCGCTTCCGTCGAAAGAGCGATTTTTCGGTTTAGGACAAATTGACGATCGCCCGATCGATCAATTGGGAGAAGAGTTGGCGATCGGCGTCGGAAATTCCAGTCATCGACTTCTCTCTGATATCTGCTACTAGCGGCGGCAGCACGTCTTGCAGTTCCCTACCTGCATCTGTCAGCCAAATTCGCCAAATCCGCCGATCGCGCGTGTCTCTCTCCCGGCGGACTAAGCCTCTTTCTTCCATGCGATCGAGTACGCCTGTCAGTGTCCCGCCTACCTGTTGCAGTTTGTCACCAATGCTGGAAGTTGGCAAACCGTCTTCTTGCCACAAGCAGCACAGCACCAACCAGTGAAACGGTGTCAGCCCAAAGGGTTCGAGTGCTTCTTGCAGCCTGCGAGTCCCTAGCTGTCCCAGCAGTTTGATGCGGTACCCCAGGCTGTAGGGGGCGAGAACGTCGTGCCACTGAGCTAGATTTGTGCGATCGACAGTGGATGTAGTAACCATATGCTTATTACTTAGCGTTCGTACTATCAGTGTAAGATGTTTTTTTTGAGCTGTCAAGGGTATCTAAGGTTTTTTGGGCTCTGCGGGCTCTCCGGCTCGTTCCACAATACCTAAATTTTGCAGTAACACAGGCCCCAGAGCCTGTGCTCAAACAGGTTATTTAGGGATGTGTCGCCTTCAATACTATTGTCGATCGCACCCTCAATCACCCTAGTGCCGGATCTCCGCCCTCGGAAGTGTGTTTACAATTCTTAATTTTTTTTAAACTAGAAAGGGTAAATCTGATTTGCGATGGAATTTATGTTGCTTCCAGCCTCTAAGCGTACCAAGTTAGACGACACAGACGACCTTTTGTTCTATTCCTCTCCCCGGTTTGTGACGCACGTAGACGAGGGATTCATTCAGCAATTAACCGAATTGTATCGGGAACGGCTGAAACCGAATACTCGGATTTTGGATATGATGAGCAGTTGGGTGTCTCATTTGCCGGAGGAAATGGAATTTGCCCATGTCGAAGGACACGGGATGAATGAAGCAGAATTGGCAAAAAATCCCAGACTGAATCATTATTTCGTGCAGAATTTGAACGCAAATCCCAAATTGCCACTGCCAGATGCAGAGTTTGACGCGGTTGTCAACTGCGTTTCGGTACAATATTTGCAGCAGCCGGATGCGATTTTTGCGGAGATTCACCGGATATTGAAGCCGGGGGGCGTAGCCATTATGAGCTTTTCTAACCGGATGTTTTATCAAAAAGCAATTGCTGCTTGGCGCGAAGGCTCGGAGAGCGATCGGGTAGAATTAGTCAAGGGTTACTTTGATTCTGTCAAAGGAGCTAATATACCCGGATTTAGCAAGCCGGAAGTAATTGCTAAACAGTCTAGCTTGCCGAGTTTTATGCAAATGCTGGGGATCGGAGGCGGCGATCCGTTTTACGCGGTAGTTGCTTACCGCCAAAATTAATAATAGGAGGGTGGGGCTTCGTTGGCAAGCAACACGAACTAAAATGTGAATAGGGGAAAATCCTTGCTCTAAAAAATGCCAACCATCTTAATCTTGTAAGGCGATCGCCATCGGGTCGCCTACCTATTATTCTATTCAACCCCAAAAACAATGGAATTTGTAAAACGATTAAAGCAGATAAAAGTGGACAAGTATGTCACAGTTTTTGTGATGTATTTTTTTTTGCTGGCTCTGCTAACAAAATCAGATATTCAATCTGTGGCTGATGCTTCCAGAATAGCTACTGTTAAGTCTTTGGTGGAATATCAAACTTTTACGATCGATAACTCTCAATTTGACAACTCCCCCTTATTTACGATCGACAAGTATTTTTACAACAACCACTTCTATTCGGATAAACCGCCACTGCCAGCACTTATGGGGGCTGCGGTTTATTTTTTGTTAAATAAAATCTGCGGTATTGATTTGTCGAATAATTTGGAATTAACTTATTATTTAGTGACCTTAAGTACGGTGGGAGTCCTATCTTGTATAGGTTTAGTTTATTTTCACAAAATTTTGCTCGAAATATTTGATATAAAGGAAGCGTGGGCTAATATAACAACATTTTTGGCAGGCACAGGAACTCTGATTTTGCCTTATTCACTTACATTTAACAATCACAGTCTGGCTGCCGTATTCCTGATAGCCAGTTTATACTACTTGTTGAAAATTGAATCCGTAGAAATCAGGAATGTTATCCTTTGCGGTATTTTGGTGTCAATGGCAGGGAATGTGGACATCACGTGCTTTTTGTTTATGCCTTTTTTTCTAGTTTTTTATACAAGCAAATCTATCAAGCTGGTATTTGTATTTATTCTATCATTTATTCCTTTATTAGGAATTTACTTATTGTTAAATATATATCTTTCTGGCAGTATAGTCCCCCCCGCAATGAATTCAGCGCTGTGGGAATATCCTGGCTCTCTTTTTAACAAGGAAAATTTGTCTGGACTGGTGACACAGAAGAGTTTTTTAGGGACGATGAAATATGCCTTTACTTTGTTTTTAGGCAGTCGAGGATTGTTCTCGCATACTCCTCTTCTGTGCTTCTCATTTATGGGTGTTATAGCAATTTTGAGACAAAGAATATTGCCGTACAAAATCCCCTACCTTTACGGTCTGGTAGCCTCTCTAGCTTTCATGCTAATGTATACATTTAGGACAGTTGGGTACGGTGGGTATTCCTACGGCGTCAGGTGGTTTGTGGCTCCTATGTTTATATTGTGCTTGCCGTTAAGTCATCTCGCAAACCAAGTTAGAAGCTCGCGATTGCTGAAAAAGTTTTTTGTAGTTATTGCCAGTATGTCGATCGCAATTGCTCTGGTGGGGACTTACAATCCCTATCCCAACGATTCTACCGGGAAAGTAAGCCTTGGGGGCAGTTATATTTCGGGATATACATTTCTGGTTAATGCCAATAGCATCGCCAATAACTCCTCAGTTATGTATAAAATTAGCTTAGGCGTCAGCGGTGTCGCAATATATTTTATGTTTAACAGGTTATTGAAAAGATTCAAGCAAACTCAAAATATCCCTGCCGACGATAATGTAGTGTAATGCAGCAAGGCAATCTAAATTATGAAACCATATCAGCAAATCGCGATCGATGAATGCGGCGAGCCTTTAGTGCCAATTCCCCCTGAACATTTTGCCTTTGAAACGCCACACGCTTATCAAAAGTTGGGTGCTCCCTATCAAAACAGCAAAGCAGATTCGCCTTTCTATTTGCGGCAAGGAGTTGTAGATAGTTTGCTCTCCGCTAAAATGCAACTACAGCAAAATTATCCAAATTGGCAAATTCTGATATTTGACGCTTACCGGCCCGTGGAAGTCCAGCAATTTATGGTCGATTATACTTTTAATCAAATTGCCGTAGCTCAAGGCTGCGAATTTCCGGTTTCCGAAGACAAACGGCAAGTAATTATAGAACACGTATATCAATTTTGGGCGGTACCGAGCATGGATCTGGCGACGCCTCCCCCTCACAGTACGGGTGCGGCTTTAGATGTAACTTTGGTGGATGAAAATCAGCGACAAATTGATATGGGTTCTGCGATTGATGAAATATCGGAACGTTCTTATCCGGATTATTATGCAAATAGCGATGAGCCGCAAAAACAGGAATATCACCGCCGCAGGCAAATATTAAGAGAGGCGATGGTAGCTGCTGGTTTTCAGCGGCATCCTAACGAATGGTGGCACTTTTCTCTGGGCGATCAGATGTGGGCTTGGTTGACAAATCAAAACAATAGTGGTAGTCAAGTTGTGGCCCGATACGGCCGCTATTAAACCCTTTGAGGTTTTATATTTGAGATGACTGAATGCTCGATCGCCATAAATCATTTGGATAGCAACCGCCAAGACACTGAGAACGTCCTAAATTGCTGAAACCCTAGCTTTTATTAAGCCTTCCTTCCTTCCTTCTTCCTTCTTACTTCGGTCAACTGTCAATTGTCAACCATCAACTGCTTTCGGAGTCAACTGTCAACTTTCGGAGTCAACTGTCAACTATCAACTGTCAACTGTCAACTGTTCCAGGGAGGCTATTGCCAGCGGGGTAGCGGTGCTTTAAGATTAACGATAGCGAACAAGTGCAGGCAAATTCAGCCAGCACCGCAAACCCTAAAGGATAACTCAGAGTTCACCCAATGAAAGCACTCATCCTCTCTGGCGGCAAAGGAACACGCTTGCGTCCCCTCACCTATACGGGTGCTAAGCAGTTGGTTCCTGTGGCAAATAAGCCGATACTGTGGTACGGAATTGAAGGCATTGTGGCGGCTGGGATTACGGATATTGGGATTGTTATTAGTCCCGAAACCGGGGAAGAGGTGAAGGCGAAAACAGGAGACGGCTCTCGCTTCGGTGCAAAAATTACTTATATTTTGCAATCAGAACCGGCGGGACTGGCTCACGCGGTGAAAGTTGCCAGACCATTTTTGGGCGATTCTCCGTTTATCATGTATTTGGGAGATAACTTAATTCAGAGCCAGCTCGATCCGTTTTTAGAGAACTTTAATCAGCAAAAGCTAGACGCTCTAATTTTGCTGCGTCCAGTTCCCAATCCCTCTGCTTTTGGTGTTGCTAAAGTAGATGAAAACGGGCGAGTTTTGCAGTTAGTAGAAAAACCTAAGGTTCCGCCGTCTAATTTAGCACTGGTGGGGATTTACTTTTTTGCTCCTAGCATTCACGAGGCGATCGATCAAATTCAACCTTCGCCCCGCGGCGAGCTGGAAATTACCGATGCCATCCAACAGCTCATCAATGAGCAAAAACAGGTAGAAGCCTGCAATTTAGAGGGTTGGTGGCTGGATACAGGTAAAAAAGACGATTTGCTGAGTGCAAACCAAATCATTTTAGATAGCTGTGTCGTAGCTTCAACGGAATTAAAAGTAGACGCTAAAAGTCAAATAATCGGGCGAGTGCAAGTAGGTGAAGGCACGGAAATCATTAATTCTACAGTTCGCGGGCCTGTGGTAATTGGGGAAAATTGCCGCATTGAAAATAGCTTTATCGGGCCTTACAGCAGTATTGCCGATCGCGTGACGATGATTGATGCTGACATCGAACACAGTGTAATCTTGCAAGGGGCGAAAATAGTTGGCATTCACCAGCGGATTGTTGACAGCGTGATCGGACAGCGAGCACAACTTACTAACGCCCCGCCGCGTCCGAAAGCTCTGCGGTTTATGATCGGTGATGACAGTCAAATCGAGCTAGTTTAAATTGACATTGGCACTATTTTCCCAAGGGCAATTTACGGGATAACGCGCAGCTTGTAGGGCGCGCAACGCGCACCCATTGACGGAAAGAAAATTCACTAGATGCGGCGCCACAAGCGCTTTACAGTCACGGGATGGTGCTTGTGGCGCACCATAATAAAAGGAGGGGGAAGATTGCAGTACGAAGAAATACCAACTCAACAAATCATAGATAAATTGCGGCAAACTTTGGAGCCGCGAATTGGTATTGCTGAGCTGCCGCTGTCTGCAAGAGTAAATAGTCGAGTTCGAGATGAAGATGACGAAGATATCGCGCTGTTGAAGAGCGGTTTCGATATTTACAACGTCCCAATTACATCTTACCAAAGGCGCCTCGGTTCTGCGGTCATAGCCGTGAGAAAAATAGTCCGCAAATTGCTCAGGCCCGTACTGGAACGACAAGTTATTTACAATTTTGCTAATACCCGCGTCGTGCAAACGTTGAGCATACAATTGCAAAAATTGCAAGAAAATCAACAAACTCTCGAAAAAAAAGTTACTTCGGAATTCAGCAGCGGATTTCCCGAAGTTAAAGTACAGCTTGAGACTCAACAAAAGGCGATCGCCAGTTTTCAGTCTGAAATAGAGCAAATCAAAGCAGTACAGCAGCAACATACTGCTATTTTAGAGGAGATTGCCGCTCAATTGCTCGATCGACCGCAATAAAAAATCAAAAATGACCCTAAATAATTCGATCGCCAGCCCAGGATTCATTCGCAATTTTGCAATGCTTAAATAAAAAAAATCCAATAATTCAATTCTTCAATTATTAAATCCTAAATAATTCAATCTAAAATCCAAAATCCAAAATCCAAAATCGAATGACTTTACTGCCAATATGCTCGTTTATTATAGTCAACTATAACGGGCTGCGCCACACCAAAGACTGCTTAAAATCTCTCCAAAAACTTGCGTATCCCGAACAGCTCATCGATTTAATTGTAATTGATAATTGCTCAGCAGACGATTCCGTTACTTCCCTCCGCGAACTGTTTCCCAAAGTTCAGATTTTTGTGAATTCTGCCAACAACTTCGCCAAAGCTCTCAACTTCGGCATCAGCGAAGCAAAAGGGCAATACATCTGCTTCCTAAATAACGATGCAACCCTTGACCGTCACTGGCTAGAAATATTAATTAAACGCCTAGAAAATGACAAAAAAGTAGGTGCAGCTAGCGGTAAATTGCTGTTCAAAGATGGGCGAATTAACAGCGCCGGAATTCAGCAATTACCTAATTATTATTGGCAAGATGTCGGCTTTGGCGAAAAAGATGCGGGACAGTACGATACAGAAAGAGAAGTCGAGGGGCTGTGTTGGGCGGCGGTGCTTTTTCGCAGGGAATGTCTGGAAGATGTCGGGCCGATTGATGAAGATTTTGTGATGTATTTTGAAGATGTAGAGTTTGCCAAACGCTGTCACAAACGCGGGTGGAAAATGCTTTATACTCCCGCAGCTATCGCCCATCACGAGTATAGGGGTTCGAGTAAAGGTAGCAAACTCACCGAGTATTTCTGCAACCGCAATCGTTTTTTGTATTTGGCGAAACACGAACCGTTGCAATTAGTTAAAGCAATTCACACTTCTGATTTTTTTAGTAACAAGCAGTACGATTTGCTGTTCGAGAGTTTATTTGTCGCGATTAAAAAACTGCTAGATTATCAGAAACCGGAAATTGTCGCCGCGGTAGTGCCGCAATTGGCCGAAAAGTTGGCGGTGATTTACAGCCGCAGCAAGATCGATCGCATTTTACCTCGATTGCAGGTGGTGCGGGGCGATCGCAAAATGTCGATCGCAATTTACGATCACGGACTGCATTTTATCGGCGGCGGGCAAAAATACGTCGCTACCGCCGCTTCGCTGCTGCAAAATGAATTTGACATTACCTTCATCACCAACAAACCCGTTGCTGTTTCCGACTTAGAGTCGTGGTACGGGCTGAATCTTTCAGGCTGCAAAATTAAACTTATTCCCTTGGAATTTTACGAAAAACGCGCAATGCAGTGCATCGATTCCAGCATCATCGCCGACGATATGGAAAATCCTTTCGATGAAATTGCCAAAGAAAGCAAAAATTACGATATTTTTGTCAACGCGAATCAACTGGAAAAAGTAAAACCGCTATCGCCTATATCAGTATTTTTCTGCCACTTTCCCAATACTTTTCGGAACTCTCACTTTGCTGTGGATGACTACACCTTTATTATTGCCAACAGCCAATTTACTATCAAGTGGTTGGACAAACGCTGGAACTTGCAGCCAACTTTTTTGCTGTATCCGCCCGTGGAAATGGCAATAGCTAAAGTACCAAAAGAAAAGATAATTTTAGCTGTGGGACAGTTTGAAGCTGGGGGGACAAAAAAGCAAATTGAGTTAATCGAAGCTTTCCGCAGCTTGCTAACAAATTATCCAGTAGAACTTCAGGGATGGAGGTTGATTTTAGCTGGTAGCAGCGTTCCCAAAAATCCTTATTTAAAGACGGTGCAGAATTTAGTGAAGGAAGATGCAAGGGCGATCGAACTCCAAGTCAATGCAGAGTTAGATGAGATCAAATCGCTTTATGCTAGATCCAGTATATTTTGGCACGCCTGCGGTTTGGGCGAAGTCAATCCTCAAAGGTTTGAGCATTTCGGGATGGCGACTGTCGAAGCAATGCAAAATAGTTGTGCTCCGATCGCCTTTTGTGGCGGTGGACAACCGGAAATTGTCGAACACGGGCGATCGGGCTTTTTGTTCAATAGCGTTGAACAACTGTGCCAATATTCACATCAACTAATTGTCAATCCCGATTTGCTAGCAGAGCTTCAAGCTAGCGCGCAGCAACGCAGTCAGAACTTTAGACTGGCACCTTTTGAGAAAAAAGTCAAGAGTTTTTTTGAGATTATTCACCAAGAGTATGCTACAATTCGGCTGCCAAATCCTGCTGATATTGCTCAAATGCTCGATCGACCTTAAGCATCCAGATATCGATCTGGGTAATAACGCGGCAGAAATGTAGACGGCGTTTCAACCGCGCCTAAATCTGGCATCAACCAGATTTGATATCAAATATCGATTAATAAAAAGTTAATTTATTCTCAAAACGTGTCCAATCCACTGTTAATTAATTTATCCTTTCTAACTGCCGAACCCACGGGAATCGGGACTTATGCAGCTAATCTTTTTCCCCAACTTCAAAAACTAGAACCAACTTTGCTGACTTCCCAGCAAATAGACGATTATAGTTGCTATAAAATCCCAGACAACATTACACCGGATCGAGGGCCAAAAGCACAAATCAACAGACTGCTGTGGACTCAATTTAACTTGCCTAAAATCTACCGCGAATTGCAGTCAAACCTGATTTTTTCCCCAATACCCGAAGCACCTTTATATTCCCAATGCCGCTACATAGTCACAGTTCATGATTTAATTCCTTTGCGGTTCCCGCAAAAATTATCTCGATTAACAGCTTATTTTCGGTACTACATACCGCAGGTTTTGCGCCAAGCAGAACACATTATTTGCGATTCAGAATCAACAGCAGCGGATGTTGCTAAATATTACAAAATTCCGCATCAGAAAATGACGGCAATTCCCCTAGCTTGTGATAATATTAACTTTAAATATCTCGATTTGCCAGCTAAAAACTATTTTCTGTATACCGGCAGACACGATCCTTACAAAAACTTAGAAAGATTAATTGCTGCATTTGCGAGTTTAGCCGATCGCGCAAATTACGAATTGTGGCTAGCCGGGCCTCCCAACGCCTACACGCCGCAGTCGATCGCCCAAGTAGAAAAATTAGGCTTACAATCTTCCGTAAAATTTCTCGGTTACGTTCCCTATTCGCAATTACCCGTACTGATGAATCAGGCGATCGCCCTAGTATCTCCCACACTCTGGGAAGGCTTCGGCTTGCCAATTTTGGAAGCAATGGCCTGCGGTACACCAGTCATCACATCCAACCTGTCATCAATGCCAGAAGTAGCCGGAGATGCGGCATTATTAGTCAATCCCTACAGCATCGGGGAAATAGCAGCAGCCATGCAAACAGTAGCGACAGATTCAAAAGTGCGATCGAACTTAAAAAAAGCTAGCTTAGGGCGATCGGCAGAATTTAGCTGGCAAAAAACCGGAAAAGCAACCGCCAAAATCCTACAACAATATCTTTAGAAAAAATCAGTCTAAAATTAAGGTTTGTAGTGCGGACTTTAGTCCGTATTAATCTGAAGAAAAAGGACTAAAGTCCTCACTACCAACCTTGATTTTTGTTTGTAGTGCGGACTTTAGTCCGTATTAATCTGAAGAAAAAGGACTAAAGTCCTCACTACCAACCTTGATTTTTGTTTGTAGTGCGGACTTCAGTCCGTATTAATCTGAAGAAAAAGGACTAAAGTCCTCACTACAAGCCTTGATTTTTGTTGGAGCGTGCGGACTTCAGTCCGTATTAATCTGAAGAAAAAGGACTAAAGTCCTCACTACAAACCTTGATTTTTGTTTGTAGTGCGGACTTCAGTCCGTATTAATCTGAAGAAAAAGGACTAAAGTCCTCACTACAAGCCTTGATTTTTGTTGGAGCGTGCGGACTTCAGTCCGTATTAATCTGAAGAAAAAGGACTAAAGTCCTCACTACAAGCCTTGATTTTTGTTGGAGCGTGCGGACTTTAGTCCGTATTAATCTGAAGAAAAAGGACTAAAGTCCTCACTACAAACCTTGATTTTTGTTTGTAGTGCGGACTTCAGTCCGTATTAATCTGAAGAAAAAGGACTAAAGTCCTCACTACAAACCTTGATTTTTGTTGGAGCGTGCGGACTTCAGTCCGTATTAATCTGAAGAAAAAGGACTAAAGTCCTCACTACAAGCCTTGATTTTTGTTTAAAATTGTCCATCCTCATATTCCGTGCCAAATGCCAAACTCCCAATCCAACCTACTAATAAATCTTTCCTTCCTAATTTCTCAACCAACAGGCTTAGCCATCTACGCCAAAAACCTATTCCCCCACCTAAAAACCCTCAACCCAACCTTACTCACAGCCCAAAACTTCCCCAACAACAACTGCTACAAAATCCCCGCCAACCTCACACCAGAACAAGGAACCAAAGGACACATCAACCGATTGCTGTGGACGCAAACCCAACTCCCCAAAATATACAAACAGCTAAAATCAAACCTCTTATTTTCTCCAATTCCAGAAGCACCTTTATTTGCCGGATGCCGCTATATAATTACAGTCCACGACTTAATAGCCCTGCGATTTCCCCGCCGCTTCGATCCGCTGGCAATTTATCACCGCTACTACATTCCGCAAGTGCTGCGACAGGCGGAACATATCATCTGCGATTCCGAATCAACTGCTAACGATATCATCAATTTTTGCAAGATTCCAAGTTCTTTAATCTCGCGAATTTTTCCCGGCTACGATGCCAGTTTTTTTAAGTTTTTAGACTTACCAACAAGCAATTATTTCCTTTATATGGGCCGCCACAATCCTCATAAAAACGTGCAGCGAGTTGTCGCAGCCTTTGCGGCTTTACCCAATAATTCCGAGTACGAATTGTGGATTACAGGATCGGAAGATAAACGCTATACGCCGCTGCTGAAGGCGCAGGTTGCAGAATTGGGATTGTGCGATCGCGTAAAATTCCTCAATTACCTCCCCGCGGCTGATTTGCCGAAAGTCATCAACCGGGCGATCGCCCTAGTATTTCCCAGTCTTTGGGAAGGATTCGGTCTCCCGGTGCTCGAAGCAATGGCTTGTGGAACTCCTGTCATCACCTCTAACCTGTCTTCCATGCCCGAAGTGGGGGGGGAGGGGGCTTGGTTAGTCAATCCCTACAGCGTCCCGGAAATCGCCTCTGCTATGCAACAGCTTGCTACTGATAGCAAAGTTCGATCGCAGTTGCGGGAGCTCGGTTTGGCCAGAGCAAAACAATTTAGCTGGGAACAGACAGGGCGCGAAACTGCTGCTATTCTCGATCGATACAGTTGACAGTTGACAGTTGACAGTTGACAATTGACAGCTTTAGTCAGTTGACAGCGGACAGTTGACAGAAGCCAGTTGACAGAAGCAAGAGGGCAGAGGGAACGAGATTTTCCTACGATCGCGATCGGACACTCGCCCCCTCGCCCCCTCGCTTCACCAAGGGACTGATAGACCCTTTTACTTGTTGATACCCAACTGATCGCCGCGCTTGTACTGCTGATAAGCAGCAAAAAACAGCCCCGAGAGAGTAACAAAGATTAGACCCAGAACAATACCTGAAAGCAGCGGTTCTACCATGAGAGCTCCTTAACGTTAAGATTTAACAATCTATTTTTAATATTACCAGCACTTATACAGATGAATTTTCACAAAACCACCATTCAAGAGTTCTGAAAGCTTGCTCTCCCCGCTGCGAAGGATTAAGCTATGTTATGAGAAATAAATTTTCTTGTAGATACTATTTTTAATTGAAATCCTTTGAATCACCAACTTGCCAGGAATGAAATTAAAAACCCGATCGAGCGACTGGTCATATTTGCGATCGCGGTGTTGCTTGCCATCATGTTGGCGAGCATGACCATCCGTCAGTTTCAAGTCGCAGAGCCGTATGTCAAAAGCGTCCTGTCCCTGACAGGCAACCAGTTTCAGGGTTCTGCCATTTTTCAAATGAACTGTGCAGGCTGTCATACATTGGTTTCAGACAGCCAAGTCGGGCCCAACCTGCACGGAGTGTCGCAGCGCAAATCCGAATTCGAGCTGATCCGCCAAGTCACCAGCGGGCGAACCCCACCCATGCCACAATTTCAGCCCAGCCCGCAAGAAATGGCCGACTTGCTGAAATATCTCCAACAAATTTAACCAAAAAAAGGGCAACAATATTCGTTCCCTGGCTGCGGATTGTCAGGTAAGGAATGAAAATTTAATAACTTGCACAAGTTTGTGGGGTGGGCGGGAGAGCCCGCACTCTTACAAGGGCGGGCGTCCCGCCCACCCCACAATAACAATGAAAATTGTAAGTTATATCAAATCCGGTTGCATAGGAATTATTAATCTCTCTATTCTCTCTCTGTGTCCTCTGCGCCCTCTGCGGTTAAATCATTCCGATACAACCGGAAACGATATTATTTAATTTTCGATCCTAAGACAAAGGGGAGCAGTCATTTGTGTCAACAAATGACTGCTCCCCTTTGTCTATATAATTTACCGCCGATCGCCCCTCTCCCTGGCATCTCCCTGATTGTTGGGGGATTTTGAGAAGAATTTTGTCCCCCCTGGTTGAAGGGGAGGGCTGGGCGATCGGGGGTGTAATCGTCAAACAGCAGGCTGCGACTGGGTTTTAGCTGCTGTTTGACACCTCCTTGTGGACTAAACGAGCAAGCTAAAGCTGCTCGCCGATAACTGGGTAGGCTGCACGCCCGCCACTACAGCCAAAATCTGGTTGCTGCTGGCGATCGCGATCGCCGTCGAGCCGTTAGTTTGGCTAAGTGACAGTTGATTGAAGTCCAAGCCTCCCGCCAACAGCAGCGTATCAAATCCGGGCGTAAAGTTAATAATCGTGTCAGTTCCCCCACCGGGAGCCAAGAGAAAGCGATTGGCGCTGGTACCGCCGATCAGGATATCGTTACCGCTGCCGCCAAACAGCAAATCATCACCACTGCCACCAAAGAGCACATCATCGCCGCTGCCGCCAAGCAAGGTATTGTTACCCTCGTTGCCGCAGAGAGTGTCATTGCCTTGATCGCCAAATAGCACGTCATCATCGAGACCTCCCAACATTAGGTCATCGCCTTTGCCACCGTACAATACATCACTGCCTTGGTCGCCAGAGATCGAGTCATTACCACGATTGCCGTAGATTGTATCGTCGCTAATATCGCCAAAGATCAAGTCAAAGCCTTTACCACCAAAGAGAGTATCGGCATCAATGCCACCGTACACAGTATCGTTACCCGTGTTGGCATTGATGTAATCGCCACCCTCTTGACCAAAGATCAAATCGTCGCCGCCCAACCCGAAGATAGAGTCAGTGTTTGCACTGCCCACAAGGGTATCGTTGCCGTTAGTGCCGTTGACAACACCGTTCCGTGAAGGACTCGCCGGCAGATTGGGAGCGATAATCCTGGGGAACTCATCAGGGCAAACCAAATCTGTCGGTACAGGTGTCGGTGCAGGCGTTGGCGTCGGTACAGGTGCAGGCGTCGGCGTCGGTACAGGTGCCGGAGTCGGCGTCGGCACAGGTGCAGGTGTTGGAGTCGGTACAGGTGCCGGAGTCGGCGTCGGCACAGGTTCAGGCGTCGGCGTCGGTGCCGGAGTCGGTGCCGGAGTCGGCGTCGTGATAACAACTGTCGGCGTCGGCGTCGTGACAGGCGTTGGCGTCGGCGTCGGAGGCGTCGGCGTCGGCGTGGTGATAATCGGTGTCGGCGTCGGGGAGTTCCCGAAGTTGATGCCGCTGACAATAGCACCCGAAGTCAGAATGATGTCGGCAGGGTTGGGGGTGCTTTGAGTGTACCCAGTTTGGTTGACTTCCCGGATGCTGTAGGTTGCCGGCGCTAGGTTGGCAAACAGATAGTTACCGCTGGCGTCCGTGGTGGTAGTAACAGAAGCAGGGGCAGGAGTAGGAGAAGGAGCTGTTCCAGTGACCACCCTGTTTAACACAATTTGGAAATTGGCTAAACCGGGTTCTCCGGCATCCTGAATGCCATTTTTGTTAGTGTCTTGGAACTTGAGACCTCGGATCGCGCCCGGTTGGGGCAGGAAGTTACCGAAGTTAACGCCCGTGATGGCATCTCCGGCCTTAACGACAGTCGGGGCGGGGTTAGGTGTGGTCTGAATCCAGCCAGTTTGCTGTACTTCTCTTACCTGGAAAGTGCCTGCGGGTACGTTGCGTAGAGTGTAGGTGCCGTCAGCATTAGTGACGCTGGTAATTTCCCCTTGATCGAAGATTCCATTTGCTGGGTTGCTATCGAGGAAGATTTGCCAGTTCCCTAGCCCTGGTTCCGCACTATCCTTAACGGCGTTTTGGTTGAGGTCGTTGAATTTTTGACCGCTGATCGTGCTCGTCTGGAAATAGTTGCCGAAATTGTTGTTTTGGGAGTCGCTACCGCTGGTGACGGCCACCGTCAACGCTGTGTTAGCTGCGGGCTTGGTTTGTATCCAGCCCGGTTGCTGTACTTCCCGGACGTTGTAGGTGCCCGCTAGCAGGTTGCTGAACTGGTACTTACCGGTGACATCGGTGACGGCTACGATTTCGGTTGGGTCTTGCTTGGCGTCGTTGTTGGTATCCAGGTAGATTGTCCAGCCTGGTAGCGGTGCTTCGCCGGCATCTTGAGCGCCATTTCTGTTGAGGTCGTTAAATTTGATGCCACTAATTTTGCCGACTTGGAAGTTGCCGAAGTCTTGACCGACGATCGGCGTATTGCTAACAGGGTTAATTGTATAAGAAGTCGGCCCGCCAGTTTGTGAGAAACCTGCGGGGACATCTTCTCTCACAAAGTACCGACCGCTACCTACGCCAGTAAAGTTATAAGTACCGGGAGCCGCAGGCGCTGTGCCGGAAACTTGAGTGCCTGCTGGGGCGTCGCCGCTATCTAATGTGCCGTTATTGTTAGTATCCTTAAACAGGCGGACGGTAGTACCGTTGAGGGGGGTATCGTCAGGACTCAACCCGTTACCTGTAACGTCGGTTAATACCCTGCCACTGACGGTGATGTTTTGGAAAATGCCGAAGTTTTGCAGGGTGACGGGAGTACCGCTAGTGGCGGTAACTGGAATCGCCGCAGCCGGGAAAGAAATGCTGGAGTTGGCTGGGGCAGTGGCTTGAATCAGGTACTTGCCGGGGCCGATGTCTGGGAATAGGTAATCTCCTGCTCCTGCCGTCGTTTGCGCCGTGCCGACAACTGTATCTGTGGCTGCTTGGAATATGCCATCGCCGTTGGTGTCTTTGTAGAGATTGACTACGACGCCGTTTAATACGGTGTCGGTAGGAATATCTAAAACGCCGTTGCCCGCGAGGTCGGTGTAGGTTTTGCCTGCGATCGTAGTTTTCTGGAAATTACCGAAGTTGGCGTTAGAGACATCAGCAGTACCAGTGGTCACTGTTGGCGCTAAAGTCTGTACCCAACCTGATTGTAACGTTTCTGCGATCGCAGTATTTGCCTTAGTATCCGTGACGGTGTATTGACCCAAAGTTGCAGCAACCGCAGAGCTAACAGCAGTAGTGACAGATGTAGTAGAAGTCGGGGCTCCTGCGGTAATAGTCCATCCACCTAGACCTGGATCTGTCGCAGCTTTAACGCCGTCGCCGTTGATATCGTTGAATTTCTGACCCTGAACAACTGGCCCGTACTCGTAAGCACCGATGTCAACATTGGGTTTTGCAACGAGAGTATTGTCAATTTTGCGAGGAAAACCTGTGCCGCGTTGGTCTGTAGCTCCAACAATCGCAGCGTTGTCGCCGCCACCAATGGCAGGATTAGTGCTAGTGGTGACGACGGGGTTGCCAACTAAGGCAAGGGTGAAAGGAGCGGGAGCAGTTGCGCCATTGAGTCCGGCAGCGGCGGCTGGTGCTAATACAGTCGCCAGAGGAACCGCTAATGCCTGACCTGTAAAACCCGTGCTAGTGCCGAGAACTCCAATCAGGTTATTGTTCCCTATAAATGCCCCTGTCACATCTGTGTTGGTAGCAGCAGTGTTGCCAGCGACGATCGTATTCTTGACCGTGACAGTACCGCCGTTGTTGTAAATTCCTCCGCCATTAGCAATCAGACTAGCCGGTGTACCAACTGTCGCTGCTGTGGCAGAGTTATAGGCGATCGTGTTGTTAGTCAGGGTAGCTGTGGCACCAAAGTTGACAAAAATTGAACCGCCTGCGGCTGTACCCGCACCTGCGGTAGCAGCACCAGCATTTCCACCCCTGACTGTATTGCTATACAAGGTGCTGTTGGTCAAGGTTAAGCTGCCGCCACCGACAAAAATCGCACCACCCAAACCAGCACCACCGCCACCTGCGGTAGCGACAGCAGTCCCACCAGGGCTGAAGAGATTGATAGCAGTGCTGACACCAGGAGTAGCTCCCGCGCCGCCACCGCCACCGAAGCCTCCAACACCTCCTGCGCCGTTAGCACCAGCAAGAGCAGGGGGAGTAGACGTACCACCAGTACCGCCTGCGCCGCCACCACCGCCGAAGCCACCAGCACCACCAGCACCACCAGCACCACCGCCACCGTTGGTGGTAGCACCAGTACCACCAGCACCGCCAGCACCACCAGCACCACCGCCGCCACCAATAGAGCCGGTCACACCAGCGCCACCAGTGCCACCAATGCCGCCTACGCCAGCCAGCCCGATCCCATTGCCGCCGGCGCCAGCAGCACCACCACTACCAGCAGGGGCACCTGCGGAGAAGCCAGGAGAACCGCTGTTGCCGGGGTTGCCATTGGGGGTAAAACTACCACCTGCGCTGGCCGCAGTTGGGAAAGCGGTGCCAGGGCTGCCTCCAAAGGGAACCCCGCCGAAATCAGCAGTGCCACCTTTGCCACCGATTCCAGTAGCACCTGCACCGCCGATCGCCTGGTTGTTCGAGAACGTCACTCTGTCAACGTTGACTGTACCGCTGTTGATAAAAAGTGCGCCGCCTAAACCCGCAGCGCCACCACCACCACCAGCCGGTGCGATTCCTCCTACTGCTGTTGCAGAATCAATGGTGAGGTTGGATATGTTAACTAGGCCGGTACTGTTAACTACAAAGGCTCGGGCTGTGGGACTGCCGGTGATTTTGAAACCGCCGCCAATAATATCAGTAGGGCCGGTAATGCTGGGTAGCAACCCTGTCAGGGTGAAGTTGGTCTTAATGGTGATTGTGTCTGGGCCAGCGTTGGTGTTGGCAACCCTAATAGCATTGTCTAGTTCGCTAAAGTTGTTAACGTCTAGGTTAATCAGCACGCCACTATAAGCTTCCCTCGCCTCTTGGGAAAATGCCACAGGTGTTTCTATCTTCCCTGTAGTCACTTCCAACACCCAGTCTCCACCGAGTGCCGCACTGCCGGTCAAGTTGTCGGATGCGGCAATATTTGCCCCGGTTAGCTGACTCAGCCTTTGCACGAAGGCGACACCTGCTTCTGTGGCGGCGACGTTGCAGCCGTAGAGCAGAATTTCTGGTTTAGCAGTAGTTGTAGAGTTCGAGTTTGCTTCGGGCCCTGGCAAAGCAAACCATGTTTCTAAATAATTGCGGTAGGTTTCTATGTTGCTGAGATTGAGTTCTGTGGTTCCCAGTTGCAAGCTGGCTGCTGCACCGTGGGACAAAATGTGGACGGCTGCAATGTTTTTTCGCTCTTTAAGTGTTTCGGCGATTTGCTCGATGCCGTCGCGATCGCCCTTCAGAATAATAACTTCTGTATCCTGATTCGCGGTATTTGTTAAACTTTCACAATCTTTAACTTGTGAATCTGCAAAAACTATCTGGTGTTTCCGTTCTTTTTTGTCGGTTGCCATGATTAAATTCCTCTGGTACACGCACACATCAAATTCATAGCACAAACCAAACGCAGCCGCTTTAACTCTTTTTCCGGTGCGGATGCCGATCGTTGGCCTTAGTTTTCGCAATTTAGAGATGAAAGCCCGTTCCTACTTGGGCTAAGCCAAATAAGAGGAACTCCACCAAATTTTACCTAAATTGAATATTGACAAAAACCTTTGTTTATGCAAAGCCTACCATAACAAAGTTAGTTTGATTGATTTTTTAGAAGTTTTAAAGGGGGATATTGTTCCGGGTGTTATAAAAATGTTGCAGAAAACTGGAGCGCTATTTTTTTTGATCTAAAATTATGTAACTGAGATGGATAATATACCAGGTTAAAGCCAGATTGTCAATAATCTAATTAAGTTGACAGTTGACAGTTGACGTTGAACTAAATCAGGGCGACATCTACCTGCAAGTCCGAGAATTGGAGCAATTGCCTTGTCTGCTTTTAATTTCTCGCTTACAGGGATTGGCTTCAAACCCATTGTTTCTCGTTAATTACTGTTAATTTATATTTTGAGCGGCTCGATGATATGTTTGGGCGATCGCACAAATACAAGAAAATAGGTTTGTAATGAGGGCTTTAGTCCTAGCTAACTCCAGACTAAAGTCCTCAATACAAACCTTTACCAAGTTTCTTCATCGGGATGATTGGAATTGCTCCAGATTTCTACATCTAAATCGTTGAGATAAATCAGAGCACTTTCAATCTGTTGACTTGTACCGTTAAGTTCCAAATCAAACCAACCATCATCAGAAGTTTTTCCGCCCAACAAAGCTGCATTAAAATTCACCGTCAAGCCGTGTTCCGAAATCAGGTTAGAGATTACAGGTTCGTGATGGTATTCTTTGGGAATGCGAATGCGAATGCGGGTTGTAGTTGGTCTGCGGTCTCCTGAATCTGTGTGCGGGAGGTCTGATTGTTGAGTATGGTGAAAATTGTCGATCGGCTCAAATTCAGATTCGCCAGTATTTTGATCTAACATTTTAGTCTCCTAATATTTACTTAAATGTAGGTTGGGTTGAGGAACAAAACCCAACTGTCAACTGTCAACTCTTCGACTTCGCTCAGCGCGCAAGCTGTCAACCCCTCGACTTCGCTCGGGGCTCTTCTGTCAACTGTCAACTGTCAACCTCCTTGATGCTAGTTTTTTGTTCCAAAATCTCCTTAAGTACGAGGGTAACAACGGCTAACAAGCCGAGAACTACCGCAGCAGAAAACGCTGCTTGCGTTGCGTACTGCTTGTAAGCATCCTCAACAAACAAAGGCAAAGTTTGGGTTTTTTTGGCAATATTTCCCGACACTACAGAAACAGCTCCAAATTCTCCCATGGCTCTAGCATTTGTCAAAATCACTCCGTAAAGCAAGCCCCAGCGAATATTCGGCAGAGTGACATTCCAGAAGATTTGCCAATCATTTGCTCCCAAAGTTTTCGCCGCTTCTTCTTGATCGGTTCCTACTTCTTCCAAAACAGGAATTACTTCACGGGCGACAAAAGGTAGAGTCACAAAAGCAGTAGCCAGCACCATTCCGGGGAAGGCAAAAATAATCTTAATCCCGCCACTTTCTAAGAACGGGCCGAACCATCCCAAGCGACCGTACAGCAGTACAATCATTAAACCTGCAACTACGGGAGATATGGCAAACGGCACGTCTAAAATCGTGATTAATAGGGTGCGCCCGGGAAATTTATTGCGGCCGATTACCCAAGCTGCACACAAGCCGAATACAGTGTTTATCGGTACGACTATCAGAGCGATTAGTAGGGTAAGCTGTGCTGCTGATAAAAAATCTGGTGAGGTTAAGTTTGTGAAAAATGGCTCGAATCCCTTTTTGAAAGCTTGGTAAAAAACGTTGAGCGCCGGGATAAATAAGACCAGGCCGAGATAGGCGATCGCAATGCCAATTAATGTGGGTTTTACCCAGGCTTTTTCGTTGCTGCGCGACGCAGAACCAACGGGAGGAAGCGGATAATTTGTTGAGGGATTGAGATCAGCCGTCATAGCGTCTTCTCCATGCTTGTAAAACATTGATTGTGAACAACATTGCTAGGGAAATACCTAACATGACTGTGCCGATTACTGTGGCTCCTGCATAGTCGTATTGTTCCAATCTTTGGAAAATTAAGACCGGAGCAATTAAATCTTTAAACGGCACGTTAGAAGCTACTATGACAGTGGAACCGTACTCGCCAACTGCTCGGGAAAATCCGAGGGCAACTCCGGTTAAAATTGAGGGAAACAGCGGCGGTAAAACTACTCGCCAGAAGGTTTGAAATTGAGAGGCTCCCAAGCACCAAGCTGCTTCTTCGATGTCTTTTTCCATTTCGTGTAAAACTGGCTGTACAGTCCGCACGATGAATGGCAAGGAAATAAAGATCATGGCTATTCCTACGCCTAAGCGAGTGAATGATATTTTGATTCCTAATGGTGCAAATAGCGAACCGATCCAGCCGTTATCGCTGTAAACTGTGGCGAGGGTTAAACCTGCAACGGATGTTGGCAGTGCAAAGGGTAAATCGACTGCTGCGTCGATAATCCGTTTTAAGGGAAAGTCGTAGCGGACTAATACCCAGGCTATTAATGTGCCAAATACTCCGTTGATTAGGGCGGCAATTAGTGATGTGACGAAGGTGACATCGTAGGCGGAAAGGGCGATCGGGCTGGTGGCTATTTTCCAAAATTCGCCGGGGTTTGCTGTGCTGGCTTTTAGCAGCATGGCTGTGACTGGGAGAAATAGCATCAGGCTGAGGTAGCCGATGGTGATTCCCCAAGGTAGTGTGATTTTGCCGATCGCTCTTTTGATATTGGCGATCGCAGATTGAGCGTTATTTGCTTGAGATGATACTGCCATTTAGGTTTGAGTATTTCTTCGTTTGTAGTAAGGACTTTAGTCCTTAAAAAGCTAATATTTTGGGGAGGACTGAAGTCCTGACTACGAACCGTTTGGGAAGGACTGAAGTCCTGACTACGAACAGGTAATTAGGGAATTAGCGTTTAATCGAACCTTGGATTTTGTCAAATGTGGCTCCGTCATCAAAGAATTTCTTCTGAATTTCTCCCCAACCTCCCAAATCTTTAGCTGTAAATAGGGTTTTGACGGGGGGATATTTTTGGACAAATTCTGCTTCTTTGGCGACTGTCTCATCTACTGGGCGAAATCCTGCTTTGGCAAATTCTCGCTGGGCTTCTGGTGTGTACAGATACTTGACAAATGCTTCGGCGACTTCGCGAGTGCCGTGTTTGTCCACGTTTTTATCGACAATGGCGATCGGATTGTCGATCGACACATTAACTTGCGGAATCGTATATGGCAGTTTTTCACCTTTATCGGCAGCCAAAATAACTTCATTTTCGTAGTTGATTAAGGCATCGCCTTGACCTTGTTTGAAAAATACATCGCTGGCTTCACGGGCATCTCTAGTCAGAATCGGGACGTTTTTATAGACTTTGCTGGTAAAATCTAATGCTTTAGCATCATCTCCTCCAGTTTTGATCATCGAACCCCAAAGTGCGAGGAAATTCCAACGAGCAACGCCTGATGTTTTGGGATCAGCGGTAATCACTTTTACTCCGTCTTTGGCTAAATCTTCCCAGGTTTTGATACCTTTGGGATTGCCTTCGCGAGTGACGATTACTGCTACTGATTTGCTGATGATGCCTTCGTTAGGGACTTCTTTTTCCCACCCAGGCTGGATGAGTCCGGCTTTCTCGATTTTGGTCGTGTCGAGGGCGAGGGCTAGGTGTACAATGTCGGCTTCTAATCCGTCAATTACTGCTCGGGTTTGGGAACCGGAACCGCCGTAACTTTCGCTGAAGATGACAGTTTGGCCTTTTTCTTTTTGCCATTGTTCTATAAATTTGGGAATGATCGCTTCGTGGGCGGCTTTGGTGACGGCGAAGGATACGAGGGTTAATTCTACTTTGCCTTTGTTGCCTGCTGAGCTAGCACCGCCTGAAGTCGCTGCTGGGTTGTTGGGGGTTCCCTGCTGGCAGGAGACGATCGCCAGACTTAAAGTTATTCCTACTAACAATAGCGACACAAATCTTTTTAGTGCGGTCAACGATCGATTTTTGCCAATTTGTGGCTGTTGTGTACGGTTAAATTGTTGAGTTAGGTGTTGCCACGGGCTCATTATATTTGTTCCCCTAATGAAAGTACGGTTATTAGGTCGGAATACCGTATTTATGGTTGTGAACTAAGATTATAGACAAGTGCGGGTAAAAATGGCAACAAAAAAAATGAATTGGAGGACTCAGAGTCGATCGAATATCCTGAAGTCTTTACCCTAGGCACTTTCGACTCAGATTCGGCATAAAATGTAAACCGTATAAACACTATGATTGAGTTAAGGTGCTAAGTCTGTAAAGTTGCACGATGATACGCCGCGAGGAATGCGATCGACCCGCCCAAAAACGGACACCATACCCTGGCAATCATCACAAGCAAACTCAAGTTCTAGCTCTCAGATTCATCTGTGGAGTAAATCTCAAATCTAAAATCGATTGCGGAGTAAATCTAAAATCTAAAATCTAAAATCGATCGCCCAAATCTAGGGCCTTGCCAAGAGTCCCCGCCCAGCGGGATACACCTGACTCGCGCTCACGCCCTTAAGTTAAGAAAAAGTTTTAACTGGTATGTCATTACCTCGCCCCGTCTCAGACACCCTAATTGAACTGTTGAAGCCTGTAGCCTGCGAATTGGGAGAAAGATTGGGAGCAAGCGCTGTCAACGAGCGCTATGCAGAAATTGAGCCGTCTGGTTCTTCGGCTTTGAACCAGCAAATCAAAAAAGACCCCCGCTGGATTAAAGCACAAGTGAAATATTTGCAGCGACAGCAAGCCCGAGAACAAGAGTTGATTGAGCTCGCCAGCACAGAAGAAGAATGGGTAAAGGAAGAACGCCTCAATCGAATTAAGGCAGAAGAAGTCAGAGATAAGCGAGCAATTAGCAGGCTTTCGCGCGAGTTAATGCGGGAGTTTCAATCAGAAGCAATTCGAGTCAAGCTGAGCGAAATTCAAACAATTTGGGACAAAGATAACTGGTTTTCTAATTTGAGCAGGCAGGAAACTGAACAGATTTTGCAGCAGCAGCAGCACCGATTGCTGTTGTTAGTAGCTCCGGCAAAAATTAGCCAAGATTGCCCTGATTCGTTTCGCCACAATCTGAATATCGAGCTGCCGGCTAAGTTGAGAACTTTTTTGAACCAGCACTACCCACAGCACGGAGAATCCTGCCCGGTTCAGTTTTACGGAGATTATTTTAAAAAGGCGATTTCTGATATTGATGTGGAGCGATTGCAGACTGTGTTGTCTCCGGTACCGACAGCTATACTGTACAGCGATATCAGCGATTATGAAGTGAATTTTCATGTCGGTTTTTGGGGGATTATCAATCAGAGCGTTTCTCTCGTGGCGATGCAGCCTTGGAACTGGGAAGAGGTGGATAACCAGTTGGCAGCAGAGGGAAAAGATGAAAAAGTGAGACTGCGGACGATCAGGCAAATAATTGTGACTATTCACAAGTTATTGGCAGGATTTTTAGCCGATTTGTATTATTTAAATATCGATTTTACTCACGAACCTAAACTATTTGATTTAGAGGCGGAATTTGCCCAAGAATGGTTTTCTAAAGATTGGGTTCTACCGTATATTGAAACTCTTAAAGAAATTCAGGAGCAGCAGCGAATAACCTATAAGGGAGAGATGCGGCGGCTGGCGGTGCGAGAGGCGAAAGCTAGGGCGGAACGCAAGCGTTTGGAGGAGGAAGAGCTCAAACGCCGACAGGAAGCTGAGGTTGCTGCTAAGCGGGCGAAGGAATTAGCTCACAAATTTAAAAATCTGAAATGGCGGTGCGCGCACACGCTACCGGGACATTCATCTTTTGTGAATTCTCTGGCGATTAGTCCTGATGGCAAAATTTTGGCTAGCGGCAGTTGGGATAAAACTATTAAGATTTGGAATTTACAAACAGGAGATTTAATTGGTACTCTGACGGGACATTCGGATCGCGTAAATTCCGTGGCTATTAGCTCTGATGGTAAAATGTTGGTCAGCGGCAGTTCCGATGAAACCATTAAGTTTTGGAATTTGTATAACGGCGATTTGCTGTGTACTTTTCCGGGACATTCTATGGAGGTGAATTCGGTGGCGATTAACCCGAAGGGACAGGTAATTGCTAGCTGCGGCGGGGCTGATAATACGATTAAGCTGTGGAATTTGCGGACTGGTGAGTTGCTGCGGACTTTGAGGGGTCATTCTGATAATGTCAATACGGTGGTTTTTAGCCCGGATGGCAAGATATTGGCGAGCGGCAGTTCGGATGCGACGAGCAAGGTTTGGGACGTGCAAAGCGGTATGTTGCTGCGGACTCTTTCGGGTGTGAATGTTGGGGTGAATTCTGTGGCGATCGCCCCGGACGGTCAAATTCTGGCTAGCGTTAGCAATGATTATACGATTAAGCTGCGAAATTTGCACACGGGCCGTTTGTTGCGGATTTTAAATTCTAATTCTGCGAAGGGAAACGGGGTAGCAAAGTTAGGGATGAATGAGGCGCTGCATATTTTGCAGAATTATGTGAGTCGGGGCGATTCGGTGGCTATCAGTGGGGACGGTTTGACTTTGGCTAGCGGCTGCGATGATAATACGATTAATATTTGGAATTTCCAAACAGGAGACCTGTTGACAACTCTTAAGGGACATACGGGTACAGTATACTCGGTGGCGATCGCACCTTCGGGCAATTTGCTCGCCAGCGGCAGTGCGGATCAGACGATTAAGATTTGGCGCTGCGATTAGGCATAGGGCATGGGGCATGGGGCATGGGGCATGGGGCATGGGGCATGGGGCATTTGTCCTTAGTCATTTGTCATTTGTCCTTAGTCATTTGTCCTTAGTCATTGGTCAACTGTCATTGGTCAACTGTCATTGGTCAACTGTCATTGGTCAACTGTCATTTGTCCTTAGTTTAGATAATCTGGGTTGGCTGCGAGTCCGCACTGGTTTAAAACCCGTCGCGAGAAGCTTCACAAAACTTACCCACTGGGCTAGAAACCGGGTTTCTACGAAAAATTTGGGTTGAATAACGAGAAATATCGGAAGAAACCCGGTTTCTGAGATTTGGGTGCACCTAGGAAGGGGTGAGAAACCGGGTTTCTACGAAAAATATGGGTTGCGTAACGAGAAATATAGGAAGAAACCCGGTTTCTGAGGTGTGGGTGTGCCCGAGAGACAATAATTCCGGTTCTGCCCTTACGGGGAGGGTTTTTGGGCGAATTTGAAAAAAAGTTTGCTGGGGGGGTTGCGCTAATGGCGATAAGTTTGCTATATTAACTTTCACTGCTGGTGTAACTCAGTTGGTAGAGTAGCTGATTTGTAATCAGCCTGTCGCAAGTTCGAGTCTTGTCACCAGCTTTATAAGCAGAATCAGGTGTTTGTAGTCAGAATTTTAGTCCTCTTGTTTTTAAGAGGACTAAAGTTCTGACTACGAACTAAAGGCAGCGCAAGCTTTTTTCAACCAAGGGATTGTTGCTACATCAATTACGGGCGCGAGTTTCTCGACTACCGAAGCGTGATAGTTGTTCAACCATTTTAGTTGAGTCTTGGACAGCCGATCGACATTTATCAATTTTTGCTCAAACGGGATATACGTCAGCGGTTCAAATCCGTACCAAACCGAACCGTTTTTTGAGGGCATTTCCCTGACAACATAGAGATTTTCCAGGCGAATTCCGCCCCAACCTGGTTCGTAATACCCAGGTTCGATACTTGTGATCATTCCCGGTTCCAGGGGATATTGGACAAATTTGCTGATACCGTTGGGGCCTTCGTGACCGGCTAAAAATGCGCCGACTCCGTGGCCTGTGCCGTGTCCGTAATCTAGCTGTTGTTGCCATAATACCGCACGGGCGATCGCATCTAACTGCGATCCGGTTGTACCTTTGGGAAATTGCTGCATGGCACAGTTGATGTGTGCTATCAAAACTGTGGTGTAGTGTTCGATTTGCTGCGCCGTCGGTTCCCCTACAACCATCGTTCTAGTGTCGTCGGTTGTCCCGGCTAAATACTGTGCGCCTGAGTCTAACAGCAGCAATTCTCCGGGTTTTAACGTGATTTCGGGGCTGGGAGTGCCGTAATGGACGATCGAGCTATTTGATCCAGCACCTGCGATCGTCCTAAACGTTAAAATGTGAAAATCAGTTTCTTGCTGATAAAAACTTTCGATGCTTTCTTTAACATCAAACTCCGTCAATACACTACCACTTTCTAGCTGTTCTGTCAACCACTTTAAAGTTAGAGTTTTAGCTCGACTTGCCTTAAAATTGGCTGATTGCATCTGCTCAATTTCCACCGGATTTTTCCGAGCTTTCATCCCTTCCACCGGATTCGGCTCGAAAACTATTTCGATGTTATTTTTAGCTTTTTGCTGGTCTAAAATTAACTGGTAAGTGCCTGCTGTGCTGTGTTTCGAGTCGAATAGCACCCGAACTTTTTTCGGTAAATTGACGCAAGCTTCTAAAGTTGACGGATAATCTGCGTAGGGAAGCAAAGTTACATTCGGCGACAATTCTTGTTCGATTTCTGGTGAAACTCGTTCGAGGTTGGTAAACAAAAACGCTGCGTCTGCGGTGAGAATGGCGTAGGATATGAAAATGGGAATGTGGGGAATATCCGCGCCTCGGAGATTGAACAGCCACGCTATTTGATTGAGGTTGGTAATCGGGAGTACATCGATATTAGCTTTCTGCATCGCTTCCCTGACTCGGACTAATTTTTGGGTGGCGGTTTCTCCGGTCAGAGATGCTGGTAAGCTAAATATCGGAGATTCGTCAATTGTGGGTAAAGTTTCTGCCGTTTGACGAACTTTGTCTGCTAAATTTTCCGGGAGTGAGACTAGCTCAATTCCCCCAGGCGCAAATTTTTTGACCCAATTTTGATATTGCTCTGCGGCGACGGTAAACGGATCGAAACCGAATCTAATTTTACTTGGTTTTTGGGCAGATTCTGCCGCTAATTTTTCTAAAGTCTCAATTAAGCTTAAATTTCCTTCTAAGCCGAGTTTCGATATTTGAATCAGTGCAGGATCGACTTGCAATTCTGCTTGTTCGTAATAGCGGGAATCTACAAACAACCAAGCGGAATTTTTGCCAACCAACAAATCGCCGGCGGAACCTGTAAAACCGGAAATCCAAGCGCGCCGTTGCTTGGCTGCTGGAACTGATAAATTTAAGTGTTCGTCTACGGCTGGGATGAAATAGCAATCTAAGTCATAGTTTGCCATCAAAGCGCGCAAGTCATCAAGTTTTGTGGAGGAGGCATTTTGAATGCTTGTATCTACTTTTAAGTTAGTTGCAACCATTTTTTATATCCTATGTTACTTGTTTAAAATTGTCTTCAAACCTTTAACCAATCTCTGAATACCTGCGGTGGCCGTTGCTTTTTCCAGGGCACCGTAAGCAACGCGCAAATAGCAGCCCTTATCCATGCCGAAGGTTGTACCGGGAAGCACTGCTACGTGATGTTCGCGAATTAATCGCTCTACTAATTCCATTGTATCGAGTTCGGTGTCAACTTTCAAGAAAAAGTAGAAAGCTCCGGCGGCTGGGGAAATTGTACATAAATTGGGGATAGTATTTAGTTCGTCTAATACGAGTTGGCGTACAGATGCGATCGCCCTTACATAATTATCGCAGTAAATTCGACCAACTTGCAAGGCTCCCAGGGCTGCATACTGGGAAATTACGGGCGGACAAATTAAGATGGTGTCTTGAATTTTCCTTACCGAAACCAGCAAATGCTCTGGAATTACCATATACCCGATGCGCCAACTCGCAAAACCGTAGGCTTTGGAAAGGCTAAACAGGGAAATTGTATGTTCGCTGCTGTTGGGAAAAGTTGCGGGCGAACAGTGTTTTGCGCCGTCATAGGTAAAATATTCGTAGGCTTCATCGCTGATGTGATAAATGTTGTGTTGGCGGCAGATTTCGTTGACTTCCCGGAGTGCTTCGGCGGCATAAACTACACCAGTTGGATTGTTCGGAGAAATGGTGACGATGGCGCGGGTTTTGTCGGTGATTGATTGTTTGATTGCAGGGATATTAAGTTGATAGTTGGCATCTGTTTCTACTATAACTGGCTGGCAATTTGCCATGATTGCGGCCATTTCGTGGTTGAAGTAATAGGGTGATTGGATGATAACTTCGTCTCCCGCCGAGGTGATGGCGAGGATGGCGTTGGTAAATCCCATGTTGCTACCGGCGGTAACGACTATGCAGTTTTTGTTGTTGATTTCTATCCCATTATCTGTTTTGAGTTTGGCTGCGATGGCATTTTGTAATTCGGGAATTCCTTCGACGGCTTTGTATTTGTGACTGTCGGGATTTGCGAAGAAGTCGGGGATTTTTTCAAAGGCTTCTTGGGGCGGATTGTAGTAAACTATGCCTTGTCCTAATGATATGGTTCCGGGATTTTGCCGGATTAGTTCGCCTACTATTGGGATGATTGGCGATTGTACCGATTGCATTCGAGTTGGGTGATTGTTCATTTAATTTAACTCGGCCTCCCTAATAAAATTGGTTTGTAGTAAGGACTTTAGTTCTGATTAATTGCACTCACGCTAAAATTGGTTCGTAGTAAGGACTTTAGTCCTGATTAATTGCAATCCGGGGAGACGACTGAAGTCCTCACTACGAACTTCATCTAGAAAGGACTGAAGTCCTCACTACGAACTTCATCTAGAAAGGACTGAAGTCCTCACTACGAACTTCATCTAGAAAGGACTGAAGTCCTCACTACGAACTTCATCTAGAAAGGACTGAAGTCCTCACTACGAACTTCATCTAGAAAGGACTGAAGTCCTCACTACGAACTTCATCTAGAAAGGACTGAAGTCCTCACTACGAACTTCATCTAGAAAGGACTGAAGTCCTCACTACGAACTTCATTATCATACAGTTAAACTCTTTCAACTTCTATTCTAGAACCTTGCGGTGACTTAAATACTTTAACTTGGGCGGGCAGTCTTTCGCCCAATCCTCTAACGTGGGTAATCACTCCAATTAGCCTTTCTCGCTGGCGTAATGATTCTAAAATTTGAGTGACACTTTCGAGAGTTTCTGCGTCTAAAGTGCCGAATCCTTCATCGAGAAATAAGCTACCTAGTTGAGCTCCTTGAGAAAGTTTTTCTGACAAAGCTAAAGCCATTGACAAGGAAGTGGCGAAGGTTTCGCCGCCGGAAAGGGTTCGCACTCGTCTAGCTTCGCCGCCATTCCAATTATCTGTTACCCAGTATTCGCCTTCTTGGTTTTTTAATTTGTAGCGATTTTCGGTTAATTCTTGCAAGATTAAGGTGGCGCTACCGACTAATTCGGCTTCTAGATGTTCTAAGATGTAGGATTGAAATTCGTTAGATTTTAAATTTTGCGCTAGGGTGTGATAGGTTTGCTCTTGTTCTGTGAAGTTGGTGATTTGCTGTGACAGTCTTTCGGCTTGTTCGAGGGTTTGGGCGGCTACTTGAATCCACACTAAAAGTTCGGCGCGGTTGTTGTTGGCTTGTTTGAGTTTGTCTTGGGCGGTCTGTTTTGCAGATCGCACTTGTGCTAAAGTATCCTCATCGGTAGTTCTACCTGCGATCGCGTCTGCTAAATCCTTCGCCCGTGTCTCCAACTGAATTTTTGACTCGCGCACTGACCGAATCGCACTTTCCCACTGCGATTGTTCGCTAACGGTTGCTACCGCAGCTAAAAAAGTCTCTTCGGTGAAATCAGCCGCTGTTAATTTTGCTAACCAATCCTGGTTTAACTGCTGCTTGTGGGCTTGGGCTTGTGCAAAAACCTCTCCAGCTTGTTGTTCTCTCTCGCCCGCTTGAATAGCAATATTTTGAGCAGTTTGATAAGATGTTTCGGCAACTTTCAGCAAACTTGCCAGCTCTTGCTTTACTTCTGCCAAGGCTTTTGCTAAATTAGCATAGGGTTGATATTCGGTAATTTGATAAAGCGCATTCACACAACTTTGCAACTGCTGCTGTCGGCGGTCTGATTCGGCTATCGCATTTTGATATTCTTGCTGTTTAGCTGCTTTAGCTGTCACCGCAAAATTAAATCTTTGTTCGTAATTATTATATTCCAGCGATGCGAGTTGGAATTGTTGCTCGGTTTCGCGGTATTGGCGATCGCTCTCTGCTAGTATAACCAACTCCTGCTGCAACTGCAAGACTTCCCAGTCATGATTTTCTATAACTTGAGTGATTTGCTGCCGCAACTGAGCCACTTTCTGCGCCGTCGCTTCCAATGTTCGAGCAATTTCAGACTGTTTTTGCTCCCAGGCTGAAACCGCACTTTTCCCCTCAGCAGCACCCATTTGAGCAGTTTGCAAAACTTGATTTGCAGCCGCCACTTTCCGGCGCAAAAGGGCAACATCAACAATTTTTAAACTAGGTAAAGGAGCGAGCGAATTGCTGTCTGGATGCACGCCCCCGCACACCGGACAAGTATCGCCAGTATTCAACGACATCCTGACAGCAGCCACACTCTCTAAACGCGCCGCTTCTGCATTAGCAGTTTGGGCAGATTCTAACTCAGCTTCGGACTCTTTCAGCCTGACTTGCGCCCCTGCTAATTTAGTTGCAAGCTCGACATAATTATGTTGAGCGCTTTCTTTCGCTGCGAGTGCTTTTTTGAGTTCTTCGTGCTGAGCTTGTCCCTGCTTGACAATTAGCTGAACTTCCATTAATACAGGTGCAATTTGCTGCAACTGCTCTAAACGATTTCCTCCCGGCGCATACTGTTCTAGCAACGCCGCCGCTCTAGTAACTTGAAAACCCGCAGCCTGAATTTTAGTATTAGCAGCTTGCACTTCTTTATCTGCTGTTTGGAAAAACCGGAGTTTTTCTTGTTGATTTTTTTGGGCGATGGCAACTTCTTTCTCTAATTGAGCGCGCTGTTCTTCATATACTTTTGCAGCAGCCAGGGCGTCTTCCCGAGCCTTTATTTGTGGCGCCAATGACTCTGATTTGGCGCCGGCAGCATCAAGTTTCTGCTGCTCTGCTGCTAGCTCCGATCGAGCTTTAATCAACTGCTCTCGCGCTGATACAGCGGCTGTTTCGGCAGTTTCATACTGACTGCGAGCCGATCGCACTAAAGCCCAATCTGCCTGTAAATGGTTGGCAGCTTGCGCTCTTTCTAAACGTTGTGCTAAGATAGTAATCTGGTCAGAATTAGCATTTAACTTAGCCAACTCTTGTTCGAGTTCTTGCCAGCGAGCGATTTGCGAAAATAGCTGTTCTTCTTCATCTAAAGCCTTTTGAGCTTCGACAACAGCGCGCTCGAACTGAGGTAATTGCTGCTCTAAAATCCAAAGTTGCGATCGTTTTAGCTCCACCTCAGCCGCCGCCGGCGCGCTCAACTCAGCTAGCTGCCTTTCCACCATTTCGCGTTCTTGTTTCAACAGCTTTGCGAGGTCGTTTGCTTCCTTCCGCATCTGCTCAAAAATCTCAAATCCGGCTAGCTGTCGCAAGATTTCCCGGCGTTTAGAAGTATCCCCTTTAATGAATTCATCAAACTTGCCTTGTGGCAGAATAATCGCTCTGGTAAAAGTATCAAAATCCATGCCTAAAATCTGTTCAATCGTATTTTGAACAGCAATAATACTCGTTCCCAGAGTTTCCCAAACCCCATTCTGCCAACTTTCCAAAATCACCTTATTCTCGGGAGATTTCGGACGAAAACGCCACCTCCGCGTCACCCGATACTGTGCCAAACCTACAGTAAAACGCAACTGCACCTTGAGGTTTTCGCTACCTTGACTTGCCAAATCGCCTACTTGTTTACCGCTGCGAGTTGTCGTCCCAAAAAGCGCGTAAGTCATCGCATCTAGTAGCGAAGATTTACCCGCACCCGTAGCACCAGTAATTGCAAACAAATCGAGTTCAGAAAAATCTAAACGCTGTTCCCGGCGGAAGCTAGTAAATCCTTCGAGCAAAAGTTCTAGTGGACGCATATGACAGTTGACAGTTGACAGTTGACAGTTGACAGTTGACAGTTGACAGTTGACAGTTGATAGTTGACAGTTGACAGTTGACAGTTGATAGAAAGACCAATGATACCATTTTTCTAAAGATGCAATAGAGATCAACGACCGTTGGACATTGTAATTATCTCCTTGACATTTTCATGAAACTCTATCATAACTTAAAAAAAATGCTATAAGGTTCGTAGTGTGGACTTTAGTCCGCTCTTATTGCGGACTAAAGTCCACACTACGAACCATCTTTGTTATGATCATACCATTTTTTAAATATCTGATAGAGATACAGGACAATTGGGCTTTGTAATTATTTCCTTTGATAGTTGATAGTTGACAGTTGACAGTTGACAGTTGACAGTTGACAGAAAGACCAATGATACCATTTTTCTAAAGATGCAATAGAGATCAACGACCATTGGACATTGTAATCATCTCCTTGACATTTTCATGAAACTCTATCATAACTTAAAAAAAATGCTATAAGGTTCGTAGTGTGGACTTTAGTCCGCTCTTATTGCGGACTAAAGTCCACACTACGAACCATCTTTGTTATGGTCATACCATTTTTTCAATATCTGATAGAGATACAGGACAATTGGGCTTTGTAATTATTTCCTTTACCTGTTCATGAAAGTTTCTCATAACTTAAAAAAAATGGTATGACTATTGACTAATAACTGTTTCCTTAAACTTCTGGTACAAATTCTGAAATTCCTCCAATACAGCGGGTTGCGGTGTCGTCCCCAAGCGGTTTTGATAATAGTTGCAGAACTCTGCTGCTGGATCGAAGTTGTTGGGATCGATATTAGTGCTCTCTGTGGGTTCTAGCGGTGCATCCCGATAGCGTGGCTCAATTAACAGCGCTTGAGAACAGATTTGCCGAACGCGATCGGCTAATCCGATTTGCGGGCTGTCTAGTTCGACAATTACCTTCAAAAAACCCGGGTGATATTGATGAGCTTCTAAAGTAGCATCGAGATTGTCATTATTACATTGAAGCACTTTTAACGGTTTGTGGCAAGCCACAGGTCTAAATTCTACCTTCGCCGGACTTCCCGGCTCAACTTCGATTAAGCAAAATCCTTTTTCCTGTTCCGCTTCTCCGAAATCTAACTGAATTAAAGAACCGGAATAATAAGCGGGAGAACTCTTAGCAATCCGCTGGTGAATGTGGATGTGTCCGAGGGCGACATATTGAGCTTCTGGCGGCAGAGTTTGCGATGACAGCAGGTATTTTTCTCGCGTGTAGTAAGCAACTTCGGATTTAGCTAAGCGAGCGCCGTCAATGCTCATGTGTCCCATCAGCATATTCACAGTATTGTCGCGAAAATCGGTAGTTAAATTTTGCATTAAATCTGCTACAATCTCCCGGTAATCTTGGCGGCGGTTGGCATCGGCGGAGTGCCACAGAGAATTAGCATCTAATAGTCTTTGTTCGGAAGCAAAAGGCATTGCTCCCACGCATAGTTTACCACTTTTGGTATTCAGAGTAATGCTGCCGCCGTCTGCCGATCGCCTGGGTTTACCTAAAGCGCGAACGCCGGCGAGGGATAGCAGTTGCGCGATGCTGTCGATGCGGGATGCTGAATCGTGATTGCCGGCGATCGCAATTGCGGGAATTCCGGCTGCTTGGAGTTCGCAGAAAAAGTGATAGGCAATGCGTTCGGCGTAAGCTGGAGGGTTGGGAACGTCAAAAATGTCTCCGGCTACCAACACAGCATCGACATCTAGCTCTTTGGCTTGCTTCAAAATCTGTTCTAGGGCGATCGCAATTTCGGAAGTGCGATCGATTCCTCGAAAACGCCGCCCCAAATGCCAGTCAGCAGTATGAATTATTCGCATAGTAGGAAGAAGGAAGAAGGAAGAAGGAAGAAGGAAGAAGGAAGAATGTGTGAAAGGCTTCGCTCAATGTAAAAAAAGGAAGAAGGAAGAAAAGACACACATAAAGCTTGCTCGCGAGCCGTCTTGTATTTTAAATTAGGTGAATTGATAGTGGATTTATTTATAAAGTGTACAAGTTCATTTCATGCTGGATGTATTCTATCACTTATCTTCACCCGACGGGCGGTTAACTCGAATCAGCATACCTCTTAATGTTTCGAGATTAAAAATAGCCTCATCAATCCGCGTAGCCAGCCTCTCCCTATTTGAATCATCTTTACAAACAATGATACCAGTATGGTCTGGTTGTAATGTATGCAGCCTGATAAAATGACGGCGATTTAGCGTTAAAATGGCGCGGTCAATACTCAATGCAAAAGCTAATACTTCTTCATCAGGAATTTTTTGATTAGCATTTCCTGCTTCCTGTACTGTCAAAACATCGTGACCTAAAGTCCTTAGAAATTCCACAACTCGCTTTGGGTATTGTTCATCTGCATAAAAACGTGCCACTTTTCAATCATCCTCATTTTGTTGAATTGCTGTTTCAATCTCGTCAGGATATACCTCAGCATAAGCCCAAGCATTCGCTAAGTCAGCCGCACGCAGAGTCGGATAATCTTCTAGGAGTTCAGATTCAGAAATACCTAGACGGCGAGCATTCACCAACACCCAAACCGGAATCCGTGTTTGTCTGATACAAGCATCGCCACCACACACGCCGGGAGTCTTTTGAATTCCCGACCAAAAGTTGCTTAAGCTTTGGGCTAAAAATTGTATAGCTTGAGTCTTTTCCTCTGGACTTAATGCCAGGAGTTGCGGTTGTAGTTCTTTCAGTGTCATATTCGTAATTAATGAGGAAAATCTACGTTTTGTCACCATCAAACTATTCTAGCACTTGCTAGCCAGATTTTATTCAATATATTTAACCGACGATCGTAGCCTGCTCATTAGACAAGATTGCAAAAATCGGAAAACGCCCCGAAATTATCTGCGTTTATCTGTGTTTATCTATCTGATATCTGCGGTTTCTGTATCAATCAAAGACTTATGCAAGAGGTCTATTTTACAGCCAAGCAGATAACAATGTAAATCAAAAAATTCATTCAATAGGCTTCACCTCGTGAAACAGAGTATAATCTACCACCCGCCCGCCATCCGGAGTTCTCGAAATAATATCTACAAACCGCATATTCCAGATAATCTCAGAAGCCACGAAAGAATGTCTCGCGTGAATAGTTTGCGAAACTGTGTCGTCAATTCCCGTTAGCGTAATCACAATTTCTGCTTGACACTCGATCAAATCTTTGGCCGTAAGTTGGTACAAGGGACTGCTCTCGTCAATTGTGTGCATCACCGTCCAAGTTAAGGCGAAAATAGGAGATTGACTCCGCACTAATTGCAAGTCGTAAAAACGCCGCATAAATTCTCCTTCGGATGTTACTTCGTCGCGGATCAAAGTAGCTCGCTGTTGCGCTTCTAAAATTTGGTTGAAGCGCTGATTTCCGGCGCGGTACATCAGAGTCGGAACTCCGTTGAAAGGAGCGATTACAGCTACGCGACTGAAGATAACTCTAGCGGTTGGTCGAGAAAATCTGGAAAAAGCTAGCCCCGTCACCATCGCGACTCCCCACAAACCAAACAGCGCTTCAATCGTGACCATAGTATTAGCGTAATCCGTGCGCGGATACATGGCGCCATAGCCAATTGTCGCCATTGTTTGCACGCTGAAATAAAAGGCATCTTTGAAAGAACCTGGCCGCGCATTAGCAATGCAATCTCCTCCCGCCAAGTAAGCTAAGGCAAATAAAGAATTGGTGAGTATATAGGAGCAACAAATCAGCATGAAAAATTGCGGCCAAGAAAGAATTAGCAGCTTGTGGTAGAGGTCGGCGAAATGCAGGCGAGGTACTCCTAACTTGACAATATTTAAGGGGAATTGTCCTTTGCGGCTGACTAAACGAGCCTGTGGTGGGCGGTTGCGGTGTATTTTCATAAAAAAAACTCGGTAAGTCGGAAACGAGCGAGTCTTTAGACCTGAGAGGAAAACGACTCGGCGGTTTCAACCGCCTTGAATCTCTCCATTACCGCCTTGGGGTTGTTCGATCAGGTGTACTTTTGTAATGTACTTTCGATGGGACAATTACCATCTCAAACCTTACAACCCGCGATCGCATAATGGTTGCCTTTGTTGGGCTCCCTTTCGGGGTGATGTTAGCTTGTCGGTCAATGTTATGAGGGCTTGTTGGGCTTGCAACACTGTTCCAGTGACTTTAGAACTGTTTAATTGCAAACGACAGAGCGGGGAACTAGCTTCGCATTCCAGGGTGTCGTGACCTAAATAACGTAGTCAGTTAAGACTTAGGCTGGTCAGAATAGCTTGCTTCGAGATTTGCTCTTGCAAGCTCAGTGTCTTTAGACCTGAGTTCCTGACTGCGATTTGTAACTGCGGCTGTGTCAAATTGTAACTATTGCTTGGAGCTGGAAAACTTATCCTTTAGACTGATGTCTAATTCCAAAAATTACGATACAAGCGGAGTTTTAGAAATGGTTGAGCTTAACTGGCATGACAATCTCGTGATCGTTTCTTTTGTGGCTTCGATCGCCGGTCTACTCCTGCTGGGCGATAAGGGTGACTCTCAGCCGGCGGACGACGATCGCACTTTGAGTGAAGAAATCCTGATCAAGATGAGCTTTACTTACTGGATAGTCTACTGCATCTCTGTTTTTGGGCTGAAACTTCATTTGCCAGAGGATAGCTGGTTGTTGCTCAGTTTGAAGCTGACTACTGTTCTTTCTTACTTGTTGACTGCTTCTAGCATACTCAGCCTGCCGCTGCAACGCATGGCTGTCAGACAAGTTGAAGAGTAGACTTCTGGCAAAAATAGCTGGGAACAGGCTCTCCGGCCTGTTCCACAGAAAAAAATATTGTTGTGGAACGGGCCGGAGAGCCTGTTCCGAAATTTGATTAAAAGGAATTTTGCAACAGATGTAGTGAGGATTTTAGTCCTTGCGATTGGATCGAAGAAGGACTCGCATTCCTCACTACAAACCTATCTGATTTATATTGTTGCTAGCTGCGGGCTGGTTTAATTGTTTGTTAGATCGGGAATACGGACGTAACGCGCCCAAAATGGCTGCGCTCCATCGGACTTGAAATTGCTATTCTGCTGTAGCTTTCCCTTAACTTCTGAAATATCAGAAACAATCTTGATAGTGCCGGTAATCAGGCCTTGGGCATTTCGCAGCGGTGCAGTCGAGATACGGATATCAATTAACGAACCGTCTTTCCGCCGCCGCCGGCAGCGCTTAGCAACTTGCGCTTTCCCTGCCAATTCGGACTGAAACATGGCATTAAACTTTACGCTTTCAGCACTAGGAACGATCGGCAAAACCTTCCCCAAAACCTCAGACTCCTGCCAACCAAAAATTCGCTCCGCCGCCGGATTCCACAGCGTCACCAAAGCCGACGCATCGACGCCGACAACTGCCAGCGGCAAAGCTTTAATTAAGCCTTGTAAAACTTGATTAGTTTCGCACAATTTGGCCTGTACTAACTTGTGTTCGGTGATGTCCTGACAAGCACCGTAAACACCCACAGCGCGATTCTCGGCTTCATCCCACACAACTTGCCTGCAATCCCACAGCCACCGGATTTCACCGGATTTTGTGACAATTCGATACTCGCTGACTTCCTTGCGCCTGCCGTCGCGAGACTGCATTTGATCCAGCAGCATTTCTACGTCGTCGGGATGAATGCAGTCAAATTGCAGACCCCCTGAAGTTTCGATTTCTGATGGAGTGTAACCGGTGATGTGGGTAAAAGCTTCGGTCATCCACTCGCAGACCGATGTTCGATCGGGCAATATGTTAAAAGAATAGGCAAAATCTGAGGTAATTTGCGAGATAATTCGGTAGCGAGATTCGGATGCGCGCAGGGCTGCTTCGGCTTCTTTGAGTTCAGTAATATCTCTATTTGTAACGAGAACTGCTTCGATGCTGCCCTTCGCACTCACGATGGGGCTAAAGATGTAGCTGCAATAATTCCTGTGCCCAGTACGCGGATTAATAAAGTCAGTTTCTGCTGTTAAACTTTGTCCTGTGGCTAGTATATTTTCCCAGCAATTATTGTGGAGTTTAATCAGTTCTGGTGGCAAGCCAATTTCTTCTAATGTTTTGCCTAAAATGCAGGTTTTTGACAGGAGTGTTAACTCTAATCCGGCGCGGTTGATATAAGTTAGTCGCCCAGAGCGATCGAACATTAACAGTCTGTCCGGTGTAGTTGAGAGTACAGTATTTAGCAGCTTGGTTTGCTGTTGGAGCTGAGAGTGTATTTTTTGCAGCGCATTTTGGGTGTTTTTGCGATCGGTGATATCTTGAAAGAACACCGATAAACCTTCTTCCGACGGATAAGCCTCGATTTCTAGCCAGATATTTTGCTGCGGGTAATATCCTTCAAATTTAACATTAACGTTATCAGATACCGAGCGGTAAAATTGCTTGAAGAAAATCGTGTTCGCGGTGTCTGGAAACAGATCCCAAATGTTTTTACCTAAAAGCTCTTGACGCTTTTTTTGCAAGCAATCCTCTGTTTTCTGGTTGACGTAGGTAAACTGCCAATTGCGGTCTAGCGTATAAAAGCCATCTGTGATATTTTCTAAGATATTAACGATTTGCTGTTGCGATTTTTCTAAAGCTGCTGCTGAGAGTTTGCGCTCTGTGATGTCGCGGGAATTGATGACTATGCCGTTGATGCTGGAATCGTGCAGCAAATTGTTAGCAATGACTTCTAAATACACCCAGTCACCGCTAGCGTGGCGTTTCCGATATTCGATCGGCGGTGCAATCCCTGGCTGTTTGAGCAATCTGGCAAAATATGCTTGCCAAGCGGGTACATCATCTGGGTGCAGTAAATCGCTGTGGAATTCACCAATTCTTTGTTCGGGTTTGTAGCCTAAAATCCGCTCTACTGCGCTCGGACTTTGGTCTCGTATCCGCCCGTTAGCTTCAATAATTGTAATTATATCGGAAGAGTTTCGCAGGAGAGTTTGCAGTCTAGCTTCCCCTTTTGTCAGTGCCTGAGTCACCCTACTGTGCAGCATCTGGCTTTGCTCTAACTGCCGCTCTAGATTTCTGATGTTAGCAGCTTGCTGGGAAACTTTAAGTTCTAAATTGTGGTTAATTTTTTCTAAGTTTGCTTGTTTTTCTTTGGCTAATAAAAGTGACTGAAACTCCGTCACCAATTCCTCCAAAGATCCGGATAAATCCTTAATATTACTGGTAAAAATTTCCTTTTGCTCTAGAGGTAGTTGCTCCATAGGTCCCTGCAACTCGTCGAAATGCTTAAATACTTTTTGGGTCATTGTAGTAAGCGCTCAAACTGCGACGATTAAAAGATGTTATTCATTTTATAAGCATACCACCTTATTGGAGTCAAGTGTCAAAAGAAATAAATCTTTAACTTCAGCGGTATAGCCTTAATGGCGATCCTAATTCCCTGTGGCGAAACCGATCGGTAATGCTAGAAAGTTTGAGAAAATATTGGGCTAAGTAAGATTACTGAAGATAGTTTTAAATTTTGAGATTGCTGGGTGAGTCGGTGGCGCAGCGGAATTTTGCATTAAAGATCGAGCTTTTAGCTTGTACCGGAGTCCGGCAGGGGTTTAAACCCCTGCCTCAAAGTTAAAGTCGGTTAAAACCGACTCTCTGATCAAATGCAGTGACATCCGAACAATCAATCAGTGTGAGCGTGCGGTTTGCGAGGGGGAAGGTCAGGATTTAAAGCCCTTAGAGGTTTTCTTTTTATCCTGCGGTTTGGACTTTGACTTGTGAACTTCGCCTAAAGCTTCCTGAAACAAGTTGTGCAGGTGCAGGGGAACGCTGGCAATTTCAGGGAGTTCGGGTTCTAAGGGTTTTTTAAACTCTTGCAGCAAAGAATCTAAATCGGTCTCGATCTGAAAATCTGTGCGCGCCAATACTGTTTGCAAAATTTTGCCTAATTTGGCTGGATTAACTTTAGCTAACCGCCGCCAGATCCACACATTAATTGCCGGATCTTCGAGATAGCTGCGAACGAGTTTATCGTAACCGGGAATGGTGGAAAACTCCTCTGCTGCCAGCATTTCGGTAAACTGACTGTAGTTAGACAAAAAGCTTTGTCCCCAGCGGGGATGAGAAAGTGCTGTCACCTTTTCGGCTTTTTTGAAGCGATCGGGCAATTCGACTTTCGGCGTTACCATTTTTGAACGGGGATTGCTGTCGAGTACCACCTCAACTGCTTTAGTATCGGCGCCTGCTGCTGCGATCGCCACTGCTTTGATTTCTTCTGGATCAACTCCGGCATCTTCAACAATATCTGCGAAAGACTTACTTTGATCGATACCCATATCAGCTAAGCGTTTTTTAGTCATTACCTCCTGAAATTCAGCCAACTGTTTGTTAAGGTGATATCCCGATAGCGTGACTTCCTCGCTGCCAAAAAATTCGATAAAATCGTCGTGATACTGTTCTACTGACTTCCAAGCTTGTTCTAAGAGTTCTGGGGCGTCGCTGTAGAGGTTATTTTTGTAATTTTGCTTGAAATTGCCGATCGCCACGGCCAACTTAGGCTTACCCAATTTCCCCATGGGAATCGGAGGCGCAGACAATATCCACCAGTCATCGGTGAGAGGCGCAATCCGAGCCCGCAAGATTTCTCCTAACTTGAAGCGAGACATTTCTTGCACGAAATTGGCGCTGTTGGGTTTGACAGCGTAGTGCTTCGCCGTCAGCCAGTTTGTCACCTCAAAGCTGTCAGGGGAAATTTGAGTAATTTCAAACAAGCCGGGGAAGCTTTTTCTGATCCAACTTTTGAGCAAACTGATATCGCGATCGGTTAAATCCGGGTGACTTTCGACAAAAAGGTCGATCGGCGTTTTGTCTCCGACTTTACCTTCGACGGTAAAACTGTCAATCACTTGATTTTGCTGAGCAATATCGTAGCGTTCGCCCGTCGAGCGAATTGCGGCAAAAGCTTCCAAAGCTACCGCCAAATCTCCCTCAGCATCCAGCACAAAGTCAATTAAATTTTGCTTGAGTGTCCAAGCTCTTTCCAACATTGTATGCACAAGTTATACCAATTTTGAATGAAAGGATTTAGATTTTTTACAATTATTCGGACTTGATACAACCAACGGTTGCACAATTTGGCTGCAATAGAATGATGCCGATTGCGAACAATCGCATAAATAGGCGATCGATGGCTGAGTCCTGAATTATAGCCTTTCTCAAAAAGGTGAGCTACAGGTTCTGATTTTAGATTTTAGATTTTAGATTGGGGGATTGAGGGATTGAGGCATTAATTGGTTAATACCTCATCTTTCTGAGAACTGCTATAGTTTAATTTTAAGCCTAAGAGTCAACAAAAAATGCCAATTTCAAACTTTTTCGGAAATCAAGTTTTTTTTGCGTTACCAGCCGTGAAAAATCTTGATTTCTGAAAACATGGATTTCAAAAAAGCCTAAAAATACCCATCCCGATGTAGAGAGGGGCTAAAAATCCGCAATAACTTTGCTCAACTCGCGTTGAAAATATTGTTCGATATCAAGAAGCACAGTCTTATTTTTGGGGCTATGCCGTGCCTAACCCACACCCGAATCACAACTTTTGTAGCAGCTAGCGCATCTCGATCGCACGCACAGACATATTTCTCGTGATGTGTAACAGATTAAGCGCCTGCTTGTTACCATTACTTCTACCAAAAGATAGATTAGTAGTAGGGTGCGTCAGCAGAGCGTTACTTTTGCGAGGGAGCGAGTATCTATGAGCTGACGCACCCTAAAGAATTCCAGTGCTTTCATTACAACCATTCTTGATTAATATTGAGGTTTCTACTCTGCATCGATCGTTCAAATAGCTCAGTAGATAGAGCCTGTTCTACCGACCAAACGCCCGGTTTTGTCAGTTTGCCTTCTAAGATTAATTGAGCGATGCTGCCAGTACCAATGCCCGCAGCGGCGGCGGCATTTTCGTGTAGGGCGATCGAGCAAACTTTGGCGGGATGACCGTTTTTGAGACCGGTTACTTGCGATCGCACGGCCACGCCCACACCGCTAAAATTATTGCTAACAGCCGTCATCCCGTAACTGACATAGGACAAAAACTCAATCACCGAGGGATTTTTCAGCCAGCTATCTGGCCAGTATTTGGCAACAAACCAAGTCAAGTGATTATAAAGGTCGGGAAAAGTGCCGAATTTAGTAATAACTGTTTTCACTGGGAAGGTTTCGGGCAAAGTAGTGGCTTCCGGCATATCGAACCAGTAAACGCCGGTTTTGCCGTAGGGTTGGGGAAATTCTATCGTTTCGCGAT
Source organism: Microcoleus sp. bin38.metabat.b11b12b14.051 (assembly GCF_013299165.1). Taxonomy (NCBI): domain Bacteria; kingdom Bacillati; phylum Cyanobacteriota; class Cyanophyceae; order Oscillatoriales; family Microcoleaceae; genus Microcoleus; species Microcoleus sp. bin38.metabat.b11b12b14.051. Next base: position 95,697 of record NZ_JAAFKD010000005.1, read on the forward strand.
CGGTATAGGGCTTAATCTGCTGTAATTTGCCATCAATCCAAGCATCAAAAGGCATTTGCAAACCCAAAAAAGTAGTACGCATGACGGTAACGCCAGCACCGCCGGAACCTCCGACAACATAACTCAAATGGATCTGTTCTGCGCTATCTAATTGCTCAACATCTCGGCGCACCATGCTGTTAGAAACTCCTGGAAAAATGCCAGTGTTAATAATTGCTGTCACCCCGGCATTTTTAGCTGTTTCGCGCAATTCTAAAGCTCTGCGAGTAAAACTGCGGCTATCACTGACATCGGTATAATTCACACCTGCTTCGATGCAAGTTTTCAATACGCCGGCGTCTCGGTAGTGAAAAGGGCCGGCACAGTGCACGACGAGGTTAGAGGCTGCAACCGCTTGGTGCAAAGCTGCACTGTCTGCTAAATCTAAAGCTAAATAGTGCGATCGATCTGGCGGCAACTCTGGCGAAAGAGAGCCATTGGGGTCGCGTCCGGTAATAGTAACTTCTGCGTCGGTGTGGGTAACAATGTCTTGAGCAACGCTGTTGCCAATTCGTCCCCGGCCGCCGACAATCAAAACTCGGTTTGTCATCGTTTAAAAAAGGGTAACGCTAATCTAAGTTTCTCTATTTTGAGGCATAATTTCCATCTGCACAAAGGATGATTTGTCTAGTTGAGTTCTTATGAATTATCAAGATTATTCGCTTTTTGTCAATTTCCTCATTTTAGAATTTAACTCTCGCTGTAGTGACCATTTGTTAAACTCATCGTCAACGGTTGAAACAATCTGAAGGACACCTGAAAGAATTTCCATAGCTTTTGAGAGTTCTCCGGCGCGAGATAAATTAGTGGCAATCGCTTCTAAACTCCCAATTTTTAGATAAATATTCTCTACAGAATGAGCGACTTCAACAGCTTCGGCAAACACTTCAGATGCTTTTTCCTGTTGTGCAGATTCCGCATAACTCAAGGCAACGTTTGCCAACGCCTGAGCTTTTTCATGCTTATCATTAATTGTTCGAGCAATTTTGAATGCTTGGTTAAGTTCCCCCGCCTCAGCTACAGCGATGACATTCCTACCCAACCTGATGGATTGTAGACGATTCATATCATGTATTGTTTGAGCGACCTGAACGGCTCGATCGTACTGCTTGGATGCGATCGCGCTTTCAACCTCCCAACTCAACACATAGGATGAAAAAGAGCCATCTGTCATCATTTCAGCGATGCTTATCGCTCGATCGAATTGTCCGGCATTAGCATAATCGGCAGCGCTCCAACCTAACATAAAATTTCTGTAAGACTCATTTTCTATTGTTTGAATAATCTTTAACACCCGATCTCGTTCTTTGGCCTTAGCAACAAAGTCAAGAATACAATCTAAAAAAATATCGCATACTGAACCATCATTGATTTCATATATAGTTTGAATAACTTGAAAAGCTCGATCGAATTGTCCGAACTCCGCGCAACGGTATGCGATTACTGATAAGGCCTCGGTTTTGTTAAAATTATCATCTAAGCTTCCAGCAAATTGTATAGATTGCTCAAATTGTCCTGCTTTAACGTAGCCGTCGGTGATGGCATTGAATGCCTCAAATCGGTCGTCATTATCTTGTGAGTATTCTATGGTTTCTGTAAGTTGCTTTGCTCGTTCAAATTCCCCAGATTCAGCATAATTTTTTATAACTTCAATCAAGGGTGAGTTTTTCCAATTATCTATGGTTGCAACAATTTTCAGGGCTTCATCCGATTGTCCAGCTTTGGCATATTCACTAGCTATCCCAGCTAGAGCTAATTCTTTTTCCTCATTGTCTATTATTATTTCAGCAATCTTGATGGCTCGATCGAATTTCCCCGATCGAGCATATTTTTGGGCAAATCGGTTTAAAATTAAGGCTTTGTCACAGTCATTTTCTACCAGTTGGGCAATCTCAAAAGCTGTATCTAGCTGTCCTAATTTTTCCTGAACATAGTAAGAAATATGAGTTAACATCCAGGCTGGGTTTAGTTCGTTTTTGATGATTTCAGCAATTCTGATGATCTGAATCAATATTTCAGCAGCTTGGCTTGTTTGTTCAGCATTAATGTAGCTGCAAGAAATAGAAATCAAAGCCACAGCTTTATAATAGTTACTTGCTATCGTTTCGGCAATACTCAGAGCCGAGTCAGGCTGTCCCGATGCTGCAACTTGAGACGCGATCGCACTTAACGCGCAAGCTTGAAAATCCTCATCTTCTATGCCTCGTGCCACCCGAATAGCAGAGTCGTAGTTTTCTACTTTAGCATAGCTGCGAATGAACCCATTTAACACTTGTTCTCTTACAGAAACTGAGCATTGAGGCAAAGTTTTAGGAATGTTATTGGGGAATGTTTGGGCTATCTGAAAAGCTTTTGCAAAATTTTCTTCGGCTCGATCGATTTCTGCCAATTTGAGATGACTGTCGCCGATTTCAAGCAACTCCAAAGCCTGATAACGATCTTTTAAAAGTTGGGATGACATTACCTACACTGCCTCTCGATCCGCTAATTACACAAACTCATAAACAGGAACTTCCAGCGTGCGACTTGGCTGTTTTCCTTTCCAGATAATTTGCTGTAGTCGCTCTACTGTTTCTGGTGAGAAAAAACGCTCTCCTGTTTCTACACACAATCTGGCTGGCACATTTTGAACAATGATGAAATTTCCATCTAATTCCAGAGTATAGTTAACTCTTTGTTCAATCATGGTTTCGTTCCAGACTTCACGTTCGGGAAACATAATCACTGGCAGATTTATATGTAAAACTTAACTTTCAATTATAAATAAAATTATTCTATCTGGCAACTAAGCGCAATGGAAACATTAAATCTAGCGGGGCAGAAAATTTCCGCCCCTGCTTCTACCGGACTTACGCATGGGGATCGAGAAACCGGGTTTTTTAGATAATCCATGAGTTCCTACGAATTTTTATGGTAAAAACCCGGTTTCTTTGGCGGAGTGCGTCAGTCCAGTTTTAATTAATCCGAAACACCGACTTAGCCGTCGATTTCAGAGAATTAGCCGCATCTGCTAATGTTTGCGCCAAAGGCTGCTGCGAGTGCATGAACACGCGAGCCGTATTGCGTCCCGGCATCCCCGAAATCGAGCCGCCGGGGTGCGTCCCGGCTCCGGTGAGGAACAAACCGTCGATCGGCGTTTTGTAATTCGCCAACTCGGGTAACGGGCGGAAAAATATCATCTGATCCAGCGTCATGTCAACGTGGTAATAATTCCCCTTCAGCGCCCCCAAACGCTCTCCCAATTCGGCCGGACTTTCCACGCGGCGCCCGATGATGGAATTTTTGATATTGGGGGCGTATTCTGCTAATTTGTCAATGCAGCGATCGGCAACTTTGTTCTTCAGCTCATCCGTCCAACCCGTACCATGCTGGCCGGTTCCTTCCGCATTTTCGATTTGGTAGGGAGCAAAAAATTCAATCCAAGCCGTATGATGTCCGGGGGGAGCCATTGAGGGGTCTCGTACCGTCGGAAACACGACATACATCGACGGATCGGAATCGGGGATTTTGCCGATCGCGGGCTGGGTATGAGCAATTTCGACGTGTTTCACCGAGTCAGCAATTAAAACAGAACCCATTAAATATTCATCTCGGTGATTCCAGCGATCGAACTTAGGTACTTCATTGAGAGCTAAGTCAATTTTCAGAATAGTCTCGTTGTTATTGACAATTTTGCGCTCCAATCTTTCCCGCAAATTCGGATCGGCACCGTCAACATCGCTGGAGTCCATTAAGTGCAGAAACAAACGCTTCGCATCAATATTAGAAATGACACCTTTGGTAGCTCGATATTCGGTGCCGCCTGCAACTCGAACACCGACAGCGCGACCGTTATCAACTAATATTTTCTCCACGTGCTGGTCAGTAAGTATAACACCCGCATAGGTTTTCACTAAATTGACCAGTGCTTGCACCAATGCACCCGTTCCTCCGCGCGGCCTAGCCATACCGGGATTGTGGCGCATAGCCATCATAATTGCACCGATCGCAATAGTCTTTTGTGAAGGAGGCGCACCCAACTCTGCCGCGAGTCTCGCCAAAGGTGCTTTCAGAAATTCCTCATCAAACCACTCATTGAGAATATCCTCAGCGCTGGTAATCATCGTGCGTACAAAGTCCAGCGTTTTCTCTGGGGAACCGATGACTGAAAATAAGTCTTTGAGTTTGGCAATATCGTAGTTACCTGCAATATCAATGATAGATTTTGGAGGCGCGTTAAACATCGGAATCATTGCGCTTAAAGCGCGCTGCCAAAAGTCTGTATATTCGGCATATTTTTTAGCGTCGCGCTCGTTGTAGCGGGCAATTTCTGCACAAGTTTTTTCTACGGAAGTGTGCGCTAAGAAATATTTGCCGTCGGGATGCGGACAAAAGACTACTGGATCGCAGTAAAGATATTCTAATCCGTATTTTTCCAGTTCTAATTCTTCTACGACTGGCCCTAAATGGATGAATTCGTGGTCGATCGCGCACAAATTGAATTTGAAATCTGGTAATTCTGGAATTGCTGCTTCGGTAGTCGCTGCGCCGCCGGGAACCGACCGTTTTTCTAACAACAAAACAGTATATCCGGCTTTGAGGAGATAAGACGCACAGACCAGTCCGTTGTGACCTGCTCCTATGATAATCACATCATACGTTTGCATAGATGAAGCTCTGGGATAGGATATTTTGCTCATTTTACAAATGTTAACAACTTTGCGGGCTCTATCAATAGAAATAGATTCATCTTAAGAGATTAGTTTGACCATCTTACAAAAGATAGAGTTATCAACAATAATGGCTGTGCTATCGCCTTTATTTTCTCTTGAATTTAACGAGCTATCGCCCGCCAACTTGCTCAGCATTATATCACAAAGTCTTTAATTTATCGGCATCAATAAAGATTTTGACAATCAGTACGATTGCCCTGATAAACTATCGTGTTGTAAACCAATGAAATAAAGCCACGCCCGCCACACTGAGCTTGATAAAGTTCGGTTAAATCCGAGATAAGTTTCTGCAATTGAGGCCCGGATTTGGGAATATAAGATGAGCTTTTTGCTCGTCCAATCAAGCCTGCTAAATCTAGATTTTGTCTGTTAGTAAATTCCGTCGATGTAACATCAGTAAAATCTGAACTCGCCAGCAAAGAGTCGATCGAGCGATCGCGCTGTTCGGCAGGATGGTTGTGGGAAGCGCTCTTAACAATTTGAGTGTAGCCCTGTGTCAGCGCATCCGCGCGATCGCGCAAATTCCAAACTACAGCCAACCTTCCCGACGGCTTGAGAATTCGCCGCAATTCGGGTAAAGTTAAAATATGGTTAAACCAGTGAAAAGACTGGAAACAAACAACTAAATCGAGTGATTCGTCTGGCAAATTAGTGGTTTCAGAAGTTCCGTCTCGAAACTCTACCAAAGGATGAGGTGCAGCGGCTTGTCTCATTTCGGCATTAGGCTCGATCGCTAATACTCGAACGCCTCTTTCTGCTAAAAGACGCGAAGAAATCCCTGTACCTGCACCGAGATCGGCTGCGGTTAACTGTGAAGGTTCCCCAAGTCCTGCTAAAATCGCATCGATCGCAGCGGCTGGATAACTCGGGCGGTATTTGACATAATCCGTAGCGCGATCGGAAAATCGACCGAGCGGATTCATCTCGTATAGTGGCGGTTTAGAATCATTTGAATTCATTTTAATTAGTTGTCTGTTGAAAGTTGGCAGTTGACAGTTGGCAGTTGACAGTTGACAGTTGACAGTTGGCAGACTAATTACCAATGACCACCCTTCGACTTCGCTCAGGGCGAGATGACCAATGACCAATGACTAATGACCACCCTTCGACTTCGCTCTTCGGGCGAGATGACTAATGACCAATGACCACTGACCACCCTTCGACTTCGCTCTTCGGGCGAGATGACCAATGACCACTGACCACTGACTAATGACTCATTACTTCAGTTCATTGAGTGCAGCCTCGGCTTTTTGTGCGCCGTCATTGTTGCCTTGCTGGCGATAAGTGTCGAGGGCTTTTTGGAAAGCTTCAATTGCGTCGGATTGGCGATCGCGCGCTTTGAATGCTTTACCCATATTGTAATAAGCTTCTGCTCGGTCTGGGTCGAGCTGAATCACTCGCCGAAAAGTGATAATCGCTCCTGAAAAATCTTGTTTTTGTAGCTGAATTTCCCCGATCGCAGCGTATGCTTCCACTAAATTGGGGCGCACGTCAATCGCCCGCTTATAAGCTAAAAGTGCTCCGTCGAAGTCTTCTTGAGACTTCAGAAGTTCGCCAATTTCTAACTGTACTTCGGGATTTCGCGGCTCTAGTTTGGCAGCTTCTTCAAAAGCTGCTAGCCCTTCGGAAGTGTTGCCACTGCGGAGCAAAGCAGTACCTAATTTTAACTGGATGGCGGCTTGTTTGGGAGCGAGTTTGGCTGCTTGTTTGAGTACGGTGACAGCACTGGTAAAATTTCCCTGCTGGATCAATACTAAACCCAATGAAGAATAAGCTTGCCAGTTTTTCGGATCGAGGGCGATCGCCTCTTGGTATGCTTTAAATGCACCGCTGTAATCTTTTTGCTGAAACAGCACTACTCCGAGCCCGAGCCGAGCGTTGACATTTTTGCGATCGAGCTCAGTGGCGCGACGGTAAGCTGCGGCGGCTGCGGGATAGTTTTGCAAATTCGCCATAGCATATCCTAAGGCGTATTGGAAGTCAGCATTTTTGGGTTCGAGACCGATCGCCTGTTGGTAAAATTCGACTGAGGCTTGATAGTTGCCCTGACGCGCTTGTAAATAGGCAATACCGGAAAAAATACGAGGGTTTTCCGCATCTAAACGGGCTGCTTGTTGATAAATGGCGATCGCCCTACTGTAGTCTCCTGAATCTACCAACTCGCGTCCTTGTCGCAGTAGAGCATCTAAATTTGAATTATTTTGAGGCTTAACCTCAACAGGTGTTTCTGCTGAGAGCGCCCGATGCGGGACTGCGACAGCGAATCCTGCTACCAACAGCGTGCTGAAAACCAAGAGACTTTGTTTGTGGACGGCCATTTGTTTCAAAGAGTGTGTGTGGAATAAAAGAGCGAATTGCTGTCAAGTTGCGATGCTTGTCCAAAAGAAACGGACACAAGCCCCCGATACTCATCAGGATCGATCCCCAAATTTTAGGCCAAAGTTCAACTTCCCAGATTAAATGCGACAGTCAGTCTAAAATCTAAAATCTAAAATCGACTGACAGCTTAGGGTTTGACTGGAATTTTTGAGTGGCGAGATGTAGTAAACCTACAGAAATCGACCAAATCAAAATTTTCGCACTTGAGGCCAACTGATGATTGTAACAACAACTGATATCATCCAAGGAGCAGAAATTCAATCTTACTTGGGAATTGTAACTGCTGAGGTGGTCTACGGCACCAACGCCCTGCGAGATTTCTTCGCCGGCATTCGCGACATCATCGGCGGGCGCACCGGCAGTTACGAGGAAGTGTTTCTCAAAGGACAGCGAGATGCCCTCGCAGAACTCGAAAAACGGGCCCAGCGCTTGGGTGCTAATGCCGTAATCGGGGTGGAAGTTGACACCGGCACGATTAATGTAGACTCTTCGGGGGCTTTGCTGTTGATTACTGCCGTTGGGACGGCTGTCAAATTGCGTTAAGCGGCCTTTCCTCTATACGCGCACGAAGTTTTTTAACTGGATAAAATAGTTATTAGTCATTAGTCATTAGTCATTAGTCATTAGCAAATAGTTGCTGGCTGATGGCTAATGACTTTTTTGTTTCTTTCTTCAGACGTAGATACTGATTCTTTCCGCAGGCAGATATAGTTTCTCTCAATCTCAGCCACAATCAATGCTTAGGTGAAAGATTGTTAAAAACTAAACAAACAGCCAAAGGAAAGGAAAAGCTATGGCATACGTAAATAGACCTGTAGATAACATTGTTACCGAGCCGACATTAGTGAAGCCAGTTATGGAATATCACGATCTAGTGCGGTGGGGCCCGATTTTTTCAGGTTTGGTAATTGCGATCGGCACACAATTGGTGTTAAGTGCGTTGGGTGCTGCGATCGGCTTGAGCAACATTGCTAATTCAGGAGCTCCGCGCAGTATAGCCGGCAGCGTAGGTACTGGAGTCGGAATTTGGTCAATTATCAGTTTGTTAATTAGCTTGGGCGTTGGCGGTTGGGTAACAGCTCGCGCTTGTGGCCCGATGAACCGCAGCACGGCGCTTTTGAACGGCGCAATTTTGTGGGCAACTACCTTAACAATTAGCTCTTGGCTGTTAGCAAATGGCGTAGCCGGGACTTTTGGCGTAGTAGCTGCGAATGCCGGAGCAGCGATTAATCAAGCGCAGCAAGGTGGCGTAAATTTGCCGAACCAAGCTCCTAGCGTATCTGCTCAGGATGCTCGCAATATTGCTGAAAATGCCGCCAAAGCTGGTTGGTCGTTTTTATTCGGATCGCTATTGGGTTTGGTGGCTGCAATGGCCGGAGCATCAGCAGGCGCACGCACTCCTCGCAATTACTCGTAAAAATTTGGTCAGACAATTAAACTTCATGTTGATAAAAGCACTTTTTTTAAAGTGCTTTTTTGTTTTTCCAGGTTCGTAGTGAGGACTTCAGTCCTTCTTGATGCGGACTAAAGTCCTCACTACAAACTAATAAAAAAACAGGTTCGTAGTGAGGACTTCAGTCCTTCTTGATGCGGACTAAAGTCCGCACTACAAACTAATAAAAAAACAGGTTCGTAGTGAGGACTTCAGTCCTTCTTGATGCGGACTAAAGTCCGCACTACAAACTAATAAAAAAACAGGTTCGTAGTGAGGACTTCAGTCCTTCTTGATGCGGACTAAAGTCCGCACTACAAACTAATAAAAAAACAGGTTCGTAGTGAGGACTTTAGTCCTTTTTTGGAGCGGACTGAAGTCCGCACTACAAACCTGCGCGCACCAACAAATTAAGCAGTGAAGTATTTAGCGGCTGGATGATAGGTAATAATTGCGGTGGTTGATTGTTCGGGATAAAGTTGTTCGCTTTCATCCATATACAGGTTTATTCGATCGCACTTTAGCAAATCCAGTTGCTTGTACTGATCCGCCATATTCGGACAAGCCGGATAGCCAAAACTGTAGCGCGAACCGCGATATCGCTGCGCCAGCATATCCCGAATGTTGTCCGGTTCCTCGCCAGCAAAGCCTAATTCCCGGCGAATCCGCGCGTGAGTCCATTCTGCTACCGCTTCCGCTGTCTGTACCGCCAATCCGTGGAAGTAGAGATAATCGGTATATTGATTGTTAGCAAATAGCTTTTGGGCGTAGTCCGTCGCAACTTCTCCCACCGTCGCTACTTGCATCGGAAATACATCAATTTTACCGGATTCTTTCGGTGCGAAGAAGTCGGCAATGCACATCCGGCGCGCAGATTTTTGCCGGGGAAATGTCAATGTTGCAGCAGGTGTGGCAGTCACAGGCAAGATGCCTGTGCCACTTTCTTTTGTGGGGTGGGCATCTTGCCCGCCATTCATAATTTCCGGGTTATACACATACAACGAATTGCCTTCAGCTTGACAGGGAAAATACCCATAAATTGCTTGCGGATGCAGTAACTTTTCGGTGATGATTTTGTGTTTCCATTCTTCCAATATTGGATAAACTGTCTCAGCTAAGAAAGCATCGTATTCTTCCCGCGATTGGTCTTTTGGCTTGCGGAATTGCCATTGTCCCGCGACTAATGCTTGCAAATCTAAGTGCCAGAAAAGCTCTTCAAAGGGGATTTCTTCGGGCGATAAGAGTTTTGTTCCCCAGAAAGGAGGATTCGGGCGATCGATATTTGCGTCAACTGCTTCGGAACGCCTGGTATCAATAATCACCGGAATGTCGGCTTTCTTGGCATCCTCAACCGCAGTCTCTGCCGAAGTTTTAGCTGCTTTCACCGCCCCGTTGCCATTTTCAGCCTCATCCAAAAATCCAGCCAAATCTTCCCAGTTACCAGCAGATTTTGCTGGCATGAGTTTGTCCATAAAGTTCAAGTCAGAAAACGCATCTTTGCCGTAAACTACTTTACCTTTGTAGGTATTTTGGCAATCTTCATGCACAAACTTGGGAGTCAAAGCCGCACCTCCCAAAATTACGGGAACTGTGATGCCTCTCTGGTTGAATACTTCCAGATTTTCCTTCATGAATGCGGTAGATTTTACCAGCAAGCCACTCATCGCAATACAATCGGCTTTGTGTTTTTCGTAGGCTTCGATGATATTGTCAACTGGCTGTTTAATTCCCAAGTTTATAACTCGGTAGCCGTTGTTTGATAGGATAATATCAACCAGATTTTTGCCGATGTCGTGAACATCGCCTTTAACAGTCGCGATGATAAATGTGCCTTTGGCATTATCCCCAGATTCGGAACTTTCCATGTGCGGTTCTAAATAAGCAACTGCGGCTTTCATGGTTTCTGCTGACTGCAATACAAATGGCAATTGCATTTGTCCCGATCCGAACAATTCTCCGACTACTTTCATCCCGTCTAGCAAGAAAGTATTGATAATTTGCAATGGCGGATAGGTTTCTAAGGCTTTGGCGAGTTGGATGTCGAGCCCAATCCGTTCGCCGTCGATGATGTGGCGTTTCAGCCGTTCTTCGACGGGGAGGTTTTCGTCTTGAGTCCGATCGCGCTTAGTAGTTTTGCCAGCAAACACCGTTGTCAGGTCGCCCAAGGGGTCGTAAACGCAAATATCGCCGTCGAACTCCCGTTCGTCGTAGATCAGTTTACGGCAGATTTCCTGGTGTTGGGGGTCGATTTTGGCGATCGGCAAAATCTTATTCGCGCTGATAATTGCCGAATCCATCCCCGCCTGCATCGCTTCGTGCAAAAACATGGAATTCAAGACTTGTCGCGCCGCCGGATTCAAGCCGAAGGAAATATTAGAAACTCCCAGAATCACGTGACATCCCGGCAATTCTTGGCGGATACGGCGGATCGATTCAATCGTAGCTTTGCCGTTTTTTCGGTCTTCTTCAATCCCCGTGGAAATTGGCAAAGCCAGGGTATCAAAAAAGATTTCCGAGGCGGGAATTCCTCTTTCGACGGCGGCGTTATATGCACGTTGGGCGATCGCAAATTTTTGGTCAGCAGTCCGCGCCATCCCATCTTCATCAATCGTTCCGATGACAATTCCCGCGCCGTATTTTTTGGCTAAATCTAAAACTTGATAAAAACGCGGTTCTCCGTCTTCGTAGTTAGTAGAATTTAGCAAACATTTGCCGCCCGCAACTTTTAATCCTGCTTCCATCTTTTCCCACTCGGTGGAATCCAACATTAAAGGCAAAGTTGCATTAGTCACAACGCGAGAAACTAACTCTTTCATATCGCGCACGCCGTCGCGCCCGACATAATCAACGTTAACATCGAGAACGTGCGCGCCTTCTCGCACTTGTTCCCTAGCCATTGCTACTAAACCATCCCAGTCTTCGGCATTTAGCAAATCGCGGCATTTTTTGGAACCGCTAGCGTTGAGTTTTTCGCCGACAATTAAGAATGAGTTTTCTTGTTCGTAGGGTTGGGCGCTATAAATTGAAGCAGCGGACGGTTCCCAAGTAATCTCGCGAATTTTAGGCTTAAGAGTTGTGCCAATTTCTGATAGTTCGCGGATGTGATCGTAGCGAGTACCGCAGCAGCCGCCGATGACTTGCACGCCTAAGTCTTCGACAAAGCGCATCAAAGCCATTTTTAATTCAATCGGCGTCAGTTTGTAATGCGCGTGGCCGCCAATATTTTCGGGTAAACCAGCGTTGGGTACGCACGAAACCACGAAGGGCGAATGTTCGGATAGATATTTGATGTGTTCCGCCATGCGATCGGGCCCGGTGGCGCAGTTCAATCCTAAAATATCTATCGGATACGGCTGCAAAATAGCTAAAGCTGCGCTGATGTCGGAACCGACTAACATTGTACCGGTGGCTTCCATTGTGACTGATACCATCAACGGAATCCGCGCACCTTTTTTCTTAAATACTTCTTCAATCGCATTTAATGCTGATTTAATTTGCAGCACATCTTGGCAAGTTTCGACAATAAATAAGTCAACGCCGCCGTCATAAAGTCCTTCAGCTTGTTCGGTAAAAGCGGCGGTTAGCGTGTCAAAGTCGATGTGTCCTAAGGTTGGCAATTTGGTGCCGGGCCCGATCGATCCTGCGACAAATCTCGGTTTTTCTGGCGTGTCAAATTCGGCCGCGATACCCTTAGCGAGTTCAGCCGCTGTTTTGTTGAGATAATAAGCTTTGTCGGCTAAATCGTACTCCGCAAGCACAATGGAAGCGGCGCCGAAGGTGTCTGTTTCGATGACATCGGCGCCTGCTTCGAGAAATCCCCGGTGCACATTGGCGACGGCTTCCGGTTTGGTGTGCACGAGATATTCGTTACAGCCTTCGTATTCTTTCCCGCCGAAGTCTTCTGCGGTGAGGTTTTGGACTTGCAGGTTGGTGCCCATGGCGCCGTCGAAGACGATGACGGGGCGCGAGGGGTGGTGGAGTCGATCGAGGAATCTGCTATTCATCAGCGGTAAAAAAACGTAGGTGCTATATATTTACAATTTTCTCTATTGTGCAATATTGTCAACAATTATGCGTCTGTTGAGGAACGGCTGATGACTGAAGGATTTAAGGCTGCTGACAATAGTTCGATCGCACCTACGATTTTACCGATCGCCCTGGATGATTGTCAAAATTCTGCTGCGGGTGCGGCTGTAGGGGAGCGACGGGCGGGATCGGAGGGATTTTTCCGCTTAACTGTGGAGGAATTTTGCGAAAATGCGATCGCCATAATTAAACGAGTGATGCAAAAGGGCGATCGGATTATCTTACAACAAGCCGGGGAAGACATCGCCGCCATAATTTTAGAAACAGAGTTTCACAAACTAGATTATCTGATGGAAGAACTCAAACCATCACAATTCTTTCCTGACGAAGAAGCATATTATGAAAATGATGAAGCAATTCACTGCATTTACCCAGATGAACTTGTAGAAGACATTGATAATATCTTAGCAGATGTCAACGAATTCGACGAATTATTTGGTTTGCTGCCAACTGAGGAAATGGGAGAAAATGTTGATATTTTCATATCTGTAGCCATTTTGATGTCTCTCGATCGATTTTGGGTTCCAGACTACCTGATGGCTGAGCAAGCCAGACTAAAAATGTTATCATAATAAAACTATTCGTAGGGTGTGTCGCCATAGAAAATACGTCGCATCAGATCGACAATCTAATAGCGACGCACCTGACAAAATAGTAAACAACACTTCTTTCCTAACACGGCTGTCTATAACTGGTATAAGTTTGTTCGCCTTCGATCGCAAAACCAATACAAAGGAATCGCAAAATGAACGCGCAAACAATAACTCCGTCTCCTCCCGTACAACAGCAAATTATCCACCACGAATCAAAAGTTGTTTTGAAAGGCGTTAGCTGGCGAACTTTTCAAGCATTGCTGGCTGATGTCGGAGACGATCGCGCGTGGAGAATTGCCTATGACAATGGAGTGTTAGAAATCAGAAGACCTTACCAAAAACACGAAGTACCTGTAATCATGTTAGGCTGCTTCGTGAACGCCATAGCAGACGAGTTAGAAATTGAGGTTATGCACGTTGGCGCGCTGTTGCTGGAAAGAGAAGAGTTGAAAAGGGCGATCGAACCAGATACCTGTTTCTACATCCAGAATGAAGCTTTAGTCAGAAGCAGAGATATTGACTTGCAAACCGATCCGCCGCCCGATTTAGCGGTAGAATCAGACTACACGAATTCTTCTCTGAATAAATTCGCAATTTATGCCGCTTTGGGAGTTCCAGAAATTTGGAGATACCGCCGCCAAACTCTAGAAGTTTATCAACTGGTAGATGGCGCATATCAGACTGTTACTCAAAGTATAGCTTTTCCATTTTTGCCGATCGCAGAAATACCCTAATTTATCGAACAAAGCAGGGCGATCGGACAAAGAGCAGCAGTGCGTCTATTTCGGACAAGAATTAGAGAAATTTTGCCAAATATCGACCTATAAAAAATGCACGCTCAAAGGTTCGTAGTGAGGACTTCAGTCCGCATAAAATCAAAAAACTGAAGTCCTCACATTCAAAGGTTCGTAGTGAGGACTTCAGTCCGCATTTAAATGCAAGGACTAAAGTCCTCACGCTCAAAGGTTCGTAGTGAGGACTTCAGTCCGCCTAAAATCAAAAAACTAAAGTCCTCACGCTCAAAGGTTCGTAGTGAGGACTTCAGTCCGCCTAAAATCAAAAAACTAAAGTCCTCACGCTCAAAGGTTCGTAGTGAGGACTTCAGTCCGCATAAAATCAAAGGACTGAAGTCCTCACTACGAACCTGTGAGTATTGAAAAAAATTAAAAATTTTCATTATTTCTTTCTGCTCCTTCTCTGTGAACCTCTTTTAGGCAAATGCTTAATTTCACTTTCGCCTCCCGTCACTTCTACTGATTCTATAATTTCTAAATCAACAACTTCAACATCGCCCCCGCTGATTAATTCCGCTTTCTCAACCTCCTCCACATCTTGCTGATTTTGGCTTAAATGTACTTCTAACCCAGAATCTATCATCGGTAATTCATCTACTTCTGGATCAATTTCAGCTTCTCCAATTCCATGCTCAATTCCCGCCAGCACTAAATCTTCCTCAATGGCTTGACTAATTTGAGTTTCTCTAATTTCCTTCTCTACTAGCTGCGCCGACAACTGCTGATTTTCCCTTGACAAATGCTCAATGTGACTCGCTTGAATTCTAAGCTGTTCATGCAAAAGGCGAATTTCTCGATTGTGCTGCTGAATCATTTCTTCACCATCAGCAATCGTGCGATTTCTCTCTAATATCACCTCATTTCTCGTTTCTAACTCTAAAGCGCTCATAGCTGCTTTAATCACATTATAAAAATGCGGCTTAGAGACATCAACTTTCTTAGCATTATGACGACTTTTCCCCAAAAGCCCAATTTTTTCACCTTGCTTAACAGCCAAGACAAAACCTTGATAATTTTTTATTTTTAATTCTTTGCTAAAATCAACTTGCACCAAACTGCAAATATATCTGTGACAGTCATAATAAAATTCTGCTTTCATCAAAAAGCACCCCTTTCTGCTACAGTCCCGCAGAATTATAGCACGAAGAACGTTAAAACTCGAACAAATTTTCTCAACCTCTGGTGCGCGAGGATGTCTGTGGCGTAATTGTAAACATATTCGATGTCAAGAGTTGCTGCAAAAATTAATAGAAAATAAAGAATCTCTCGCCGATTATTGCCTTATTTGCTGATATAAGCCCTGGTCAATCCGTAACGATAATAAGCTGTTTCTAAATCAACTATTTCATCTTTTACTTCAGGTTCTAATTGAAACAAACTTAACTGCAACGGAGCGTTATTGTTTTTCAATTTGTTAAACTTGCTCAAAAGCCTTGCTTCTAAATCCTGGTGCGATTCTAAATTGCCATCGCACAGAATGTGATTAATCTGTAAATTAAATTCTTTGAGTTTGTGGCAAACTAAAATAGTCCGGTGACAGGTGATTGGGTCTTTTTCCGCACACATTAAACTGATTTTATAATTGGCTGCGCCTTTGAGCAAGCGCTGAATTCCGGCGGAAAATAGAGGAGTGGCTGCTATGCGATCGTACAAAGCTTTACCGCCTGTATCGTAACAGCTCAAATCTTCCGGCCTCGCGCCCAACTCTTTACCTAAAAACACATATTGAATGCCAGCCGCAGACAGAGAGGCTGCAATTTCTGTTTGATTAAAATGAGGTAAATAGCGGCTGAAAGGATGCGATCGCACGTCCGCAACCGCTGTAATTCTGTATTTCTTCAGCAGGAAAACAAACGCTTCAATACTGTGATTGGAGTGTCCGATCGTCAATAATTCCATTGCTTCGATCTGATGATTTATTCTCGTCGTTGCGGACGAGAGTTTCTCTCGGACGATGGTTTCAGGCTGCGGGTTTTTTCGCCAATTTTTGAATCAAAAGCTGCGCGGCTAGCAGCATCAAACCCACAGATGCAAAAGCAAAAACGCCTGCGCCCAAAGCTACAATTCCCATGACTAATGTGCGGACGGCCGCCGCAATATTAATCACGGTTGTATTGTCGGAATGAATCGGCTTGTTAGCAAAAGTTTGGGCTACCGACAAAGTTAGGGCGTACAAAGCCGCGGCAAATCCGCCCGCCATCAGCGAACCTGTCACGCACCGCACAACCGTCGGCGGTGAAGCAGGTGTAGGGGCACCTTCCCCACTAGATTTTACAGGTTGAGACGTAGAATTTGGATTAGTTAAATCAGCCATGGCGATTTGAGATTTTAGGTTTGAGATTTAAGATTTTTGGTGGATTAACCAAAATAAAAATCGTTGTTTCCTGAGATTTTATCAGTTATTCGAGTTAAATAGACTCTGTGCAAAGTTAGATTCATTTTGACCGATCGCCCCCCTCGACATTTCACGGACGATCGCGATCGCACCACCTGCGAGTTACACCGTCGCCACCGCTGCTTTTACATCATTTCCCTCAGAAAAAATCCGAATACCTGTATTGCTAAACTTGGCTACCCAAAAATCCAAATCCGGAGAAGCGATCGCACTTTTCACCCGTTCTAAAGTTTGCTGAGCTTGCTGTTGAGACTCACACAGCGCAAACACCGTCGGCCCGGAACCCGACATCATCGCGCCCAAAACTCCCGCCGACTCAAAAGCCTCGCGCAATTGCAACACCTGCGGGTATACTGGTAAAGCAACTTTTTCTAAATCGTTGTGCAACAATTGACCAATTTTTGATCGATCTTTTTGCGCGATCGCCCCCACCATCGGCCCCGAATGCAGCCTTTCCCGGCGACAATCCAAATCCTCTGGTGCACAATAGGAACTACTGAACTGTTGGCGATAAGTTTGATACGACCAGGCAGTAGAAATACTGAGATTGCGAAACTTTGCCAGTACCACGTACAACCCTCCCAAATCGGGGAGTGGAGACAGTTTATCCCCGCGGCCAGTTGCTAGAGCCGTACCTCCAGTTATGCAAAAAGGCACATCAGAACCCAGAGTTCCCCCCAACTCTTGCAACTCCGACTGAGTGAGTCCCAATTGCCACAGCAAGTCCATCCCAACTAACACTGCGGCCGCATTTGCAGAACCGCCCGCGAGCCCCGCCGCCACCGGAATCTGCTTGTGAATCGCAATCTCGACTCCGCCGTATTTCGCCAAAGCATCGGGGAATTGCTGCGCCAACAAATCCGCCGCCCGGTAAGCCAGATTATTCTTATCCGGCGGGACTTGCGGGTGATCGCAGCGCACGCGGATCGTGTCGGTTCCGATCGCGCGCAAGTCAATTCGATCGGCTAAATCTATGCTTTGAAGCACCATCGCCAGTTCGTGATATCCGTCGGGGCGATCGCCTATTATCTCCAAATACAGATTGATTTTTGCTGAAGCTAGCAGAGAATATGAACGCATAGGTGATTAAGCCGCAGGTGAAATAAACCCCTGGTTGAAATTAATTGACACCAGTCAGAGTCTATTTTCTCACAACTCAAAGGAAATATTATGCAGGATATGTGGAAAACTTTTTTTAGTTCCGGGTCATTTATTCCCCACGGTCACTGCTATCTCTGGCAAACCAAGTTAGTCTGGCTACACGTAGCCTCAGATTCAATAATTGCGATCGCCTATTTCTCAATCCCCATTACACTGGTTTACTTTATTTCGCAACGCGAAGACTTACCTTTCAACTGGATCTTTGCCATGTTTGGAGCCTTTATCGTCGCCTGCGGGATCACTCACATATTTGAAGTCTGGACGCTGTGGCATCCTATCTATTGGATTTCCGGAACCATGAAAGCAATTACCGCCATGATTTCCTTCGCTACAGCCATACTTTTAGTAAACTTAATCCCTCAAGCCCTAGCCCTTCCCAGTCCCGCACAGCTAGCACTAGCAAACAGCCTCCTACAAGCCGAAATAATCGAGCGCCAATCAGTAGAACAGGCACTGAAAAAAGCTAAAGACGAGTTAGAAATTAGAGTAGAAGAACGCACCGCCGAATTAAAGCTGCAAACTCAACATCTCGCCCAAACTTTATCAGAATTGCAGCAGACGCAATGCCAGCTTGTCCAGAGCGAAAAAATGTCATCTCTAGGACAATTAGTAGCTGGCGTCGCCCACGAAATTAACAATCCCATCAACTTCATTTACGGCAATATCGCTCCCGCCACCAACTATGTAGAAAGTTTGCTGGAACTCACAGACACCTATGAAGAAAAATACCCCAATCCCGAACCTGCAATTCAAGAAAAAATCAAATCAATTGATTTAGATTTTATCAGAGAAGACCTACCAAAAATCTTAGTTTCCATGAAAACCGGAGCCAACCGAATTCGCGACATTGTGAAATCGCTAAGACTGTTCTCTCGGCTTGACGAAGCAGAAATGAAATTAGCCGACATCCACGAAGGCATTGACAGCACCCTGATGATTTTGCAAATCCGTCTCAAACCCCACTCTAATTTTCCAGGTATTCAAATTATTAAAAAATATGACGATTTGCCAAAAATAGAGTGCTATCCCGGACAGCTCAATCAGGTATTTATGAATATTATTGCTAATGCCATTGATGCTTTAGAAGAAGAAGCAGAAGCAGCAAAAGAACAAAATTCATCACTTGCAGCCAGTCAAGGCGAACTCGGTACTATCAAAATTTCAACCAAAATTTTAGACAGCAATTGGATAGAAATCCGCATTGCTAACAACGGAAAAGGCATCCCAGAATCGGTAATGAAGCAGTTATTCGATCCCTTTTATACCACGAAAGAAGTAGGCAAAGGCACGGGACTGGGTTTGTCGATCAGCTATCAAATTATTACAGAAAGACATCATGGTGAATTGTTCTGTACTTCCACACCCGAACAAGGTACAGAGTTTGCCATCAAAATTCCGATTAGCGTCACGCGGCTCACGCAGAGACAGGTTCTTTTTAACCAGCATATTTCGTCCAATCCCGCGCCCAGAGAGAAATTGCTCGCAACCAGCAAACAACTCTGAATCTCCCTTTGATGCAGTTGATAGTTTACAGTTTACAGTTAACAGTTAACAGTTAACAGCTAACAGTTAACACTTAACAGTTAACAGCTAACAGCTAACAGTTAACAGTTAACAGCTACCCGTCGCTACAATAAAGAGGATTGAAACAGTGAATAATTTTGTTTAATTTCCCCCTAGAAACAGGAGGGTTTAAACCCATTCTTCTTGGTAAGTCAATCCAGCTCAGAAGCCAGACTTAAGAGACAAAACGCTGGGACAAACAGATGATACGCTCGATCGCTCTGGCGGGCTATGTGTTCGCGCGTGCGGACTTAAGTCCGCATACCAAGAGCGGACTTAAGTCCGCACTACGAACCGCCCGCACAGGAAGGATCGCCCGCCACTCAAAGCAAATTGCCAAACGAGCCTTGCAATAGTTGCTGCTGTATTTTCCAGTGTTTCTACTGCGCTCAGTTTGGCGATCGCCTTCGAGCCTAAACCTTAAACTTATCCCCAATCCGTCTCATCGCTTCCTCCACATTCTCCCGAGTATTAAACGCCGAAATTCGGAAATAACCCTCGCCCGCAGCACCGAAACCAGAACCCGGTGTTCCCACCACATTCACAGTATTCAGCAACTTATCAAAAAACTCCCAACTTGACAAACCGTGAGGCGTTTTCACCCACACATAAGGCGCATTTTCGCCACCGTAAACCTGAATTCCGGCTGCTGTCAATTTCTCGCGAATAATCTTCGCATTTTCCATATAAAAATTGACTAACGCCTGAATTTGTGCTTTGCCTTCCTCAGAATAAACCGCCTCTGCACCGCGCTGCACAATGTAAGAAACGCCGTTAAACTTAGTAGACTGGCGGCGGTTCCACAGCTTCCAAATTTCCACATCCGAACCGTCAGCAGCTTTTCCTGTCAAATTCTTCGGGACTACTGTAAAGGCGCAGCGAGTACCAGTAAAACCAGCATTTTTTGAGAACGAACGAAATTCGATCGCACAATCCCTCGCCCCTTCTATCTCGTAAATAGAATGCGGCAAACTCGGATCGGTAATATACGCTTCGTAGGCCGCATCGAAGAAAATAATCGATCCGTTAGCTTTAGCATAATCTACCCAAGCTTGCAAGTGTTCCTTCGTGGCCGTCGCCCCCGTCGGATTGTTGGGAAAACACAGGTAAATTAAATCAACTTTTTTGTCTGTGGGAATAGACGCCGTAAAATGGTTGTCTGCGGAAATTGGCAGATAAACAAAGCCTTCGTATTCGCCTTTTTCGTTGGCATCTCCCGTGTGTCCCGCCATCACGTTAGTGTCTACATACACCGGATACACTGGGTCTGTAACTGCGATCGTGTTATTATTGCCAAAGATATCTAAAATGTTGCCGCAGTCGCATTTAGAACCATCAGAAATAAAAATTTCCGAAGCCTCAATCTGGCATCCCCGCGATTGAAAATCGTGCTGGGCAATTTTCTCGCGCAGCCACTCATAACCTTGTTCCGGGCCGTATCCTTTGAAGGTATCCCGCGAACCCATTTCTTCCACCGCCTTCACCATCGCCTCGCGACAAGCAGCCGGTAGCGGTTCCGTCACGTCGCCAATCCCCAGCCGGATGATTGGCGCAGAGGGATTCGCCTCCGCAAACGCTTTCACCCTGCGCCCAATCTCGGGAAACAGGTAGCCGGCTTTGAGTTTCAGGTAATTGTCGTTGATAGTTGCCATAGTTCGATCGCTGCAAATGTCGTACAATAGCTTATACCATTTTAGATTTTAGATTTTAGATTTTAGATTTAAAATTTGAGGAATTGAGGAATTGAAGAATTGGGAAGCAGTGAGAACTGTGGAGGCTCGCCGTGAGCTTTTAGATTTTAGATTTTAGATTTTAGATTTGAAAATTGAGGAATTGAGGAATTGGGAAGCAGTGAGAACTGTGGAGGCTAGCCGTGAGATTTTAGATTTTAGATTTTAGATTTAAAATTTGAGGAATTGAGGAATTGATAGACCTCTTGTAAAAACAGCTAGGAATGGACAAGATGCCCGTTCCTAGCTGTTGTGGAACGGGCATCTTACCCGTTCCAAAAGTCGATCGAAAAGACTTTTGCAAGATATCTGATGAATTTCCAAAAAGAGGGAACTCTGGGAACTTGCAGTACCGATTAGACAGTGTAGAACCAGCTCGATAATATCAAATCTGCCATCAGTAAGCTCGATCGGGCTTCAAGGAACCGAAAATTTCATCCTCCCCCACAGTCCCATCCCTCTGTACCACGATCAGCGCCGACTTGTCACTCAGCGCAGCCGCAGCAAGAATCCTGTCCCCGCTCTCTGCTCGCAGACCATTGACCAAAAAATCAAATCTGCTTGTATAATTTAGAATAGTGTGCAGCGCAGAAGCAATTATGGATGAGATCGAGTATGCCAAAGTCTATCAAGAACTGGCGGCAATTCTAAATGAGTTTAAATTGGATTGGGTCGTCCAACAAGTAGCGGATACTGTAGAGATTGGCAAAATAATAGAAGAGCGATCGCTCAAACGAAAAACACCGCTACTGAAGATACAAGATTATACCGCAAAAGAACAGCTTTTGCTGTTAATTCAGGCTGTGGAGCAAGCGACGGTGAACTCTTCGGAAATGGAAGACGAAATTGCTTATTTCTTGAAAGTAGAATCTGAAACCTCTCCCCTAGGTACAAAAATTAGCTTTGCCAATTCAGGTACAGAAGCAGCCCAAACCATCGAGTTTACATCCAGCGTGACAGCCCCGCGCCACAAACAGGCGATCGCCCTCAAGCAACTGCTGGAAAAACTGCCCTCCGGGCCCAGCAACTACGCCATCAACTCCGAAATTAAAAGCAAATTAAAAAGCTCGATCGACCCAGATTTCAACAAAGCGGGAGAACAAGCAAGCATTTTTGACGCTTACCTATTCACCATCCTGCTCAAAGCAGTTGCTAATGAAGGTGGTACTGTTTATTACAACAATGTCGTAGACGACGAAACACCAAGATATCTAACATTTAGAAAAACCGCGGGAAAAATTCACGGAAATGCACATCCATACACTCATGCTGTGGTGGAATTTCCCAACAAACCCGCCCTCGAAATTCACCTCGGAGTAAAAGTCCAAGGTAGAGCCGGAGTTCTGCACAACTGCAACCTGTTAATTTTGTACCAAAAAGAAGCAAATATCTGCCGTTTGCTCGAACGCGAGCCGCGACACTCGCAGGTAATTTTAGCAGTAAAATCCGAGCACTGTACCTCCGAACTCCAACTAGAAACGGCCGGGGCTTTTATCGGATTAGCGTCAGATATTCGCTACGAAGGAGGCAGCTATTTCATCTCTAATAGTTACTCGCAACCCGCAGCCAAACTGCTAACTACCGCTCGCAAAAAATGGGAACTCAACATTTTTCCAAGAGCCACGAACAATGTTCACCGGCTAATGTACTCATTTCAAACTATATTTAAAGACTTTCAGGCGAGAAACTGATTCAACTAATTACTCAGACTTGCATTGCCTCCATCGGAAAATTATCGAAAGATTATCTGCGTTAATTTTCCCTACATCTGCGGTTGAACGATGCTCAAAAATTGATGCAATTCAATCCGGCTGCACGGGTGTCAACTTGAAACCGAAACCCTGCAAAACCCTCGCTGACAGCGAGGAGTATCGCTCCCGTTGGCATCTTTCTTAAACACGGGGGCGCAATCATCTAAATTCTGTGGCGCATCCCCCGGGAGCGCCGCAGAATTTAGGCGATCGCAGACTCAAACATTATGCGGGTATTAGATTTGACGTATTGTAAAACTTCATTGAGTTTATAAGCAATTATAAACAATAATGGTATTATATTGTTGTGAGTGTTGAACAAGGAATACGCATAGCCCAAAAAACGCAAGTCTCAAATGCAACTAACAGAGAGGCACATCATTAAATCAACGGAACACCGTTTCGCCCAAATAGACGAACTAGCTTTCAAGTCCAAAAACCTCTACAATGCAGCCAATTACGTCATTCGTCAGAGCTTTATTTATGGATGGGGTTATGTCAATTACAACGAAATGAACCGATTGATGAAGTCTCACGAAGCATATAAGGCTTTGCCTGCTAAAGTAAGTCAGCAAATCTTGATGGTGCTAGACAAGAATTGGAAATCGTTTTTTGAAGCCGTTAAAGCTTACAAAGTTGATTCTTCAAAATTCACGGGTCGCCCAAAATTGCCAAAGTACAAAGATAAGACTAAAGGGCGAAATCTTCTCGTCTACACGATTCAAGCAATTAGCAGCAAACAGTTGAAGAAAGGAATCATTAAACTTTCGGGTACAGAACTTTTAATTAAAACCCAAGTCAATCCCCACCAGGTTTGCCAAATTAGGCTGGTTCCGAAATGTGATTCCTATGTAATTGAGGTAATTTATGATGCTTGTACTGAGCGTAGTCGAAGTGAACCGGAGTCCACCCTTGGCAACGCTAATTCTGTAGCTAGTATTGATTTAGGACTAGATAACTTGGTGGCGTTAACTTCAAATCAGCCGGGTTTTACCCCGATCCTGATTAACGGGCGACCACTGAAATCTATCAATCAGTTTTATAACAAACGCTCTTCACAATTACAATCTCAATTAAAAGGAAGTCGAAAAACTTCGCCCCGCATTCAGCGCTTAACTCGCTGGATCAATCAGAAAGTTGACAATTACTTACATCATGCTAGCCGTCTAATTATTAACCTTTTGCTCACCAAGCAGATTGGGACGCTAGTAATTGGCAAGAACGCGCAGTGGAAAACAGAAATTGATCTAGGGAAGCAAACCAATCAAAACTTTGTTAATATTCCTCACTCTCGATTAATTGAAATGTTGGAGTACAAAGCTCGGTTGGCTGGAATCAATGTAATTGTGCAGGAAGAATCCTACACATCCCGCTCCAGTTTTTTAGGTTTAGACCCCATTCCTGTTTATGGAAAAACCGAAAAAGAGCCTGTGTTTACTGGTAAGCGGATTAAGCGGGGTTTGTACAAAACATCGGTTGGTCAGCTAATTAATTCCGATGTGAATGCAGCGTACAATATCCTCAGAAAAGCAATCCCAAATGCGTTCAGCAATGGGATAGGGAGCTGCGTAGTTCAGCCGAGGCGGGTTAATCCGCTCAAAGTAAAACGGAAAGGGGAGGGACTTAACGCCTCCCATGTCATTGCAATAAATGACTATAGTTTTACCAGCTATCTGCTACATTAGCCAAGAATCATCTATCATGTTGCGAGCACCCGAACCTTACGAATAATGTTTAAGAAAGATAAATCTTCCCTGCTGTTTACGATCGGAGCCGCCACACTTTTGATCGGTTTAGGCTTTCTCACCTACTCGATCGTCATTTCCCGCGGCCCAGCCAAAGATTTGCCGCCAGGAGCAACCGTCGTGCCCCAAGATGCGATGATGGCGCTATCCATCAGCACCGATGAATCGCAGTGGAAAAAACTCCAAGAATTTGGTACGCCCGAGTCAAAAGCTTCGTTTGAAAGATTTTTAAGCGAAATGCGCGATCGCCTGCTGACAAACAACGGTTACGCCTACGCACAAGACATTCAGCCGTGGGTGGGGAATACCGCAATGGTGGCCTTCCTGCGAAACAAAATAGCCATACCAGTCCCCCCAACAGCACCCAACGCGCCCCCGCGTCCGCCAATTCAACAGTCAGTCGCAATTATCCTGCCAATTGCCAACCCGATCAAAGCCAAAGAATTATTAGCAAAACCCAGACCCCTCAACCAAGGAAAAATGGTTGAGCGCAATTACAAAGGAGTGCAAGTTACAGAAACTCAAGGCGTACCCGATCGCAATTTCTCAGTCGCGGTACTCGGCACCAACTATCTAGCAGTCACCACAGATCCCAGCGCCACAGACAGAATCATCGACACCTACAAAGGCGAACCATCTCTCGCTAAAACCCCTGGCTATGGAGACGCCATCCAACAAATAAAAAATTCCGGCGCCTTCGGTCAAATCTACGTCAACATCCCCGTTGCCGCTGCCTATACAGCCGCCAACTCATCCCGAGAAATTTCGGCCCAAAACCTCGAAAAACTGCAACAAAATCAAGGATTTGCCACCACAGCGACGCTGGATGCAGAAGGAATTGAATTCAAATCAATCTCTTGGCTAAAACCAGACTCTAGCATTCGTATAGCAGTAGAAAACAACGCTCTCAAAATGGCTAACCGCCTGCCCAGCAATACAATCATGATGGTCTCCGGTGGCAACTTGCAGCGTCTGTGGCAAGACTACGTATCTGGAGCCGATACCAACCCCCTTTCCCCGATCAATCCCCAAGTTTTGCGGACTGGTTTAAAATCCACTACCGGATTAGATTTAGACAAAGACGTAATCAACTGGATGGCGGGAGAATTTTCTGTATCGTTAATACCTGCTCCGGCGCAGAATCCTAAAGACAAATATGCTGCTGGATTTGTATTTATGGTAGAAACAAACAACCGCAGCGCAGCCAACAAAACCCTGAAACAGCTTGATGAAACGATGAAAACCAAAGGGTTTAGAGTTGAGGACATTCAACTCGGCGGTCAACCTGCAACTAAATGGACATCGCCCTTCGGAGGAATTACGGTAACTCGCGGTTGGATCAACGATGTGGCGTTTATTACAGTAGGAGCTCCGGTGGTTGACTCGATCGTTCCGGCGCCGAAAAGTCCGCTATTAAGCAGCGAATTTTTCCAAAAAACTGTACGATCGCAACTTAAACCCCACAACGGCAATTTCTTCATCGACACCGAGACTGCGTTTAACCCGAAAAACCTAGCTTTACCGGAGTTTCCTCCCAACCAAAAAATCTGGATCGATGCCATGCGCTCGATCGGCATTACAGCAGCAGTCATTGGCGATCGTACCACCCGCTACGACGCTTTTGTCGGTCTCAAAAAATCCGACCAATCCACTCCTGCACCCAATCCCTTACCCAGCAGCCCTGCATCACCCAGCAGCCCTGCATCACCCAGCAGCTCTGCATCACCCAGCAGTGCTGCATCACCCAGCAGCTCTGCATCACCCAGCAGTGCTGCATCACCCAGTCCCTCGCCCAGCGTCCAAAATTCTCCAAATTAACTCTTAAATCATTCCACAAATCCGCCGCGACAACCCATTAAACAGCAACACCGCGCGATCGATTAAAACCTAAAAGCAGCCGCTCCAAACCGACAATAGCCGATCGGGCTGTTAGAGGAAAATTGAGCCGGATTTAAGTAGTTTTACTTCACTCTCACACCAAGAAACCGAAAAACCCGGTTGTTTAAAAAACCGGGTTTCTGAACCCTCTAAAAATTTGACTTAGAGGCCAAGGAATCAAGAAGTTCGACTTTCGCTGCACTATCAGCGATTTAACGGATAGAAAGAAGATTTTTCTGCTAGCCCATAGTCGATGGAAAAGTGTGATCCAAGAACAGGACTTATAGCCTTTATGAATTTTTGTGGCGCAGGCGAGCAATTCGCGATCGGATCGCCTGCGGCTGTTAGCTCGGGAAATTATCTACCTTAATTTGCGTCTATCTACCTTAATCTGCGATTTGCCGATCGCTCAAAAATTTAGGCAACAATTCTACCGATTACCTTGCAATTTCCCACCCTAGCTCATATTGCCCAGATTCTGCCACAGGCACACAAACCTTCACAACCAAGTTTTTTTTACTTGAGTTTTTGACTGCAACTAAGTATTGTCGTTCAAAACCGAATTTCTTAATACCTTAAAAATTTTACTTACTTTTTATTGTCATAATTTTCAAGGCATACAATTGTAGAGAATGATTGTTTTTTTGTATAAAATGAAACCCTAAATTTGGGCGAATTTTTTCAGTCAGCATGGGAAGCAACAACGCCGATTTTTCAATAGCCATAATTCGTTGCAACGCAAATCTCAATAATAATTAAACAACTAGGTTGATCGACCTCGGAGTGCATTTGTGAGGGAGAGCCCTTTTTTATGTCATGCGGAATATACAGCTTTTAGCCAAGGTCAGTTATATTGAGATTGGGGAGAAGATGCGCCAGGGGGAATTGCATATGCGGTGGCCATTTTTACTCATTTAGCCGTCAACAAACTTTCGGTCAGCAAGCCAGTTGCTTCATAAATATAGCGTCTTTAACCAAAGTTTCTCTACGAACAGGCGTTGGGAACAGAACCCTGTAACTTATAAATTTTACACTTTAAAAAGCTATGAAAACCGCCCAAAATATGCAAAGTCACGCTAAACCCCTGTCTCTATCAAGAATCAGCAAACTCGTACTTTCTCTGCAATTAGCCTTAATAAATCTTTACTTTTTGCAAGCAAAAGCCGCAGCTCAAACCATCGTGCCGGCGGCGGACGGAACGGGTACAACAGTAACTCCTGCATCGCCAACGGTAACTCCAGCAGGGCAAACTCGTTTAGACATTCAAGGCGGACAATTATCGAGCGATCGCCAAAATCTTTTCCATAGTTTTACACAATTCGGCTTATCGCCAAATCAGATTGCTAACTTTATCTCAAACCCGAACATTCGCAATATTTTAGTGCGCGTCGGGGGCGGTAGTCCCTCGATTATTAACGGCTTAATTCAAGTAACAGGTGGCAATTCTAACTTGTTTCTGATGAATCCATCCGGTATTATATTTGGCAACAGTGCCAGCTTAAACGTGCCTGCTTCTTTCACTGCAACCACCGCCACCGCTATTGGATTAGGTTCTAACTCGTTTAATGCTACAGGTACTAATACCTACACATCTCTGACGGGCACGCCCAATTCCTTTACATTTGGAGCCGATCGAGCCGCAGCAATTATCAGCACGGCAGACTTAGCAGTCAAGTCAGGGCAGAACTTAACCTTAATCGGCGGTACCGTTGTCAGCACCGGTAATCTGGCGGCCCCAGGCGGTCGAATTACGGTAGCATCAGTCATCGGCAAAAATTTAGTGCGGATCGCCCCAGAAAACAGCCTGCTGAATTTGGAAATCAAACCGCTCTCAGCAACATCCGGCACAGCATTGCCGATCGCATCATTGCCAGAATTGCTCACAGGAATCGGTCAAGCAAACGCTACAGGCATCAGCGTCAACGCTAGCGGTGAAGTGGTACTCACGCCGTCCAACAGAGCAATAGGGGCGGGAGACGTAGCACTAAAAGGTGCCAGCGGTGGGGCGATCGAAATTCAAGCAGCCAACAGCATTGCAGCCAGCGGAAACCTTCTAAGTACCCCAAGCAACTCAATACGCGGATCGATCGGGCTGCAAGCTAGCGGCGACATTAGCACCGCAGCTATCGATGCGAGTTCCACCACCGCAGCAGGCGGCAATATCAGCGTCACCAGCCGTACAGGAAAAGTAGAAACAGGCAACATCAACACAGGCTCTAGCGACAAAACCGGCAAAGCCGGAGACGTTAGCATAGCAGCACCCTCAAGCAGCATTCAAACAGGCTTCATAGAAGCCAACTCCGCAGAAAAACAAGGCGGCGAAGTCACCCTCAAAGCCAGCAACGACATCGAAGTCACCCGTATCAACACCGAAGGCGGAACAGCCGGAGGAGATATTAACATTACAGCCGGCCGTTATTTCCGAGCCACAGGCACTTTCAGCAACAATAGCAACTGCTTGGCCCCAGCTTCTTGCAGCATTTCTGCCGCCGCGACTATTAGCGCTAACGGTGGAGATATCGCCATTAGCCACGGCGGCCAACAAGCATCGAATAGTCTTTTCAGCGTCGGGCGCGACTATAACAGACTCAACGGTACTGCTGGCAGCATTTCGACTGGGGGCCCGAAGAAGGAAAATACGATCGCATACGGACTTTATTCCAACCCCGGCCCTCAAATAGTAGAACCGACGGAAATTAGGATTACGGGTTCTTCAGGCTCGCCCGCACCAACACCAGCGCCAACACCGGCGCCAACACCGGCACCAACACCGGCACCAACACCCGCGCCAACACCCGCACCAACACCCGCCCCAACACCAGCGCCTGCACCAGCGCCAACACCCGCACCAACACCCGCCCCAACACCAGCGCCTGCACCAGCGCCTGCACCAGCGCCTGCACCAACACCCGTAGTTGCACCCGCACCAACACCAGCGCCTGCACCAGCGCCAGCGCCTGCACCAGCGCCTGCACCAGCGCCTGCACCAACACCAGCACCAACACCCGCACCAACACCCGTAGTTGCACCAACTACCCGGCCAACACTCGTAGTTGCACCGACTCCCCGGCCAACACCAGCGCCAGCGCCTGCACCAGCACCAACACCAGCGCCTGCACCCGCGCCTGCACCCGCGCCTGCACCCGCGCCTGCACCCGCGCCTGCACCAGCACCAACACCAGCACCAGCACCAGCACCAGCACCAGCACCAGCACCAGCACCAGCACCAGCACCAACACCAGCACCAACACCAGCACCAGCACCGATCTCAAATTTGCCCGCAGCGCCAACACCGACAATTATTGAAAATCCGGCGCCAGTATTGAATTTGCCCGCAGCAATAGCACCGACAATCGTTCAAAATCCCGTGCCGGTATTGAATTTGCCCGCAGCAATAGCACCGACAATCGTTCAAAATCCGTCGCCGATCTCAAATTTGCCCGCAGCAATAGCACCGACAATCGTTCAAAATCCCGCGCCGATCTCAAATTTGCCCGCAGCAATAGCACCGACAATCGTTCAAAATCCGTCGCCAATATTGAATTTGCCGCCAGCAATAGCACCGACAATCGTTCAAAATCCGTCGCCAATATTGAATTTGCCGCCAGCAATAGCACCGACAATCATTGAAAATCCCGCGCCGATCTCAAATTTGCCCGCAGCAATAGCACCGACAATCGTTCAAAATCCGTCGCCGATCTCAAATTTGCCCGCAGCAATAGCACCGACAATCGTTCAAAATCCGTCGCCGGTATTGAATTTGCCCGCAGCAATAGCACCGACAATCGTTCAAAATCCCGTGCCGGTATTGAATTTGCCCGCAGCAATAGCACCGACAATCGTTCAAAATGCCGCACCGACAATTACTCAAATTGTCCCTCCACCCGCCCCAATCAATCTCGCACCGATACCCACAGCGGAATTCCCACCGTCGCTCTCGGCCACCGAGCTGCCGAGCACAAATCCTTTATTTTCCGCCAGCTTGCAACAGCAAAACCAGATATCTAATTCGTTGCAGCAGCGCAATTCACCTCCGGTATCTCCGGATATTCAGGCTTCCAACTTACCAAGCAACTCTAACGCGGTTATTTTTCAGGTAGAAAACAGATTTACCAGCGAGTTTGTTGATTATCTAGGTTTGCCGCCCACAAATACGATCGCCACCCTAGCAGATACTCAAAATACCCTTCGCAGCGTCCAACAAGCCACAGGTATCAAACCAGCTCTCGTTTATATGAGTTTTTCACCCAGAGGTTCTACACTCGATCGGCCTTATAACAGTTCGCCGCTGTTGCGTGTAGAACAGCAAATTCAAGGCTCTGACGAACTGGAACTAATGGTGATCACCCCCGAAGGTGTTCCTGTTCGCCAGCGCATCTCTGGAACTTCTCGCCTCCAGGTAATGGAAGCTGTTCGGAGATTTCGTAACGAACTGACTAATCCGGTAAAGCGCAATACCACAAGCTATTTGCCGTTAGCCCAGCAGCTCTACCAGTGGCTGGTAGCCCCGCTGGAAGCAGAGCTGCAAGCCAAAGGCATTCAGAATTTATCTTTTATCTCGGATCTGGGGTTGCGATCGATTCCGATGGCCGCCCTGCACGACGGTAAAGGCTTTCTGATAGAGCGTTACAGCGTCGGCTCGATGCCGAGTCTGAGTTTGACAGATACCAGCCCCACCAATTTCAAAAATACCCAAGTTCTGGCAATGGGGGCGTCGCAATTTCCCGAGATGAGTCCTTTACCTGCGGTGGAAATAGAAGTATCCGCAATCACCCCGCAGCGGTGGCCCGGAAAGTCTTTCTTGAACCAAGCTTTCACTCTGGCAAATTTGAAATCGCAGCGCCAGCAGCAGCCATTTGGCATGATTCACTTGGCTACTCACGCCGAATTTCGATCAGGAGATCCGAGCCAATCTTTTATTCAATTGTGGGATAGTAGATTGCGTCTAGATCAGTTGCGCCAAATGGGATGGGGCAGCCCCCAAGTTGAGCTGTTGGTTTTGAGCGCTTGCAGGACTGCTGTGGGCGATCGACAGGCGGAGTTAGGCTTTGGCGGTTTAGCCGTGCAAGCCGGGGTTAAATCCGCTCTAGCAACTCTTTGGTATGTCAGCGACGAAGGCAGTTTGGGATTGATGGCGGAGTTTTACGGGCACTTGAAAAATGCTCCGATTAAAACAGAAGCCGTGCGGCAAGCTCAATTAGCGATGTTGCGCCAAGAGGTGCAGGTTGAAGGGGGAATGTTGCGGACTTCTGTGGGTGATGTGCCGCTACCTGCGGAAATCACAAAGACGGGGACTCGGAATTTTTCTCATCCCTATTATTGGGCGGCTTTTAGAATGATTGGCAATCCTTGGTAATCAGATTTATTTTAGTCGATCGACTGTTTGACTGTGCGAGCGATCGACGGCATTGGGGAATACTATAATTAATCGCAGTGTAGATTGAGCTTTCAGCGATCGTTTCATACCAGATATCGCAACGCCATAATTTTTCTCGATCCCGTCATACCCCAGAGCTGGCATCACAGGATTGGGCGTTGCGATATCTGGCAATGATTTCTCCATCAACAGCGCCCTTCTTCCTGAGCTTCGAGATCGAACCGAGTTTCCTCAAGCGTAATCCCTAAAATCGCTTCAATCTTCCTGTGGCAAATTCTCCAGCCAAACCTCTAAATCTGCGATCGACTGAAAATCTAGCAATTCCTCTGCTAAAGTTTCAATTTGCTCGATCGACAAATCAGCAAGTTTGGTAGTCACAGATTCCGGCAAACTTCCCACTTGCTGATTTAACAGACGACGATTTAACTGACGTAAAATCAAGGCTCTTCCTTCTTGTTCGCGGCCTTGCACAATGCCTTGTTCGCGGCCTTGCACAATGCCTTGCACAATGCCTTGTTCAATGCCTTGCTCAATACCTTGCTCAATGCCTTCTTCCTTAGCTTCCCGATAAAACCGAGTTTCCTCAAGCGTAATCCCTAACATCGCTTCTGCCTCCCTTCGGTTCAAATTTGTAAACTTGTAAACCAGTATCGTCGTCAGCATCTCTATTATGGCGCGACTCGCCGCTTCAGATTCCTCTCGCTGCGATCGCGCCAACAACAATCGCGCCGCGGAGGGCGTACTCGCCTCGTCGATAGTCGTCAAAGCCATCAGCGCCACTCCCAGCGGCAACTGTTCGATCGCACCCAACTCATCCAAATATACCCGATGCACCTGATTGCTGTTCAAGAGCGATCGCTCTTGGATGCGTTTCTGATTGCTCAGTCGATCGTGTAGGATAAATTACCACCGCTTGCCAATCAGTAAACCACTGGCGATTGCGATAAAAATACAAAAACGACTCGCCAAACAAACGCTCGTACAGCAAGTCATCCCGCTGAAACTGCACCTCACAAAAATAGACAACTCCCGGCTCAGCATCCGGCGGCAAAAACACCCCATCAATTTCAAACTTCGGTTCCTTCACAGCAACCGAGTCAAATCGATACAGTTGTGCATTCAATGGTGACTCGGACAGTAGCTCAAACAGCAGCGTTGGAGCTTCTTGAAATAACTTGTAAAAGATTGAATCTCGACGCATTAACCGCTTCTAAAAACTTAGGTAAACCTAGGTATAAACTTCTGCGGTGTAAGTTTAAGCAAATCTTCTCTAGTGCGCGAACGCTTCCCCGCAGACTTCTTTGGGGTTGACCAGAAAACTCCAGTTAGAAACGGTATAATAATCGTGTCTACGAGCTATTTTACCGGATTGCTTAGTCTTGTTATTTAATTGGGCCCATTGACCCCATACGTGCTTGTTCGAGTTCACCTCGACATAGGCGGTTATGGAGTCTGGGAGTTTTTCACCTAATCTCATGCCTCTACGAGCAATCACTAAAGCAGCCGCTTCATCGCTAGCAAGCCCGTACATTCTCAAATACTTGAACAAGCCAATAATACTTGTAAATGCAGGATTGACTGTAATTAGTTCAATACCACGGTTAGCAAGAATAGCATTTAGTTGCTTGTAGAATTCATTGTACGCCCAACTTGAGAGCATTCTAGAATACTTTCTGCTGGCTTCACCTAAGCGCTGCTTCTTGTCCGAGAAGTCTAATTCCTCACAAACAATCGGACACTGAAATGTTGTCGCCAAAACTGCCAACTGAAGACAAGTATCAACGATTTGAGCCTGCTGTACACCATTAGGTAAACCAATCTGTAAGGGGATTTTACCTTTAGCCTTTAAATTGCCATCGGTATCAGTATAAGCCCAACCAATTGAACCGGGGTTCATGTCAATCCCAATGCAGCCGTAAGCTCTATCAAAAGACTGGGACTCAACAGGGCTTGGCGTAAAAGATACCGCTACTTTCCATTTACCTTCTTTCTTGAATAGATGCCAAGTCTTTGCACCGCAAGTCGGTAAGCGATTAATATTACGGTCAAAATTACCAATCTCGGCTGAAACATTTTTGCCGAAACTCCCTTCAAGACAAGCTGGAACTCGAATCTTTAAGATAGAGCCGTTCCATTGCGCGATACCATTCCCCAGTGTTTCGTCCTTAGAACCCACAAGAAAGACTTGATTGTGAGGTACGAATACCTTGATTTGTGATACCTTCAGCGTGGCTAGCTTGTTTTGAACAAGGAAAAGTTTGCGCTTTTTGTTGTGAATCTGAAATCGTAAGTTTTGCCAATTAGTTTCCTTGTACTTGAGCGAACAAGACAAAGGGAAATTGCAACCTACTCTGCTACCTAGCCAATTTTTTTTTGAGTAGAATTTGTTCGCCACTTTAAGTTTTTTCTCTGCCTTACCTAACCAAATTTCAATCGACTTCGCCTTACCCGTCAATGTTTTGATATGCAATGAGCGATGCAATGCAGCACCGTCAACTTTGCCCTTTGAGTAAGTGATAACGCCATTTGCGTGACGCTTGTTGATGGAGTAGGTTGCTTGAAGGTGGGTATTCCATTTCGACTTATTGAACTCGGTAAAGGTCAACAACTGATTGACTGTCTCAATCGCAGCAAGTCTAAAGATAGGAGCAAATGCGGTCAAAAACATTTCCATCTGACTGAAGCCTAAAGCATTCAGTTCCGACTCTGGAGTGGACAATCCTTTGACGTAGGTTAGGGATGGCACTGATTCGACCTCTCAATGTAATCATATCTGTACATCTTACAGGTACCGACTGATTCTATTTTTCCGTTTTTTCCCAACACCTGATAGTGTCAACGCTGACTGCTTTCAATTGGGCCAATTCCCCAATAATGATCAGTCTGTCCATGCCGTGCCGAGAATTCTTCCTCTAAATCATAGGTAAATCTAGGTATTTTGGCAACAGTCTGAAGCCCAACATCTCATCTAGCGCACCCAACTCATCCAAAATCCGCAAGCCAGAATCAACAAACGTGAGTCATTGACCGGTAGACAGTCGTGCGGTAGATCAATAGTAGCTTTTTTTATGCGCCCACAGGATCGTAGCCCGATCGCCCCCGCACCTCCACCAGCGCCAAAAACTCAGAATTGCCACAAAAATTCAAAATCCCAAACCCAAAACTGCCTAACCCCAGTACGATCGATCTAGTTAGCAAAAATAAGTAAAAACACTACCGGAGTAAATTATATGGATCTGGTCGTACTCCAGAATTGGCTGGACAACATCTCCTTCGCCGTCTTGTTCGCAACAATGCTCGTTTACTGGGTTGGCGCAGCATTCCCCGGCATCCCCTACCTATCCGCCCTAGGAAGCGCAGGAATGGCCGTCGCCAACCTCTCCATCGCCGCCCTACTCGGTTCCCGATGGATAGAAGCAGGCTACTTCCCCTTAAGCAACCTCTACGAATCTTTATTTTTCTTAGTTTGGGGAATCACCGCCATCCACCTAGTCGCGGAAAACATGAGCCGTTCCCGCCTAGTCGGAGTAGCCACATCCCCCGTAGCAATGGCAATATCCGCCTTTGCCGCCCTGACTCTACCCGACACCATGCAAGCGGCCGAGCCCTTAGTACCAGCCCTCAAATCCAACTGGCTGATGATGCACGTTAGCGTGATGATGCTCAGTTACTCAACTTTAATGGTAGGAGCCCTGCTGGCGATCGCATTTTTAATCGTCACCCGCGGTCAAAAAATCGAACTCACAGGTAGTTCCTTCGGTACAAACGGCAACCGCAACGTCAACTACCGCATCCAACGCGGTCAAAACCCCGAATCTCAAACCCTCGAAACAGTTACCGACAGCACCTTAGCCTTCAACGAACCCTCATTCAACTCCAACAATAACGGTTTAGCCACCACCGCAGTGCTGGAATTAGCAACAGTTCAAACCTCATCAACCGCGCCGACAGAAACCGCAGAACTTCTCTCGCCCCAGCGCTTGAATCTAGCAGAAACTCTTGATAATATAAGCTATCGCATCATCGGTTTAGGATTCCCCTTACTAACTGTTGGAATTATTGCCGGTGCCGTTTGGGCTAACGAAGCTTGGGGTTCGTACTGGAGTTGGGACCCGAAAGAAACTTGGGCACTGATTACCTGGTTAGTATTTGCAGCCTACCTGCACGCCCGCATCACTCGCGGCTGGCAGGGAAGACGCCCCGCAATTTTAGCCGCCACAGGTTTTGTAGTAGTTTGGATTTGCTATTTAGGCGTCAATCTGTTAGGCAAAGGTTTACATTCCTACGGTTGGTTTTTCTAATTTTTTAGCCACCAATCAGCCACAGAAAAACAGCCTATCTCAAACAATAGGGATTAATATCGTCTCCGGTTGTAGGGTGAAAAATTCCATCCATCAGTGTCAAAATCGCTTAAAACCTTTTGTATCTATCGTTTATTGCCTAGTCTCGATCGCCCTTTCAATCCCCTTCCCAAGGGGCGCTAGCGGGAATCGAAACCAAGCTATAAGCGAAAAATACATAGCCTTTCTCGAAAAAATCGGGTATGTCTGGTAATGGGTAATGGGTAATGGGTAGTGGGTAATGAATAATTGGCACGACACCATCTGCGGCACGAGCCAAGCTTTTTATTGATTGCCTTTTTCCCCATTACCCATTACCCCAAACGTCCGCCAATATTTCATAGAAATGCTATAAACAAACGTTTTTAGGCAATGTCAACACCAATGCGATGCCACCTTATAAAACAATCGAGACTGAAAATTTTACTTTCCTCGAACATCTTCCGGACATCCCTTAAATCCGCTACACAATCCACTGCCGAACTTCCTTTCTAGATTAAAAAAATGACAATCGACATTGACGACTCGCAAATATTTCTCAAAGAAGACGATGTTTTGTCTGCTCCTAGCAGCGCTTTGATGTATCAATGTACATTCAAAGTCAGCGAATTTATGACAATTATGCAGTCAAGAATACTAGAACAAAACTTATTTTTAGATGGCATGGATTGCGAGGTATTAAGTGCCGGGAAAGATTGGACAAAAGGCAAACTTAGGATGCGTTTGGAGTTTTACCCGATCGCAAATGAGGTAAAAGAACAAAAAGCCCTTCCCGCTGCCCCGGAACCATCAGACACCGCCGAAAACAGCGTCGTAGATAGCTCAGACGAAACCGATCGAGACGAGCAAGTAGATATCAGCGACTCAGTACAAGCAAGTAGTGACTTTAGTGTTTATAGATATTCAGACAACCACCCCCAGAGTCGAGGAATGTGGAGCTAAGCTGCTGCTTCCGCCAGAGGGAAAGGGGAGCATCTGGGTTTTGCATTTAATAGCGATCTCCCCACTCGCTTGCTGTGTAAAGCTTTCCTGTGCGAGGAGAGCGCTGTAAAGAAATATCCGGTGTTGCAAAGCACGAGATGCTCCCAATTACTTTCGGAGTCAGCTAACAACTGGCAACTCTTCGACTTCGCTCAGCGCAAGCTGCCAACAATCAACTGCCAACTGCTGTAATGCCTGAATCTTCCAATTGGACGCACCTCCACGCTCAACTGCACCGGACGCTGCTGCAACGACAAATATTGCCCTCAAATCAGCGATTGTTAGTAGCAGTATCCGGCGGGCAAGATTCTCTATGCGCGCTCAAATTATTGCTCGATTTGCAGCCAAAATGGGGGTGGAATCTAGCCATTGTTCACTGCGATCACGGCTGGCGTTCAGATTCACAATCTAATGCAAATCATGTAGAAAATTTAGCTAAAAATTGGGGAATATCCTATTATTTGCAAACAGCCTCGGACATCCTGAAAACTGAAGCAGCCGCCAGACAGTGGCGGTATCAAGCTTTAATCGAAATTGCGATCGCCCACAACTACCCCTACATTGTGACAGGCCACACAGCCAGCGATCGCGCCGAAACACTTCTCTACAACCTAATTCGCGGTAGCGGCGCCGATGGACTTTCCGCCCTGACTTGGACGCGGCCCCTGTTCGATTTTCGATTGCCGATTTTAGATTTTCGATTGGGGAATTCCGACGCAAATCATAACTCCCAAATGTCTGCTGATTTTCGATTGGGGAATTCCGACGCAAATCATAACTCCCAAATATCGGCTAATTTTCGATCGGACAATCTCGATCAAAATCCAAAATCTAAAATCCAAAATCTAAAATCTAAAATCTACTTGGTTCGTCCCTTGCTGGAAATAACCCGATCGCAAACAGGTCAATTTTGTCAAGACCAAAAACTACCTATTTGGGAAGATTCCACCAATCAAGATTTGCAATATGCCCGCAACCGAATTCGATCGCAATTATTGCCATATTTAGAAACTCATTTCAATCCAAAAGCGCAACAAGCCCTGGCTCAAACAGCCGAACTCCTGCGCGCCGACGTAGAATATCTCGAACTTGCAGCTACCGAATTGCTACAGCGAGCAATCTCTCCAATTGCAGACAACGAGCAGGTGAAAATTCAACTTCCCGTCAAGCTAAATCGCCAGACTTTGCGAGACGCACCCCTAGCATTGCAACGGCGCGCAATGCGGCAGGTATTGCAGCGAATATTGCCCTGTGCGCCGAGTTTTGAACACGTAGAAAAACTCACCAGCTTAATTGCAGCAGCCAACCGATCGCAAACCGATCCTTTTCCTGGAGGAGCGATCGCCAGAGTTGAAAATCCTTGGATCGCGATCGGCATTTAATCATTTAAGCACCGGGCAGAAAACTCGAAAGAGCTTGCCGCAAATCGGAAACTAGGCTATCTTGCTGCTGTCCAGTTTCTTGCACGCGATCGAGTTCTCCCCCCACCGCTTCCAGCTTTTGGCGCAGCCCGCTCAAATTGTCCTGTACCGGTTGCAACATTTCTTGATAAACATTCACCCGGCCCCAGAGTTCAGCCACAGCACCTTTCTGGTTGAACAAATTCTGCTGTAACTGCTTAAGTTCATTGCGTTTTGCTTCATTTTCCCGATTTTGACGGTTGACATTTCCCTCAATTTGAGATATTGCCTCCTGCACCTGCTGAATTTCGGTTTCCAGCCGTTGCAAATTTTGGCTTTGCTGCTGGCGTTGAGTATTGAGCTGTGCAACGATCGGCCCCAAATCAATATCTCCGGGCTCTGTTTTTTGAGGATTAGCAGTACCCAAGCGACGCCACAGCACCCCCTGATGCTGCTTCAAAACACTTTCCCGTTCCTGCAAGCGGAGGCGCTGTCCTACCAAAGTTTCATTCAACATCTGATAACTTTCGAGTTCATCAGCCATTTCATTTTCCAAAGCCATGCGATCGTACTCGCTAGCAGCTTGAATTTTGGCTTGAAGTTCCTCGATAGTCTCCTGTTGGAGAGTCAACTCTTCCTCTTGATCGTTAACAAACCGGAACACCTTTTCCAAATCCTGTTGCAGGTGTTGCACCAGCCCTTGCAACTCGTCAACCGGCATCTTCTCCAGAGCAGACACATCTACTAACTGTTCCGTAGCTCCAGCACCCGAACCAGACGCCAGCCCGGAGATTTGCTGGTACATATTCTCAACAGACTTCACCTGCAAAGACATAGACTGAGCCTGCTCCTGCTTAGCGCTGAGGGTACATTGGTTCCCTTTGAGTTCCGCGCGAGCTTGCGCCAAAGCATCTTGGGATTGATACCACTCCTGCCAGCGACTTTGAAGGCTCTGATTTTGTCGATCAACCTCTTCTTGCTGTTGCTGAGCGTTTGCCCGTTTTTGCTCCAACTGCTGCCAGTGCAAATCCAGAATTGCCTGCTGAGATCCCACAACACCAAAAGACTGATTCAGTTGTTCTCGAACTCCTTGGGCCGCAGAAATTGCTCCTCCCAGCTTGTTCATCAACTCCTGAATCCGGATCGCCTGTTGCTCGTCAACAACCGCTCCCTGAGGAGCTTGAGACTGCTGGGCCGCCACCTGCTGCTGTTCGCCCCGCAACTGTTCCCAAGCCATCTCCATTTCTGTGCGACTGCGATCGACCTCATCTCGCAGTCGGTTAGCTTCATCTCGAGTGTTTTCAATTTCCGATCGCTGAGCCTCAAGTCGCTCCAGCTCGTCTTCCATTTGAGCCAACTGCTCTTCGCGGGCTTGCATTTCCATTTCCCGGCGATTGAGCTCCTGACTCGAAAACGTCAGAGAAGCCTTCCACTGTTCAATTTCCTCTTCCTTATCCTTAAACTTGTCCTGCAAGCGCGAGAAATTTTGCAGAATGCTCACCAACTGGCGGGCCGCCTCCTGAATCCGCTGCACTTGCTTGTTAGAGCTCAACTCCACCAGCACTAGGGTGCCGTCGTTAAACTTATTAGCTTCCTCAACTGGAATCGCGTCATCGCCCGGTACGGCGGCCCAATTGTGTTCGCCTCGCTGACAAGCTAGCAGTTTCAGTTCAGCCTTACCGCCACCGAGACCAAAGCCGCTTCTCTGTTTTTGTACTTCCGCTAGATACAGCACACTAATAGTCCTCTATGAAGGTGTCGTTTGCCCGATCCGGGGATAGCATGATTTCCCAACTGTGTTCAGCACTCACGCACAGCAGTGCCTTGCTAGCAGGCTCCTGAAAGCACTGCCGCCGCCCGGTTTTTGGACCCAGCTTGGGAGCAGTCTCGATGCCGCTTGATTCAAGACTAGCAAAACTGCGGTTCGAGCCGATCGCCCAAAACCGAAAAAGGTCAGTCAGTCAAAAACTTTCTTTTGATTGTATCAGGCTTTCGTTGCGGGTCGATCGCGACCTCTTGCCTGATACAACCCAAATCCTGCGCCATCCTGAGGCGGACTAGGGATTGGAACCGCGCTGCCTTAGAATAGGGTAATGAGCCGAGAACCGGGCGCCAGTCCCAGCGCGATCGGCACTTAGAGGCAAAAGGCAGCAGTTTTAACCGCCCTGAATAAATACATACTTGTTTATTCAATCCCTATAATCAACGTATGCAAACACTAACCTACGAGTACAAATTAGACCCGACGCCGGAACAGTCACCAGATGATGAAAAATCGCTTGAGATTTGTCTGGCGGCCTACAACTATACCTTGCCAAAACGCAAGGAAGGAGTCAATTCTCGTCAGTGTAGTGTCAATAGTGGCAGTTTAAAGCAGGAATATATTTTGCCTGTGGGGGCACCTAGACGTACTTTCTACACTCAATGCAAGTCGCTGGCTCGCGCCAAAGAAACTAATCGAAACCTCAAGATTGCACGTACTCATGTACTGCCGCAGGTTCTCACAAGCCTTGAAGCGTTATTATTTGTAGCAATGTGCGATCAAGGTCGCGGTTGGTCTCTGTTCGATCGGCAGATAGACTCATTTGTATCTGCCCAATTGAACAAAGTGTCAGTCAAACCAGAGAGGGTAAACATACCTAAAATATGCCCGCTCAAGATGCGTTTATCTCACCCCTTGCCGTTGGGCGGCTTCGTCAGGCAAGTTAGGGTAGCAAAACAGGCAAATGGATTCTCTGTCAAGCTTGCACCGCAAGCACCAGTAGAAATTCCTCAATCCATGGCATATAGTTGTGGAGTTGGCATGGATTTAGGAATGCAGCATTTTCTGGCAACCTGTGGCGGCCAATTAATTGCTAGACCTCGGTTCTTTGTGCGGCGACAGTGCAAGCTGAAATTGCTGCAACGTCAATTAAAGCACCAGACTAGAGGTTTTAGAGAATTGCAACGGCTCCAACGCAGAATTGCTCTTCATCACGAATTCATCTGGAACGCTCAAAAGGACTTTCATTTTAAAACCACTCATCACTTGTGCGACAGCGCTGGAATGATATTTGGTCTTAATTTAAATTTCCAAGCAATGTCAGCCGGAATGTTGTGCAAACATACCCTTGATGCTGGGTTTGAACAGTTTGTGAATATCTTGGCTCATCGGTGTTTCAATCCAGATGTCTGTGAAGCAAAAGTAGATGCCAACAGCACAAGCAAAACTTGTCGCTATTTTCAAACTCGTACAAGTCAATAAAGCGTTGTCCGAACCAGTCCACAAGTGTCAAACTGGCGGCGGTTATGAAATTAATCGAGATGTAGCAGTCGCGCCAGCATGACACCGCGTGGATATTCAACAGTCGGGCACACCGCACTGAAGCTCTCTGGAGGCTAAAGTCAGTGGACTCCCATAGATTCAAGCATCCCCTGCTTTCGCGCATGGGGAGTGTCAAGAAAACTACAGTCAATCTTGGCGCCAGCACACAGTCTTTCCGAGCTCAGACGCCAACGGTTTTAAAGAGGACACTTTAGCTGCATGCAGGGAAATTTGAGTGAAATAGACATCCGCAGCATCCTGCAATTAATCGAGTTAGGTCAGCGCACCGGAGAACTGTTCGTAGAGGCCTACAACTCCACCAGCAGCACGGGCAGTCAACCTAGCCAGCGCTCCCTTGCAGGACAATCCTGGTATGTCTTCTGCTTCAACGGTCAGATTATTTACGCTACCCAGAGTGCGGGCAGTTTGTTTCGCTTGCGCGACTACCTGCGCCGCTACAAAGCAGATAGCGCCCTCGACAAAATCCAAGTTCCCTATATGGCATCTACCAATGCCCCAGAATATGGCTACCTGTGGGCCCTGCTAGAAAACCACGTTCTCACCCCAGCTCAAGGGCGGAACATTATCCACAGCATGATCCATGAAACCCTATTTGACTTGCTCAGTCTCCACCAGGGTTCCTTCACTTTTGAAATGGGCCCGGCTTTGGCTCCTCAACTGACCAGCTTAGAAATTAGCTCGTTGCTGGCGAAGATTGTCAAACAAGTGCAGCAGTGGAAGCAGTTTCACCCTCACATTCAGTCACCCAATCAATGCCCGGTGATTTCCGATCCCGCCGAGTTGCGAGCCGCACTGCCGATCAATACCTTTAATACTCTCAAACGCTGGGCCGACGGCCACACTTCTATCCGCCAAATGGCGCGCTACCTCAACCGAGACGTGCTGAGTGTGGCTAAGGCGATTTACCCCTTTGTGCAGCAGGGATTGGTGCAACTATTTTACGAGCCTTCTGTGGCTCCGGGAAACGACAGAACAGGATGGTCGTCTCCTGAAACCAAGGTCAAGAGAGTTGTCTGCATTGATGATGACAACATGATTCGCAAAACAGTTGAGTCAATTTTAAACGAACAGGGTTACGAAGCTACAGCGATCGGCAACCCTCTCGAAGCTTTGAGTTTGGTTTTTAAACTCAAACCCGACTTAATTCTCTGCGATATAGCCATGCCCGAACTTGACGGCTACGAAGTTTGCGCCATGCTGCGAAATTCTAGCGCCTTCCGGCAGACGCCGATCGTCATGCTGACGGGTATCGACGGATTTATCGATCGCGTTAAAGCCCGGATGGCCGGAGCCACAGACTTCTACACCAAGCCTTTCGGCGAAAGCGAGTTATTAATGCTGGTAGAAAAATATGTAGGCCCGGGCTACCCTCGGGCGCATCTATCGGCAAAATTATTAAGCCGATCGCTAGAAGATGAATTAGAGTCAAATTGAGGTGCTGCCATTTTGCACATATCCAGATTCTGGGCTTGATTAATCAACTTGGCGATCGTCAGGATGGCTCCCTCGATATTAGCTGTCATTGCTACCAAATCCCAATCAAAAATGCTATAAAATCATCCCAAACTGGCAATCCAAAGTTCTGGCACTCAACATTTTATTGATGGCTGTTCCACAAAATAATGATTTTTGGCTACTGCCATTTCCTCTGACAATCGTTATGTTGCCTAATACCTTGCTGCACTATTCCATCAACACGCGAAACTGATACCGATACCCATCCTTAAAAGATGAGGCTAGCCAATGATTCAGCACTATATTTTTTCGGATCGAATCTTGTCTATTATACCTTATCACCAAAAAATGGTACAGTCTTGCTGAGAGTTTGAGGAATATGTTATGAACGCAAGCTACCTAAAAATAATTGATTTCACAGCAAACGAGTTAAGCATTATTTTTTCGTACTATCTAACTATAACTCAATACAGTTCACTTAAGATAGCCCTTCGAGAGGAACGAAGCAATCTCCGTATCTATAGCGGTTCTCACTCTCCATGAGGTATAGCAGATTCTGCGATCGGGTTGAGAGCACTAGCGAGAGTTTTTACGTCCATAAACCTGAAAAAACCTATAGGCACAACCAATGACCAATTACCACAGGACTTACACACGGGTGGTCAGAAACCGGGTTTTTTACGACAAGACGCGTTACAGCCCGCAGATTCGGTAAAAAACCCGGTTTCTTGGCTCGAAGCGCGTCAGTCATGTACCAATTACCAATTACCAATTACCAATTACCAATTATGTTCCAGTTCCTCATCTTTCTGAGAAAGGTGATATTTTTCATATAATTTTACCATCAGGGCGGTCTTAAGTCAACAGTATTAGGATATAAGCCAATACGGTTTACTTAAGATAGTCCCAAGAGAGGAACGCTCTTCGAAGCGATCTTTTATGAAAGCAATCGCAATGTCTATTTATCATCGGTTTTCCCTGTTGTTATTTCTTAAGTGAACTGTATTGGGATATAAGCTTTAATATTAGACAGGGTTATGTAGATGAAAATCCCTGTCGCTTGCTATACGGATTGAGAGTGGCAGCCAAACAAATCAAAGGTGACGCAAAAACACC
Source organism: Microcoleus sp. bin38.metabat.b11b12b14.051 (assembly GCF_013299165.1). NCBI lineage: Bacteria > Bacillati > Cyanobacteriota > Cyanophyceae > Oscillatoriales > Microcoleaceae > Microcoleus > Microcoleus sp. bin38.metabat.b11b12b14.051. Next base: position 139,949 of record NZ_JAAFKD010000005.1, read on the forward strand.
GTTGTTAAAAATTAAATGCCGATATCGCCATCTCGACTGATTAACCCTTGCTGCTACAATTTCCCCAACATTCGCGTTACTCTTACTCGCCACAAGTGCAAATCGTGTTAAGCTGTTCTACATTTAAATTGTGTATAAAAAATCAATCAAACAATGAGTGGTACGTTGCTCAGAGCAGCGTACCGAATATGTAATTTAAATGCGCGACAGCTTAGCAATATCTTGATACGTCAAGCGGATTTTCCAACCAGAGGCTTATCAAAAGTTATGAAACTGCAAAAAATAGGATGGTCGGTACTGACTTCAATCTTAGCGGCGCTGACTGTAGGCGAAGTTAGATTTATCCCTAATTCTCAATTTAAAATCATCAATTCTCAGGCCTTGGCTCAAACTCAAGCTGAACCCAAAGCCGAAGCATATCGGCTGTTAAAGCAAGGGTTTCAGCAGTATCAAATTAGTCAATTTCAAGCTGCATTATAGTCTTGGCAACAGGCACTAATAATTTATCGGCAAATTAAAAACCGCCAAGAGGATTGAACGAGCAAGATACCGCCATTTCTGAGATAATTCGCGGCACTCGCGATGCTCTGGGTATGTCGGCGGGAGACATCACCAATCAACAAGCAGCTAATCGCCCTAATTCTACCCCTGCTCGTTCTCGTAGCACAATCTACCCCAAATTACAGCAAATTTATCAAATACTCATTCAACCAATTGCGACTCTTTTACCCGCAGCTCCCAATGCTCCCATCATCTTCATTCCCCATCAATCCCTGTTTTTAGTTTTCTTTGCGACATTACAAGATGAAACAGGTCAATATCTGATTGAAAAACAGACCATCCTCACCGCTCCGGCAATTCAAATTTTGCAGTTAACCCGCCAATCACGGCAAAAAAACCGACAACTTGCTCTCTCAAATAACCTGGTTGTCGGCAATCCCATTATGCCCAAGATTGGCAACCCGCCGCAGCAATTACCTCCCTTACCAGGCAGCGAACAGGAAGCAATTACCATTGCCCAACTTCTGAATACTCAAGCAATTACAGGCTCTCAAGCGACTAAAGCATCGATCGCGCAACTGATGGTAAAAGCGCGGATTATTCATCTGGCAACTCACGGATTACTCAATGAAGTGAAGACACGAGGTTTACCGGGAGCGATCGCCCTTGCTCCATCAGGAAATGATGACGGATTGCTGACTTATAGCGAAATATTAGATTTAAAATTAAATGCTGAATTAGTGGTATTAAGTGCTTGCAATACTGGCAGAGGAACACTCACAGGTGATGGCGTGGTTGGGTTATCTCGTGCTTTAATTAGTGCTGGAGTTCCGAGTATTCTGGTTTCTCTGTGGTTAGTACCCGATGTGGCGACAGCGGAATTAATGGTAGAATTTTATCGCCAGTTACAGCAAAACCCGAATAAAGCTCAAGCTTTGCGGCAAGCGATGCTGATGACAATGAAGATGCACCCTGATCCGCCTGTCTTGGGCGGCGTTTACGCTGATTGGTGAAGCAGAATAAGATTTTTATCTGGGCTTGCTAAACTGCTTGAGGATTGCAGCCAAACAAATCAGATGTGGAGGCAAAAACACCTTTATTAAGTATTAAATGCCGATCGCCATCTCGACTGATTAACCCTTGTTGCTGCAATTTTCCCAACATTCGCGTTACAGTTACCCGCGTCGTACAAATAGCATTAGCAATATCTTGATGTGTCAAGCGGATGCTCAAACGAGTTCCCTCAACCACAGGCTGACCGAAGTCCTGTTGCAATAATAGCAGAAGTTGATACAAACGGTCTTCTACTCGGCGCTGTCCGGCGATCGCCAAAATTGACTCCATTTGCCGCAACCGCCGCACCATTTGAGGCAGCAACTCGTGAGCCAATTGAGGAGAAGCTTCGATTTCCACCATAGAATACCACATCAAATAAACATCAGATGTAGCCGTAGCTCGGTAAGTCTGCAAGCTTGTCAACCACAAACCAAAACACATCGAAGGCCCCACCCAACCCAAAAGTCCCTCTTCCCCGGTGGGATAAAGCGTGCTCAGTTGTGCTAAACCTTGACAGACGCGCCACAGCCCTTGGGACATTAAAGGAATGCTTTCGCCCTTGGCATAAAAATGCAAGTTTCGAGTCGCTCCCGTGTTATGCTGGACTTCCGCTAAAAGTGCTTTCGATGTTGGTGGCATATCCGTTATTTCCAGCTAAAAAACATGACTCTCAAACTTAGCCCCCTCACTTTAACGCACCAAGGTAAAGGTTAGGTAATCGTCTGGTTAGCGGGAAGATAAGCTTTAGTCATTGGTCATTAGTCATTGGTCATTAGTCATTGGTCATTGGTCATTGGTTATTGGTCATTGGTTATTGGTCATTGGTCATTGGTTATTGGTCATTGGTTATTGGTCATCTCGCCCGCTCGCGAAGTCGAAGGGTGGTCATTGGTCATCTCGCCCGCTCGCGAAGCCGAAGGGTGGTCATTGGTCATTGGTCATTGGTCATCTCGCCCGCTCGCGAAGCCGAAGGGTGGTCATTGGTCATTAGTTGTTTTTAGTTATATCAATTATTTCCGGTAATTCCTAATATGGATTGTACGCGACCAGTCGTAGTAGGGAAACGGCACTGCCGTGTCCTTATTTTTGCTAAAGGCAATTTTTGACAATTGGTATAAATTTGATGCTGCTAGCCATATTTTTTTAAATTGACATTGTTAGTCGTTAGGAGTTAATTATTAGTATAAATCACTTGATTGAGGAATTAAAATTTAATAAGTAAAACACCTTTTACAGTTTTTTATCATATAAGCTGTAATGTAAAAAGATGCTCTTCCTCGCCAATCTGCGTTGGCAGCCAGATCGAAAGTAACAAGCCAATCGCTTAATTTATTTAATTCCAATTTCTGAGTACGGGCTGGAATGAGAGAATAAATGCAGTTTTTATGCAGTTTGCTTGAATAAATATTTATTATTTTATAAGTTTCACAAAAAAGTTTTAAACGCCGTTATAGTGCTATACGGTTAAGTTAAGAGGTAACAACAGGGAAAACCGATGAAAAATAGAGACTCTTGTTTGCTTCGTTCCTGTCTTCAGACCATCTTAAGTGAACTGTATTGATTTATAGCGATTCTCACAAAAATGAGGTATGGCAAATTGTGCGATCGGGTGTTTGCACTAGCGATATTTTTTACTCCCCAAAACCTAAAAAAGCCTACAGGCACAAGCAATTACTTTTTTCCAAATTACCAATTAGCTGACATACCTCATCTTTGAGAGACTCAGCTATATATGCGCGGTGCGCGAATCTCACCCTACAGATAGGAATTAGGTGTCGCGGACTGTATTTTGAAGAATCCTTCGGGCGATTTGTTAATAAATAGTCGATCGCTCAAAAATTTAGTTTGAAAAATAGGGAAGTCGTGAAGCTCGATCGCCCCCACCCGCCGAGTCAACTCCTGCTATCTCCTGTGACAACCTTCTAAAATAGTTCAAGGAAGTATCAAAACGCAAAAGTCAGGTTTTTCATGGCCGATCAATTAATTCGCGCAACAGCCGCAGATGGCGGAATTCGCGCTGTAGCCGTCATTACCACCCGCCTCACCGAAGAAGCAAGAGGGCGCCACAAGCTCTCCTACGTCGCTACAGCCGCCCTCGGCCGCACGATGTCGGCTGGGCTGTTACTCGCCTCCAGCATGAAGCGGCCTGAATCGAGAGTCAATATTCGCATTAAAGGAGATGGGCCCCTGGGCGGACTTCTGGTTGATGCCGGACTTGATGGTACGGTTCGAGGTTATGTGGACAATCCTGAAGTGGAATTGCCTCCCAATGCGATCGGCAAACTTGATGTGGGCGGAGCTATTGGTGATGGTTATTTGTACGTGGTGCGAGATGTGGGATACGGATTCCCTTATTCAAGTACCGTAGAGTTGGTTTCCGGCGAAATTGGTGACGATCTGACTCACTATTTGGCAACCTCCGAGCAGACACCTTCGGCTCTGGTTGTGGGAGTGTTTGTGGGGGCTGCGGGGGTGCAAGCGTCTGGGGGCGTGCTGTTGCAGGTTCTGCCGAAGGCGGCAACGGATGAAGAATTGGTGCAAACTCTAGAATCTAGAGTGGCTGGACTCTCGGGTTTTACCCCGCTGCTACGATCGGGCAAAACGCTGCATCAGATTCTCGAAGATTTACTCGGTGATATGGGCCTGGAAATTTTCCCGGAAACTCAGATGGTGCGCTTTCATTGCGGCTGTTCGTTCGATCGAGTTTTGGGCGCTTTGAAAATGTTGGGCGAAGCCGAACTCCAAGACATGATCGAAAAAGATGGCGGGGCTGAGGCTACTTGCCATTTCTGCAATCAGGTTTACAAGGCTAACAGCGACAAACTCGCCGAGCTGATCGGGGAGTTGCGATCGAACTCTGGTTCTTGAGAGGGTAATCTGTAATTAGCTCTATTGACGGCGAGTTAGGGATCGAGGCCTTGACCAATTGCCAATTACCAATTATCAATTACCTAATCACAAAATTTTGATTGGGCGGTGCGGGCGATCGGCTCTTGCAGTCTTTCGCCTGCTTGAGCAAGTAAAAGTGATGAATATATTGTATCGAAAAGTTAATAACAGCGATCGCTGTTTTGAAATAATTAACACAGGCTGGTTGTTGTTTGTGGTGAGGATATGAGTCAAGATCGCAAAACACCAGGTCGTTGGTCTGCGCCAGAATCGCTGGATCAAACAAAGGATAGTTCCTCGCTAGTGCCACTTCCAGCCAGGAAAAACCGCGCTGAGCGACTTAAAGAGCTCCGAGAATTGGTTACTTCGGGAAAACTGCCGGGAGGGCATCTGGAACTACCAACGAAAGAGTCTGGGGAAAATTCGCCGCTTCTAGATCCCTATCGGCTGTGGCGGAACTGGTCGAATAAATGGCAGTTTTGGCTGGCCGTGAGCTTGATGCTGTCAGTGGGTATGGCGTTTGTGGCAATTTCCTCTTTGCTCAACTTGACTGCACAGTCAAATTGCTCGAAGATTTTTTGGCCGGCGGCTTCTGCTAACGATCGCTTTTTTTGCGCTCAAGAAGCAGCTAGCAAGCGCACGGCTGATGATTTGCTCCGCGCGATCGAATTAGTTAATGCTTTGCCGCCGGATCATCCGCTGCGATCGAGAATTAACGGTCAAATCGAGGGATGGGCGCAGGATATTGTCAAGTTGGGAAATGCTAGCTTGCAAGAAGGAAAGCTGGAAGAGGCAATTGCGATCGCCCGCAAGGTTCCTCAAGACGTTCCCGCTTACGCGATGGTGCAAAAGGAGATTGACAAGTGGCAGTCTACATGGAGCGACGCACAGAAACTTTACCGCACCGCAGAAGACCACTTGCGTCAGGAAGAGTGGGGGCTGGCTTTCCGCCAAGCAACTCTGCTGTTGGACTCGGGAAATACTTTCTGGGAATCGGTGAAGTATGAGGAACTAACTAAGGCAATTACAACGACCAAGGCTGAGGGCAATAAGTTAGTAAAAGCCCGGAATACCGCCGCAGAGGGAGGACTCGACAATCTGGTGACGGGGATTAAGCTGGCTCAGGGAATTGGTCAAAACAGTTATTTGTATCAAGCTGCCAATCGGGCGATCGCCGAATTTAGCAAAAAAATCATGGGTTTGGCCCAAAAACGCTTGCAGGCAGGGGATTGGCAGCAGGCGGTGGCCATGGCTAACAAGATTCCGGAGTCGGCAAATTTAAAGGAACAAGTACAGGATTTTAATCAGTTGGCGGGTGCTACGGCTCAGGCTTTGACCGGCTCTGTTGATGGTTTGTCTAAGGCGATCGAGATTGCTCAAAAGTTGAAAGAGGGCCGCCCTTTGTACAAACAAGCTCAAGATTCAGTCGGCCGCTGGCAACAAGAAATGGCTGATGTGAAAGTTTTGGATTTGGCAAGCAGGCTGGCGGCGCCGGGAACAGTTAAGGATTTGAGGGCTGCGATCGCCCAATTGCAAACAGTTGGGCCTTCAAATCCCCGTTCTGTTGAAGCTCGGACTCAAATTGCTCGCTTGAGCCGTCAAATCGAGCTGCTCGAAGACAGTCCGTACCTGCAAAGAGCTAATGATTTGGCGACTGCGGGTGATCCGAATGCTCTGGAAGCCGCCGTAGCTCAAGCTTCTCGGATCGGCCAAGGTAGGGCGCTTTACGGGGAAGCTCAAACCAAAATTCAAGCTTGGATCGAGAGAAGACAGCGGCTTCAAGACCAGCCGTTTTTGGAAAGAGCTCAGCAGCTAGCAGCCAGGGGGAATTTGGCGGAGGCCATTGATATGGCGCGCCGGATTCGATCGGGACGGGTGCTGTATGACGAAGCTCGATCGAACATTCAGATTTGGGAATCGCAATTTCAGGGCGAGCAAGGTTTGCAGAGCGCCCGTCAGGCAGCCCGAGCCGGGACTGCTGAGGCTTTGCAAACGGCGATTTCTCTGGCTAGTCAGGTACCGGATTCGAGTTCGCTCCGCTGGCAAGCGAGCGAGGCGATTGAGGAGTGGGCGCAGCGGATTTTGGCGATGGGTGTGGAACAGTCGTCCTCGGATCTGGCTGGGGCGATCGCCACTTTGAAGAAAATTCCCTCGGGCAATCGAGCTTTCGAGCAAGCGCGATCGCAACTCCAAATTTGGGAACAGTCTTTAGCTCCCGCGGCTCCTGAGTCTCCGTCTCCGGCTCCCGAGCCACCGGAAACCGAGCCTCCGAACAAGTCTCCGACTCGCTAGGTTTGAGGGCGAGAATCTGCTACCTAATATCTTTACTTATCTGTACAAATAAGGGCGAATTTGTACAGATTTTTTTCTGAGTTTGAAGCTTGATTAATAACGAATATCAGAATTATGGTGCAATACGGTTTACTTAAGACTGTTCAGTCTATAAAATCATGTTAAAAATAAACACTGCGATTGCTTCGCGGGTACGCTCGCAATGACAAAAAAACTTTAAGTGAACCGTATTGAATTATGGTGTACTGAAAAAATAGATAATTAATATTTGTTTTTCCCTAGGTGTGTCGCCCTAGATCGTTTTCAAGAAAAACAGACAATCTCGTATATCGGCACCTGCGAGTTTGTGCCTTATTTTTACCCGGTTGCGAAGCCTTGATAGCCTTCTGCTCTCAATTAAACATCGGCAGGATTGAGGTGCATCATTGCCCAAGTGGTGTAAGTGCCGATCGGACTCCAGAGGATATAAGGCAGCAACAGCAACGCAGCAGGCTGCGAAACTTGCAACACGCTGATAGCTAGCAGCACGCTTAAAATAGCGCCAGTTCCGCCGATTATCGTACCGATTTTTAGACTCCTGAGTTTGCACATAACCGACGTATAAGACATAGTTACTATTTCTAAAAGCAGGTAAAAACCCATTCTCAGCCAAGTATCTTGAGTTCCCGGCGCTTGCTCCCAAACAATCACCGCCGACCAAGCTCCACAAATAAAAATGACTGTCCAAATTATCGGAATTGCTGCTTCAATTTTTAGCCATCTCGGACGGACTAATCTGTTGAACCATTGGATATCGCTGGTCGCGAGTCTGTTAATCGCTAAAGCTACTACCAAAACGACACCTCCAATTACCATCCAGGATTTAATCATGATCTCTACTTTGTTTGGCGAGGTTGACTGGTTCGATTAGGAAATATTGTCTTTGATTTTGCCGATCGCGCAATCTGTCTCTAGTTATATTTAGTTTAGGTAGATACAGCAAACCGAAAAGCTAAAAAGTAATGGGGAGAATTGTAAAAATCCTGAGTTTATTGTCGGTAATTTTGATGAAAAATCAAAAAATAACACTTTCGCTCCCTCCCCTTGCCAAGGGGAGGGTTCGGGTCGGTTATCTTACTAAATTTTATCACTCAAAAATTGACCAGTAAATTTGATAAAAAGTTGCTCGTTGTAGCAACAAAAATCGCTAGCCTAGTCGGTGATGGTGTTCTAATTCTAAACTAGAATTATCGTCTTTTTTGGGAACTAAAAGCGTATTTTCGCTGCTCGGTTGCAACACAGCTTTAATCACCTGGAGAAAACGGTTTGGTTTTTTCGCTTGACCGTTGAGAGTGCGGCGGTCTTTCACTTTTTGAGAAAGGTGTCGCATCACAGACAAATCCAGTTCGTCAATAAAATGATCGGCGATGCGTTCTCCCATTAAATCAATAGCTTCAGAATACTGATCAGTCAGCATTTCTATCGCATCGTATGCTTCGTCTGCAACTTGACTTGCTACTGTTTTATTTTCGTCGCCTGATGTCTGGGAATTGCTGCGGCGTCGGTCTAAAAGACTTTGATACTCAGCAACACTCATGCCTAAATTGTAAAGGTGGTGGTGAGCGTGATCCATCAAATCTACTTCACTGGGATAGAAGAAACCGCGAGTGCTATTGATGCCGTGCAGTTTAGCCCAACGCCGCAGAATTGCCTCATCTTGCAGTTGGTATCGCTCCAACATTTGAGCTGTACTTAGCTCAACTTCTGGCGTAACTTTGAAATCGCTCATCGGTAAATCCTCGCTGGTGAGTAGATGAATAAATTTGAAACTTAGAATCTGTGATTTGCGCGCAGTCTGAAAATGACGATAAATCCTGTGACGGAATTCACGGAAGTATTGCGGGCATTTGCTAGCGGTCGAGCGAGTCAGAGGATTTCAGGGTAGCGTACTTTTGGGCTTGGTCTCGATCGCATCTGGGAGCAACTGCACAGGGTTAATAATATAGCTGATTTAGTGTTTCAACAATCGTTAAAAATAGTAAACTTTGCTTTTTTGGCTTGAATTATTAGTAATTTTGAGTTATAATACTCACATTCACCGTGCAATTAGTAATTTTAGTAGTTGCCAACAAGATTTTAAATATGCCTGTATACGATTATTTTTGTACCCAAAACAAGCAGCAGTTAGAAGTTTCGCACAGCATGAACCTGGAAGTTTCGACTTGGGGACAACTGTGCGAGTTGGCTAAGTGCTCCCTAGGGGACACTCCCGCAGATGCTCCGGTACGCCGAATGCTGAGCGCCCCGAGGTTGCTGAAGCCGACATCCGACACCGATTATAAAAATTCTGGTTTCAGCAAGTACGTAAAGCGGGATGAAGGGGTTTATGAAAATGTCACCGCTAAAGATGGTGAAAGCCGCATTGTCAATCGAGAAGGCAAGCCGCTAAAAAACTGAGAATCCATTAATAATTAAGTTAGTAGTGAAGACTTCAGTCCTGATTAAAGGTTAGTAGTGAGGACTTCAGTCCTTTCTTAATTTTTCAGTTAATCAGGACTAAAGTCCTCACTACTAACCTGAAGGTAAGCCACTGAAAGACTAAGAATCCATAATAATTCAATACGGTTCACTTAAAGTTTTTTTGTCATTGCGAGCGTACCCGCGAAGCAATCGCAGTGTTTATTTTTAACATGATTTTATAGACTGAACAGTCTTAAGTAAACCGTATTGCATAATAATTAAGTTAGTAGTGAGGACTTCAGTCCTGATTAAAGGTTCGTAGTGAGGACTTCAGTTTTTTATAAATTTGTAAGTTAATTAGGACTAAAGTCAGCACGATCAAACTTGTTAAATTGCGAGTCATCAAACGCCGATAATCTTATTTAGCAAACCAATCATTCATTTTCTGCTGTGCTTGTGCTTTAGTATCAGCGCTAATGTATACCGAAACAGTAGCAATCGCCCCCAGCAACACTGCCAAATCATCTGTAAATCCAATCCCGACTAAGATATCAGGAATCGCATCTAAAGGAGATACAAAATAAGTCAAAGCTCCCACAACAACTCCTTTGGCCCAAGGCGGTACGTTAGGATTTTGAGCGGTGTAATAAAGAGTCAAAGCTTTTTCAACTACTTCTCGCCCAGCGGTTAAAGCAAATTTCTTAAGCTTTGCCCAAAAATTTTCATCGGAATAGTTCGTTTCCGGATTGCTGAGGTTTGTTGTAACTCTTTTAGAATCAATTAAATCGATAGGAATGCCCAGATTTTTGAGCTGCGAAACACCAGTATTGAAGGATGCTGGTGATTGATTTTTATTTGGCGCTACCTCCTGTATTTGTTTCATGTCTGCGATGAATTCCTGCATGGCTTGAAGTTGCAAATCGGAAACTTCCAGCATTTTTTTTGCCGATTGAATCGCCTCGCTTTCTCCGGGATGCAGCGTTTTATTTGCTACAGCAATGCTAATTAAAAAATACATGACTCCCAAACGCAGCGGCTCGGCTGACTGACTGAGTGTTTGCAAACAATCGTCCAGAGACGGCGGATTAGCTGTGTAGGATTGGATTTGAGCCTTTGCTGAATCCGAAAATTTGTCTAAATTTATGGTTTTAAACAATAAATTTAGTTCGTCAATATCAACGGAACCGTCGGCGGCGGCGATCGCAAATAAAGAACCGTAAAAAGCTAAAAGTTCAGTTTCTGAGGATGTAGCAAAAATATCTTTTTCGGACATGATGCAACTGAGCTCGATCGCAACGACCTCGATCGTACCACAAAACTGACCTCGAATCATCGCAAAAATCGGCAATAATCTTAGAGGGTAGGACAAAATGGAGAATTTTTGATGAAAGTTGCGATCGTCGGCTGCGGCTATGTGGGTACTGCGACAGCCCGACATTTACAAGGTAAATCTGATTGTACCGTGACGGCGACAACTACGACGGCGAGCCGAGTCAGTGAATTGCAGGGTGTCGCCCAGCGGGTGGCTGTAGTCAAGGGAAATGACGCAGGGGCGATCGTCCGTTTGCTGCAAGACCAAGATGCTGTTATGCTGTGCGTCGGTGCTCCAAATCCTCAGGCTTATCGAGAAAGTTACTTAGAGACTGCGACAACTTTGGTATCGGTTTTACAGCAGATACCGACAGTCAAGCAGGTGATTTATACGGGTACTTATTCTGTGTATGGCGACTGTCAAGGTAAACTGGTAGATGAAGAATCGCCCGTAGCACCAGCCAATCCCAACGGTGAGATTCTCGCCGAAACCGAAGGAGTTTTATTAGCAGCATCAAGTCCCAATCTGCAAGTTTGCATTCTCCGTTTGGGTGGCATTTACGGGCCCGGGCGAGAATTAGTTAAAATATTCCGAGGCTGGGCTGGGATCACTCGTCCGGGCGCGGGGGAAGATGCGACAAATTGGGTGCATCGGGATGATATAGTTGGGGGATTAACCTTTGCGCTGGACAATCGGTTGCAGGGGATTTACAATTTAGTTGGGGATGTGTCTCTATCGAGTCGCGAATTGCTCGATCGCATTTTTGAAACTAACAATCTACCGAAAGCTACTTGGGATACATCTGCCAGCAGCGTGCGGCCCTATAATGCTAGGGTATCGAATCAAAAGATCAAGGCGGCTGGTTATCAATTTATCCATCCTGAAATTACCGAGTTTTAATTAATTTCGACTTATATTATGCCCGCTAAAACAATTGGTTGGTAGTTAAGACTTCAGTCCTCAGATTTTTCATAGGACTGAAGTCCTAGTTACAAAATTAATTTGAGTTATTAGACTTGAATTACAAAAATAGTTAGGACGGGCTAGAAGCCCATCCCACAAAAATCTTTTTTTCTTGTGGGATGGGCTTCTAGCCCGTCCCAAAATTTGATTAAAAAGACTGAGGCAATCTTGTCTCTTGACGCGGAATTGATATTACTGGCAGATGAAAGCAGAGGAATAAACTGCAACCCTAAACCAATCGTAGATGCACCTCTTCAAATTTATATCCCATCCTTTACAACCGCTGAAATAAATCCATCCGATAGCGTTTGTGATGGCGCGCTAAATCTAGCATCAAGAAACGTTTTCGCGGGTCGCCAAGATGTTTCAAATACTTTGTATAGTTTTGGAGAAAACTATTATGAACAATCTCGCCATTCAGGATAAAAGTTTCTACTGGAAACCGATAATGAACAATCAAGAGATAACCTCCAGGAAGTAAGCTCTCAATAATTTTTTCCTGAGTTTCCCGGAGGTCTTCTGTTGTCAAATAATAGCCGATTTCTGAGAATAAAATCAAATCAAACTTCTTTGTTGGGAACTGCTGAGGTATCTGCATCTTCTCAAACTGTACCTGTGGGAGATTGGCGCAGCGTTTCCGTGCTTCTTCTAATCCTACTTCCGAACAATCTACGGAAAGCAGTCTGTCACATTTTGGCGCTAGTTGCTGCGTAATTACACCGATGGCACATCCGATTTCCAAAGCATTTTTGAATTGGAGTTTTGGCAAAGCTCTGATAGTTGCTCGGAATTTACTAATTTCATAAAAATTCGATGTGTATTCCCAAGGATCGGGACTTCCTTGAAAGGTTTCGTCAAAGAAACTGGACGGTACTGATTTATTTTCTGAAGGCTTCATCGTGAATTTCTGTAAGGACGGACGCTCTTTTTTAAACCGCAGATGCACGCGGAGGAACGCGGATGTAGGGACACGGCATTGCCGTGTCCTTACCAAAAGCTTATAATCTAACTGAAAAAGTCGATCGTCTCTTTCAACGCTTTCACAAACAAATCAATCTCCTCATAGGTGTTGTAAAAATACAAACTCGCCCGCGCAGTAGATGAAATGTTCAAATAGCGGTGCAAAGCTTGCGTGCAGTGATGCCCGGAACGAATCGCGACCCCCTCCTGATCCAACATGGTAGACAAGTCTTGAGGGTGAATTTCTCCGGCGCTAAAGGATGCTAGCGCGGCCCTACCTTCGCCATTGCTGTCTGGTTGTGGCCCGTAAATTTTAATGGCTGGAATTTGCCGCAATTGTTGGAAGAGATAAGCTGTCAAGTCGGCTTCGCAGGCGTGAATCTGCTCCATGCCTATGTTATTAAGATAGTCGATCGCAGCACCAAGGGCGATCGCCTCACCGATTGCCGGAGTACCCGCCTCGAACTTGTGCGGCAAATCAGCATAGGTGGAATATTCGAGAAACACGTCAGCAATCATTTCGCCGCCGCCGAAAAACGGAGGCATTTCTCTGAGCAAATCCAGTTTACCGTACAGAAAACCGATACCAGTCGGAGCGCACATTTTATGACCGGAAGCAACGAGCCAATCGCAATCGATTGCTTGCACGTCTATTACCATGTGCGGCACACTTTGGCAAGCATCAATCAAAACTTTGGCGCCGAAACCGTGGGCGATGTCGCAGATTTCTTTAACTGGATTGATGCAGCCTAAAGTATTGGAAACGTGAACGATTGAAACCAACTTCGTTTTATGGGAAACCAGCGTTTTGAAGTGTTCTAAATCAAACTCGCCAGTTTCGGTTAATTCCACAAATTTTAGTACCGCACCTGTTTTTTGAGCAATCATTTGCCAAGGAACGAGATTGCTGTGGTGTTCCATCACTGACAGGATAATTTCATCTCCCGCTTGCAGGTTGCTCAAACCCCAAGAATAAGCAACTAAGTTAATTGCTTCGGTGGCGTTGCGAGTGTAAACAATTTCTTGGCGCGAAGCTGCATTGATAAACGCTGCAACTTTGTCTCTAGCACCTTCGTAAGCATCAGTCGCTTTAGCGCTGAGAGTGTGGGCGCCGCGGTGTACGTTGGCATTATATTGTTCGTAGTAATCGCGCCAAGCGTTGAGTACAGCTAGGGGTTTTTGGGAAGTCGCTGCGTTGTCTAAATAAATTAGCGGTTTACCGTTGACTTTTTGCGTCAAAATTGGGAAGTCGCCGCGAACTTTTGAGGCTAGAGTTTTTTCTTGAATAAGTGTCATATTTTTTGAAGTTAATAATGAGAAGTTAGTTGTTTACAATGTGATTGCACAATTCCATTTTAGGTGACATTTTATTTTTCACCAACAGCAATCAGGGGTTTTCGGGTGGGGTGGGGGCGGGTTTATTTAAGCTGTTTGTACTATTTGGGGCTATTGGTGAACCCGCCCCTACAGGCTTGTTTAAAATGGTACGAAATGTGAGAAAGAGTGGACATTTTTTATTGAGTTCACTCTTTCTCTTCAGTCCGCGGAGGCGGACTTTGTTTGTGTAGTCGCGAATTCTATTCGCCTTCTACTTGGCGTTCGATTCAGTTACTCTTGCACAGCCACACAGGTAGAAAGCATTTTCGCCACTCCCACAATCGGCAACAAGTTGAGAATTTCCGCCGCAAAAGCATCAATCAGCAAATAGCGACTTCTATCTAAATCCAAACCGCGACTTTGCAAGTAAAAAAGTTCATCGTCTTCTAACTGGCTGACAGTTGCACCGTGGGAACATTTAACGTTGTCCGCCACAATTTCTAACTGCGGTTTGGTATCGACGCGCGCCCTCGGCGACAGCAACAAATTCCGGCTCAACTGTCCGGCATCTGTTAATTGTGCGGCTTTGCGAACAAAAACTTTGCCGTTAAATACAGCGCGAGCTTTGTTACCAACAATGCACTTGTGCAATTGGCGACTTGTGCCGTGGGGATGATTGAAATCGATTAAACTGTGAGTGTCTGCTAATTGTTCGCCAAAAGCTACGGTTAAGCCGTTTAAATTTGTTTCCGTGCCTTCGCCGTGCTGAAATACTTCTAAATTGTGCCGCGATATTTTGCCACCCAAGCTGATAGCATGACAAGTATAGCTGCTGTTGCGGGATTGCCCGATCGCACTTTTGCCCACATGAACCACATTCAAACCTTCGCGCTGAAGCCGAACATGATTCACCGTGGCGTTTTCAGCAACCACAACATCTGTCACAGCATTTGTAAAAGCCGAAACATTGCCGATAGTTGCGTAATCCTCAACCACCGTAACTTTACTGCCAGCCTCAGCTATGATTAAGCAGTGCGGCTGACACATCGTCGGAGATGCGCCTGGTGCGGTCAGGAAGAGTAAATGAATCGGAAGGTCGATCGACATATTGGCCGGTACGAACACCACCGCAGCATCCACTAAACCCGCAGTATTCAGCGCAGTAAACACTTCCGTTTGCTGTTTGTGCTGGCTCAAAACATCGGTAATGCGCGATCGATATTTTTCGGGTACGTTAGATAGATTACCTGCATAAAAGTCGAGCGGCAAAACAGAGCCATCCACAGTAGACAAATCCGGCGCATAAAAACCGTTAACAAATACCAATCTCAACGGTAAATCATCCCGATTTTTCACAGGCATAATAATATCAGCCAGCTTAACCGTAGACTGATTACTCTGAGCAATACGAAAAGGAACTTGCAAAACCGGCGACAAATCAGTAAAGCGCCATTCCTCATCCCTCACCGTCGGAAAACTTGCAGCAAGCACGTATTCAGTCGCCGCATCCCGCAAATCCTGCAACCCATAAGCCGAAGAATTGCTATTAGCAACATCCAACTTACCGCACTGATTCACCAAATCAGCCAAAAACATTTCCCTAGTAGCAACTTGCGTATTTATCATCGCGCGCCAACTCCTGCTGCTTCCTCTTCCACAACCCAGTCATAACCGCGCTCTTCCAATTCCAGCGCCAACTCTTTCGGGCCAGTCAAGATAATTCTGCCAGCTTCCATGACATGAATAAAATCAGGAATAATGTAATTCAACAACCGTTGATAGTGAGTAATCACCAACATCGAATTTTCAGCAGTTGACAACTGATTCACACCACCAGCGACAATCTTGAGAGCATCGATATCCAAACCCGAATCAGTCTCATCCAAAATAGCTAACTTCGGCTCCAAAAGCGCCATCTGCAAAATCTCATTCCGCTTTTTCTCGCCACCAGAAAAACCCTCATTCACGCTGCGCCCCAAAAAAGCCGGATTCATCTTAACAACATCCAACTTATCCTCGATTAAATCTTGGAAATCAAAAGCATCCAACTCTTCCAAACCGCGATGTTTGCGGTGAGAATTGTAAGCCACGCGCAGGAAATCCACATTACTAACGCCTGGAATTTCCAAAGGATATTGGAAAGCGAGGAAAATTCCAGCTAAAGAACGTTCTTCCGGCGGTAATTCCAGCAGATTCTGTCCCAAAAACGTAACTTCTCCACCCGTCACCGTATAAGCAGGATGGCCGGCTAATATCTTGGATAAAGTGCTTTTACCCGAACCATTCGTACCCATAATCGCGTGGATTTCTCCCGCTTTAATTTCCAGATTCAAACCCTTAAGGATTTGGGTATCTTCCACATTCGCAGTTAAATCGCGGACAGATAACACCACTTGACTATTTTCTACAATCATCTCTTTTTTTCCAGACTCCTCTAATTCTTTGGTCTTTTTGCGATTCAACAATCTTGGCTCGTAGTAAGGACTTCAGTCCTTCTTTAATCTAGGTTCGTAGTGAGGACTTCAGTCCTTCCACAATCTAGGTTCGTAGTGAGGACTTCAGTCCTTCCACAATCTAGGTTCGTAGTGAGGACTTCAGTCCTTCTTTGTATCCAGACAAGTAGCGCATCCAACCATTTTTTGCGTAATCTTGGAAATAGAAGGACTAAAGTCCTCACTACGAGCCGAATTGTTGTTTTTTGCGTAATCTTGGAAATAGAAGGACTAAAGTCCTCACTACGAGCCGAATTGTTGTTTTTTTGCGTAATCTTGGAAATAGAAGGACTAAAGTCCTCACTACGAGCCAAATTGTTGTTTTTTGCGTAATCTTGGAAATAGAAGGACTAAAGTCCTCACTACGAGCCGAATTGTTGTTTTTTGCGTAATCTTGGAAATAGAAGGACTAAAGTCCTCACTACGAGCCGAATTGTTGTTTTTTGCGTAATCTTGGAAATAGAAGGACTAAAGTCCTCACTACGAGCCAAATTGTTGTTTTTTGCGTAATCTTGGAAATAGAAGGACTAAAGTCCTCACTACGAGCCGAATTGTTGGTTTTTGCGTAACTTTGGAAATAGAAGGACTAAAGTCCTCACTACGAGCCGAATTGTTGGTTTTTTGCGTAATCTTGGAAATAGAAGGACTAAAGTCCTCACTACGAGCCGAATTGTTGTTTTTTGCGTAATCTTGGAAATAGAAGGACTAAAGTCCTCACTACGAGCCGAATTGTTGTTTTTTTGCGTAATCTTGGAAATAGAAGGACTAAAGTCCTCACTACGAGCCAAATTGTTGTTTTTTGCGTAATCTTGGAAATAGAAGGACTAAAGTCCTCACTACGAGCCGAATTGTTGTTTTTTGCGTAATCTTGGAAATAGAAGGACTAAAGTCCTCACTACGAGCCGAATTGTTGTTTTTTGCGTAATCTTGGAAATAGAAGGACTAAAGTCCTCACTACGAGCCGAATTGTTGCTGATGAATCAGAGTTTGGTCGTTAAGAAGAAGACGGACTAAAGTCCTTACTACAAACCTAATCATAAGTTGTTTCTATCCGACACTGCCTTCGAGCTTGAGGCTCAACAACTTATCAGCTTCCGCCGCAAACTCCATCGGCAACTGATTGAAAACATCTTTACAGAAACCGCTAATCATCATCGAAATAGCATTTTCCGCAGAAATTCCCCGCTGAGCGAAGAAGAACAATTGCTCTTCACCAATCTTAGACGTAGAAGCTTCGTGTTCCACTTTAGCAGTATGGTTCTGCACTTGAATGTAGGGGAAAGTATTTGCTTGAGCGTTATCGCCAATCAACATCGAATCGCACTGAGAATAATTGCGAGCGCCCTTAGCGTTCGGCCCCATTTTCACCAAGCCGCGATAACTGTTAGCAGAATTACCCGCCGAAATTCCCTTAGAAATAATCGTGCTGCGAGTATTTTTGCCGACGTGGATCATTTTAGTACCGGTGTCAGCTTGCTGTTTGTTATTTGTCAGCGCTACCGAGTAGAATTCGCCCACCGAGTTGTCGCCGACTAACACGCAACTGGGATATTTCCAAGTAATAGCCGAACCTGTTTCTACTTGCGTCCAAGAAATCTTAGAATTGACTCCTTGACACAAACCACGTTTGGTAACAAAATTATAAATCCCGCCTTTACCATTCGCATCGCCGGCGTACCAGTTCTGCACAGTCGAGTATTTGATATCAGCATTATCCATGGTTACCAATTCCACGACGGCGGCGTGCAGTTGGTTCGTATCAAACATTGGCGCGGTGCAGCCTTCGAGGTAAGACACAGAACTGTTTTCTTCCGCGACAATTAGCGTGCGCTCAAATTGACCAGAATCTCCGTTATTGATGCGGAAATAGGTTGACAATTCCATCGGGCATTTGACACCTTTGGGAATGTAGACAAAGGAACCATCGCTGAATACGGCAGAGTTTAAAGCTGCGAAAAAGTTGTCGCCGATTGGTATGACGCTACCAAGATATTTTTCTATTAGTTCGGGATAGTCTTTGACGGCTTCTGAAATTGAACAGAAGATAACGCCGTCTTTGGCTAACTTTTCTCTAAATGTTGTAGCAATTGAAACGCTGTCGAAAATGACATCGACGGCGACGTTTCCCAGCCGTTTTTGTTCGGAGAGGGGAATGCCGAGTTTCTCGAAGGTTTCTAATAGTGTCGGATCAACTTCGTCCAAACTGTTGAGCTTTTTGGGCTTTTGTTTGGGCGCGGAATAGTAGATAATGTTTTGGTAGTCGATCGCGGGATAGTTGACATGAGGCCAAGTAGGCTCGGTCATCGTCAGCCACTTCCGGTATGCTTTGAGGCGGAATTGCAGCATGAATTCCGGTTCGTTTTTCTTGGAGGATATCAGGCGAACCAAATCTTCGCTCAAGCCGCGGGGGATGGTGTCGGACTCGATGTCGGTGACGAAACCGTATTTATAGGGCTGGTTGACTAGGGTTGTGACTGTAGAGCTCATTAATTTTGCGCTTTCGAGTGTTCTGGATAAGTCTCTCAAAGATGGCAGACGCTTGAACTGTCGGGGGCCCGGCGAGTTCTGGGGGCTGCTGGCGAGTTAAACAACTATTTTGTTGCTTTAGTATATTTTAAGCTACATTAACAATAGTGATATTGTCAAAGTCAAATAAATAATTTTTTGTGAAGATGATGGAGACAACTCAGCAAACTTCCACGAAACAAGACATTCTGCAATATTTGCTCAAGGGAGGTCAAGGGACGGCTCTTGAGTTAGCGGAGTCTTTGGAGATGAGTCCGCAGGCGATTCGCCGTCACTTGAAGGATTTGGAGGCGGAGGGGGCGATTCAATATCAGTCGGTTCAGGCTGGTATGGGGCGTCCCCAGCATATGTATGAGCTTACCAGTCTAGGGCGCGATCGCTTCCCGAATCGTTACGGCGATTTTGCTGTGTCTTTCCTCGATACTTTGGCGGAAACCGTCGGGCGCGAGCAAGTTATTACTATCCTGCAAAAACAGTGGCAGCGCAAGGCTACGGAGTATCGGCGGTTGGTGGGTGTTGGTTTGTTGGCCGAGCGGGTGAGTAAGTTGGTGGAACTCCGCAGGGCTGAAGGTTACATGGCTGAGTGTTATCCTGTAGAATCGGTAGATGTGGAAGTGTGCGGTGATGTTAAGGGCGATCGATTTGTGTTGATGGAACACAACTGCGCGATTTCTAATGTGGCTGAAACTTTTCCGAGTGTGTGCGGCAATGAGTTGGAAATGTTTGCTGCGGTTTTGCCCGATTGCACCGTGGAACGGACTCACTGGATTATTGATGGGGAACAGCGCTGCGGTTATTCTATTGCTAAGAGGAAGGAAGAAGGAAGAAGGAAGAAGGAAGAAGGATGAGGGAAGAATAAATAAGGATGAGGGTTTAAAATTACCAATTACCAATTACCAATTATCCATTACCAATTACCAATTACCAATTATCAATTACCAATTTATATGGAACCATTAGCAGATTTTTTAAAGCCGGAAGAGTGCGCCGAAGTTGATATGGCGCTGTTGTCGTCGAAGGAAAAGTTTTCGACTCGGTTGGCAATTTATGGTTTGAGGGTGCTCAAGCAAATTGCTGAGGAGACTGGTTTGCCGATAACTGAGGTGTCGAATCAGCAGGTGATGGATTGGATTAAGAATGATGAGAGTATTCGACAGTCGATTCAAGTTGATGCTAGTTTTGAGAACTTTTTTACCAATTTGGTGGTTTCGTCTTTGCGACCGTTGAGGCAAATTGCGGTAGAGGCTGAGGGGGCGATCGAGCAATTAACAGTTAAGCAGGTCGTGGCGTGGTTTGTAAAGGACGGGAAGATTCGCCGAGAGCAGGGAACTGATGCTGCTTTCTTGGATTTGTGATACGGCTGACGCGCTTCGACTCCCAGAAACCGGGTTTTTTCGGAATCTGTCTGTTGCAACGAAAGATTTGCCGAAAAAACCCGGTTTCTCGCCCCTCATCCAACTCCCAGAAACCGGGTTTTTACCGAATCTGTCTGTCGCAACGAAAGATTTGCCGAAAAAACCCGGTTTCTCGCCCCTCATAACGACCTTTAAAAAAACTTTTGACAAAGGGGTTGACAAACTGGGGAATGCTTGGTAATCTAGTTGGGTCAAGCGAAAGAGATGCAGCGCATCAAACTTAACGCAGACACAGGATTTAAAGTTTTCAAAGCTTTCCTGGTGCTTATGGTGTAATGGAACCACTCCGATCCATCTCGAACTCGGCTGTTAAACGTTACTATGGCGAAGATACTCGGCGGGTCACTGCCCGGTAAAATAGCTCAGTGCCAGGTTAATAATAAACTAAAGCTCTTTTCCAGCAACGACGGAAAAGAGCTTTAGTTTATTACGGACTTACAGATGTTTATAATATAACAAGTGCGTAAGTCCAGAACAAAATCTGGTGTAGTTTGGAAAACAAGGGTGAAATGCGTGTTATCAGCCGAAAAATCCTGCGAGATTTCTGTGAAAGCCATGCGGATTCCTGCGATGCACTTTATGACTGGTATAGAGTGTCAAGTAAAGCCCAATGGCAGAACTTAATTGATGTTCAGCAGATTTATCCAAAAGCTGAGTCAGTCGGCAATTTTACCGTATTTAATATTAAGGGAAATCGATATCGGCTGATTGTTGATTTGGTTTATGTTTCTCAAAGAATCTACATCAAATATGTTCTGACTCACGCTGAGTATGATAAGGATGAGTGGAAAAATGATCCGTACTTTTGATGCAAAATCTTATACAGATTTACTTGTTCGCTATCAACCAAAACCGATCGCAAATGAAGCAGAAAACGATGCCGCGATCGCTCTCGCTTGCGAACTGGAGCATAGTCCTATGCGATCGCTGGAGTCAGAGCTATTTCTGGAGCTTTTGATAACGCTGATTGAAAAATTTGAAGCTGAAAATTATCCAATTCCGGCAGGAAATGCTGGTTTAATGTTGCAACATTTAATGGATGCGAGAGATTTGGAAAAATTCGATCTGATTCCTGTTTTGGGAACCGAAACAGAGGTTGAGAAAGTTTTTGTTAGTGGAAGGGCGCTCGAAATAGATGAAGCCCGGAAACTCGCCGATTTTTTCGGAGTTGATATTAGTTTGTTTCTCGAATCATATTGATACCCATCGACAAATGATAAAAACCCGCCCCCACCCCACGCAGAATTTAAATTAAATAGGTGTAATTTGAAAGCCACAAAGTTGACAAATACCTCCGTTGCCATCCAAAATAAAGTTGATAAATGGTAGCCCGCTGATAATACGAGTAAAAGGGGCAACCACGGGGGATTTCCCCTACCAATAGATATCCCACCAAATGATGACTGTAGGGGCGGTGCCCCCGTGCCCGCCCGATTATAACCGTTATCGCCGCATCAACCCATCTGCCGAACTAAGCGTATAGACATTAGGCAAAATATTATTCGCACCATTTGGCGCTGCCAGAAGATCGAATGATTGTTGACGATAATTAACAGTATCAAATAATTGTCCTCCCCCTCCAGTTCCAATCGAAACGTCTAAGAAATTCTTCAGGCTTGCACTACCAGGTCCTCCTAGCTCTGTACCGATATTGGTCAAAGTGAAATTAAACTCTCCTTGACCTTTTTTATTTTCTGGAATTAGAAATGTGGGATTTCCAATACCTTTTCGACCACTACCCGAAATCTCTATATTTTTGCTGTTGTTGTCTGGATTCGAGTATTTGACATTCAGGTTAGCAGTCCCCTGATAAGGGATAGCAGAAGGTTTTACCTCTATTTTTAAGAAGGGAGTGGATGGTGTTGGTGGAGGTGTTACAGGAGTAGTCGAAGGTTGATCACAGAAATCTAGTCCAAGACTCTTTCTGAGCGTCTTCATTCCATCCCCTTTGCTAAATCCAACTGTATTAGCAACCTTGTCGTAAAGCTTGGAAGTGAAGTTATAAGCAATATTTTTTGCTGCACCCCCCACTTGCCCAAAAAGATCATTAGCAGCTATCTTACCATATGTCTTAACTACATTACCAGCCAGTTCGCTTCTTTCTGTAACAAAATTGATTGCCTTTCTCGTTACTTTCAATACACCAGCTTGGAGAGGACGTGCAGCATTACCGAGTGCACTACCTTTAGCCAATAGTTTACCGAAAGGAATTAAACCAAAGGCTTTCTCGGCTATAGCTCCATCATTACCATTGAGAACAAGGCAAACAGTATCGAACACTTTGACACCAGCAGCGGCTATTTCCAAAGCACCACCTACTGTTGCTCCTATCAGTGCGCTCGTCCCTAATGTCGCTGGAGCCGCCACAGTTCCAACTCCTACCGCGAAAAGGCCTCCAAGAGCAAGGTTATCAGAGACATTATTCTTTTGTGAAAGTTCGCAAAGTCCCTTAAATAATTCGCAGGGGGTTATTGATGTTGGTGCGGCTGGGGTCGTCGGCGTGGTTGGTATTGAGGGGTCACTTGGGCCAACTACGGTAGCAATCGTCTCTTCACGACCAGCCCCATCTTTTCGCTTGGCAACGATCGAACCGTCATCTTGCCGATCGAAAATTGATTTGCTGGTCGAACCTTGAACCTGAGCCTCCATCCGCTTACCATCAGCACTCATGTTAAGGGTGTGAGCGGGCATACTGCTTTGAGGGCCAGGTTGGTAGCGTAACTCACGAGCGCTGATTTCATCACTCGATCGCTTAATATTGACAACATATTGACTACCATCGCTACCGTTCAAAATGAAATCATAGGTATTCGACCCGGTACTGCGGACAACTGGCGCTTCATAGGTTACAGTCTCTTCTGGGAGGGCGGGGTTAGCATCCAAATTAACGAAGCGACCGCGTAAATCGTCAGGTGTCGCCCCCTGAACGACCCCCAATACTGAATTGGTGGCAGCAACACGGATAATCGTACTTGATCGATTGTTGGCGACTGTTGGTTGTAGCAATAGATCGGCCTCGGCGAGATCGAGATCTATCCCGATAAAATCTTCGCTTTTGTTAAAGTCTGTCAGAATATCTGCCTCGCTCACGACAGAGGTAGCCGTATTAGAACGCAGCACGAATGTATCGTTTCCAGGGCCACCCGTTAGTGTATCAATGCCAAAATCGCCGATGAGCAGATCGTTACCAGCCCCGCCGTCGAGAAGGTCATTCCCACGACCGCCCTGCAAAACATCGTTATCTTCATTGCCAAACAGCGTATCTTCTCCCTGATTGCCATTGAGAGCGTCTATGCCCGCTCCGCCGCGCAATAGGTCGTTGCCCTCGCCACCGCTAATAACGTCATCGCCCTCGTCACCCGCGATCGTATCGGCACCGATACCGCCGGAGAGCAAATCGTCACCAGCACGACCGGAGATGAAGTCGTTTCCTGCATTACCATTCAAAAAGTCTTCTGCGACAGAGCCTTGTAGTGTATCGTTGCCCCCCAAGCCAAGGATACCTTGGATATACTGACCTGACTGATCGGGTGTCGCCGTAAACAGGTCGCCACTCTCAGATAAGCGAAGGGCTCGACCATCGCTGACTTGAGAACTCGATCGCCCAATATCCCCACCAGAACGATCGGAAATGAATTCGTTTCCTGTGTTACCATTCAAAAAGTCTTCGGTTTTTTCCAGCAGAGCCAAATTGTCAGGCATTGTGTCGCTCTCCTTCGTGTTGGTACAAATAAACTTATTTAGGAACTGTACCTCACCTGTCTCATCTATGTCATGGCTGAAAAAGCCCGAAAAAGACTGAAAAAGCCCGGAGTTTCACCCAACTTTATTTTTCCTTCACTTAACCCATGCAGCCCAACGACGATCGCCCGTTGCAAGCCGTCCCTGACGATAACGAACTGCTGAAATTGGTCGATGGTCTAATATTTGAGAAAACTGGTAAACATCTCAATACGCTACAACGGCTAGTGCTTGAGGGAATGTATGATGGCAAAACCTACGAAACGATCGCCCGCGACACCCGCTACACCACAAAATACGTCCGAGAAGTCGGCTACAAGCTGCTCAAAAATCTCTCCGTAGTTATGGATGAAGAGATGCAAAAAGCCAATTTCAAAGCTGCGATCGATCGCAGAAATATTAGCAATACCTCCAACTTCGGCAGAGATTATATTCATCAATACGTCGAATACGTCCACACCCTCAACCTCAAACCCTGTCCTTTTTCGCCTAGCAACTCCGACAACAATCCCCCCACTGAATCCACATTTAAAACTCAGATCGAACGGCTGGAAATTGATGTCGCTGAAGTCGTTTGCAAATTGCACAGTCAAGGTATCGAACCATCTCAAATCGCTCAGTTGCTTGGTTTGCCGGATGCGATTGTTAACAAAATATTGGGTAAAATATCATAAATAAGGGCGACATTCAATAGTTTCTGCTGCTTTAGAACTTAATTGTTTACTGTCTTCCAAGTACCAGAGAAAAGTATGGGTATTCAGTAGAATATTCATGTTTACATATAATCCTTTAAATCTTCGAGAGGTTCATCAAAATCATCAGAGATCCAGATTTTATCTTTCCAAATTCCAAGTCCGCCTCGCTTTGTTGGCTTTTCTTGACTTAAGTTTTTAGCCTGCTTTTCTAGCGAAAACTCAATATAATGAAGCACTTCTGTCTGAAGAGACTCAGGGAGTTATTCTAGTTTTTCTAAGATGACTGGCTGTATCATTGTTTTTACTCGCGATCGCCCATCTATCCCATTAAAGCACTCTTGACCCAATGTCAGCAACAGAATAGCCCATTATCTAGCCCGATCGCCCAAAATCGCATTCACACCATCACTATCTTGCAACTTGCCGAAAATTGCCCGATCGACTATTGTTCCCAGTAGCAGGAATAACAAAGAAAACATGACAGCAATATTACCGCCTTGGATTATTTTAGACTCGCTGTTGCACAACTGGCTACTAGAAGATATCGGTAGGGGCGATCGCACAACATCGGCCTTATTCCCCGCAGCCAGCGTCCCAGGTACTGCTAAATGGATTGTCAAGGAGGCTGGAGTCGTCGCTGGATTGCCGATCGCCGATCGCACATTTAAACTTTTAGACAGCAGCCTCAATTTCATCCCGCAAGTGTCTGAAGGGCAATTGTGCGACAAAGGACAAGTAATTGCCGAGATTTCTGGCAATTTCGATGCGCTGCTAACGGGGGAAAGAGTTGCATTAAACTTGGCAATGCGTTTGAGCGGAATTGCTACTTTAACTCGCAAATATGTTGACAAAATTGCCGATTTACCAGTGCAATTGGTCGATACTCGCAAGACGACTCCGGGATTGAGATTGTTGGAAAAGTACGCGACTCAAGTTGGCGGTGCTTGCAATCATCGCATGGGATTGGATGACGCGGTGATGATTAAAGACAATCATATCGCGGCGGCTGGAGGAATTGGTGAGGCGATCGCCCAAATCCGCAATTCTATTCCCTATCCGCTGACAATTGAAGTGGAAACGGAAAGCCTTGCTGAGGTGGAAACTGCTTTGCAGCACAAGGCTGATATTATTATGTTGGATAATATGTCTTTTGATTTAATGCGGCAGGCTGTGGCAATAATTCGCGAAAAGAGCGATCGCGTAAAAATCGAAGCTTCTGGGAATGTTACTTTAGAAACAATTAGAAGTGTGGCGGAAACGGGTGTTGATTATATTTCAACTAGCGCTCCAATTACGCGATCGACTTGGCTAGATTTGAGCATGAAAATTAATAGTTAGTTACTGATATCAGGAGACGGAAATGCCGTTTTCCTACAATTAATTAGGGTAGGGAAACGGCATTGCCGTCTTTTCCTCGCAAGGGTAATCGATTATTTTGATTGACTATTCGCTGTTCACTATTGTTATATCAATTCTAATTGCATCGGAATGATTTAACCGCAGAGAACACAGAGAACACAGAGAAAGAGAAGAGAGAGAGCGGTAATTCTGATGCTAACAGATTTGATATTATTGGTTATTTATTAGTGTGAATAACTAATAATTAATTTCCAATTTTCAACGCTCAATTCCAAATTCCCAATTCTCGATGCCCAATGCCCAATTATTTCGAGATAAAATGTACCCAAAAATTCCCATCAGCCATACAAACATTGCGGATTAATCGATAGGAATAATGCAGGTAAGCACCGCTAACAGTTGTGTCATAACCCGTGGGGAACCACTCACCATAGGGATCGTGGACGAAGAATCCTTCGCTGTCGTAACCAGCAGCAACTATAATGTGACCGAAAGAGGTGAAGTATCCGTGGATGACAGCGGGATTTCCGCTGGCGAGCCAGTCTTGAACGTCGTCAATAGTTGCATTCTCGGTAAAGTAATCTTGAGCGCCGTAATCTCTAACGATTTTTGCTAAATCTTTTGGTTCCCAACGACTGTAACCTTTGTCGATCGCATATTGGTAGAGTTCATCTTCATATTGTCCGGTTTTTTGGCGCCGCGGTACTCTCAAAAAGTCCAAACACATCGCTATGGAAGTGACATTGCAAGCACCTGTAGGATTGTACAAGTTATCCATTTGCGATCGATAAGGAATGCCGAGTCTGACCGTCGGTGGATTCGGTTTGGGATACAGCAAAACGCCGTCGAGAGTAATTTGAGCGTGTCCTCCGAAAACATACCAAATTCCTGAACCTTTGAAAGATTCGTTGCGGAGAGCAACTCTAATGTGACCGCGAATCGGAGCAAAAGCTAGAAGTTCAAACTCTTTTCCGGCTGGGATGACTTGTTTTTCCGCTTCCTGAAGTTGAGAAGACGCCAGCGGTTTTGATTTAAAAATCGTGTCTTTGAGGATCTTCAGGATTGGGCGAGGTTTGGGAATGTCCGCCGGTTTGGCTTCGATCAGCTTTTCGGCTGTGACTGCTCCCAAAAAACCCGGTTCGCCACACTTCATCAGGGTTTGAAATCGGTGCAGGGCTGCGGTTGAAAGAGGGCCAAAGTTACCGTCTACCGGAGGTTTCAGTAAACCCAGGTCAATGAGGCGACTTTGAATTTGGCGACTGAGTTCGCCGTCAGCAGCGATCGCCCTAGAATCATACCTAAGTTTTGACTTTAGAAAGTTTTGTAATTTCATGCTTCCCTGCACAATTCAAAGATTCCAAGTTTATAATCTCAGAAATTTACGGCAATTTTACCGATCGTCCGCACCTTAAGGGCTTTGTATTCATGATTCGATACAAACCTTTAAGGCGAGAGCCGATCGAACTTGATATCCTGTCCAGTCGATCGATCGCAATAAGATTGGTTCGTAGTGGGGACTTTAGTCCGCAGATGAAGAGCGGACTAAAGTCCGCACTACGAACCTTTTTTTGTAGTGGGGACTTTAGTCCGCAGATGAAGAGCGGACTAAAGTCCGTACTACGAACCTTTTTTTGTAGTGGGGACTTTAGTCCGCAGATGAAGAGCGGACTAAAGTCCGTACTACGAACCTTTTTTTGTAGTGGGGACTTTAGTCCGCAGATGAAGAGCGGACTAAAGTCCGTACTACGAACCTTTTTTTGTAGTGGGGACTTTAGTCCGCAGATGAAGAGCGGACTAAAGTCCGTACTACGAACCTTTTTTTGTAGTGGGGACTTTAGTCCGCAGATGAAGAGCGGACTAAAGTCCGTACTACGAACCTTTTTTTGTTAGGCTCGTAGGTCAGACATGATATGACGCAGTATTTTTCTATCAAAGAAGGCGATGATTTACTTTCTTTGTGCTGTGGTAAGTCTTCCTAGCTTGACAAGCAAAGGATTGCGGCTGGGAAGGAAGCAGTCGCGTTTATGCTGCTTCGGGGCGAATTACCACGACACCCATCGCGTCGGGAGATAGGTATTTGACGGCGGCTTCCCGGATACCCTCAGCAGTTTGAGCTTGGATACAGGCGGCGTAGTTGAGGGCGGGAGCGATATCTCCTACCATCGACTGATAGTAACCGTACAAGCTTGCTCGATCGCTGGGAGTTTCGTTACCAAAGATAAACCGATTTGCTACTTGGGTGCGGATGCGGGAAATTTCGGCATCTGTCACGAGTTCGGTTTGCAGGGTGCGGATGTGTCCGACGATGGCTGCTTCGACTTCTTCTATATTTTCTGTCGCTAGTTGAGCAGAAATCGAGAAGACACCGCCCAGCCGTTGAGTCATGTTGCTGACGGAAATTGACGAAACTAGCCCTCTATCTTCGCGCAAATCCTTAACCAAGCGAGTTGTGCGGCCGTGACCCAATACTGTCGCCAAAACATCGAGGGCATAGGTTTCGGACATTTCCACAAAACCGGGGACTCGCCACATAATAATCAATCGGGCTTGCTGAAGGGCTGAGTCTACGAATTCGCGGCGGACTGTTTCGGTAAACGGCGATTCTTGGCCGTAGTTGAGAATTTCAGATTTTGGGTCGAAGTTGCTGATGGCGGGCAGATTTATGGTGCTGTTTTGTGCTGTGCTTTTGGCGGCAAAACTTTCGGCGACAATTTCAATTAGTCGATCGACCGGCAAGTTACCAACAGCGACTGCTGTCATCGCCCCTGGCTGATATCTGCTGCTGTGGAAATCCCGCATTTGTTGGGCTTTAAGATTTTCGATGACGGAAGTCGGGCCGAGTACGGGTCGCTTGTAGGGCAGGACTTCAAAGGCTAATTGCATCGATCGCTGATAGGTACGACGGCGGGGATTGTCTTCCGATCGTCTAATTTCTTCCAATACTACCAGCCGTTCGCGATCGAAAGCGTCGTCGGGAATGCTGGCGTTGAGCAAGACATCGACTTGTAGCGGCGCTAGTTCAGCAAAATCTTTAGGCGCTGTGGTGATGTAATAGTTCGTGTAATCTTGACTGGTGGCTGCATTGGTGACAGCGCCGCGTTGCTCGATCGCCCGCTCAAATTCTCCGCTGGGAATACTGGGAGTTCCCTTAAAAATCATATGTTCTAAAAAGTGCGCCATGCCGTTGATTTCGTCGGATTCGACGGCTGATCCTAGATTCATCCACACGCTGAGGTTCACAGCATCGACCGGCAAGTGTTCCGCTATAACTGTGAGGCCGTTGGGGAAATGGCGCACTGTTGGAGCGTTCAAGGGCGATCGTCCGGTTGATTTGAGCAGGGTTGATGTCATTTGGGTTTTAAATTTATCTTCTTCTCTATATCTTAAAGGGTGTTTAAGGAAGTCATCAGTGATAAGCAGGCGATCGACTGTTGGCTGGTGGGCCGTGGGGATCGGTGAGGGGGCGATCGGGTAACACCAGATACAGTGTATTCTCTGTAGACATGATATAATCAACTGCGTCGCAACTTGTTTATCAATTGCTCAAAAGTGTAATTGATAAACTTGGAGTCTTTTGTAAGTCAGGGCGATCGGATTTAGCGACGTTGATATTTATGTGGGTTGTCAAGTCAAACGAGCAAAAAAAAATCATGAGCCAAAATTATCGCAAATTCAATCACCCTAAATTGGGTTTTCTCTTAGGTCTTGCTATTGCTTTAGTAATACCAACTCTAGCTTCTTCTGCACCTGCTGCACCTCCCAAGCCTACTACTCGTACAACTCAGGATCTTAAATGCCAACTAATGTACGGAACGAAAGCAGAAAACTATGATAACTTAATTACTATTGGCAAGCGCACTGAGGAACCTACAAGCCGTTTTTACATGAACTATTCAAGGCCCAGATCTATCACCTGTAAAATCATTAACAACCCAGGTGAACTAAAACTAGCTTACGGTTTACCTGACAACTCTAATCTAATTCGTGTATCTGTCAAGATTTACGTCGATGGTGAACTCAGAAAAACTTTAGATTTTGGTCGTGGTGAGGCTATACGTGACTCAATAGATATTACAGGTGCGTCGGGGTATACCATCGATTACAAAGTTATTTTACCAAAAGATGGTTCCTATGATTATATCTATGTGTTGCCTAAATCCTGAGTTTTTTTAGGTGGCAGTAGAAGATGTAAAACAGGACTTACGCACTCCGACCAAAGAAACCGGGTTTTTGCCAGGTTCAAGGGTTGTAACGAAATATTCTCGCAAAAAACCCGGTTTCTGACCACTCGTGAGTAAGTCCTGCCCGATTAAATTTGTTCTACTTAGTGAGTGCGTTTACGTTAAAATACGTCAAGCAATACGTCAAGCAAAATTAAGTCCTATTTCCTATTCTAGACTTATCAAGTATTTGGTAAATAAGCTGTGGAGCATTTAAACCACTAACTATTTACGTAGGGTGCGTCAGCTACAACACTCACTATACATGGGAAATGCCTTAAAACTGACGCACCCTACAATACCATTTTAAATGCTCTACAGCTTAGCATTTGCTAGGTACATTGGATTTTAGATTTTAGATTTTAGATTGTAATGGAACAGCAAAAATTGCAGCAGGGTTTAATATTTCAGCAAAAAGCTGTTCGGCGATTTTCCCGATCGACCTCCGGGAAAATCGGCCTAATTTTGACTTTAGCGCTGATTGTTTCCGCACTGTTAGCCCCTCTACTTTCCCCTTACAATGCTGCGGTCGATCGCGATTATTTGTCCAGATTAGTCGCTCCTAGCATCAAACATTGGTTCGGTACCGACGGTTTAGGGCGGGATTTGCTGGTGCGAGTGTGGCACGGATTGGGGATATCTTTGCTTGTCAGCTTGGTTTCTGTGGGTGCCGGATTATTTGTGGGTTCGCTGTTGGGATTGCTGGCTGGGTATTTTCGCGGATGGGTGGAAGTGGCGATCGGCACTTTGGCGGATATTTTACTAGCTTTTCCTTCAATCTTACTGGCGATCGCCGTTGTCACCGTCACCGGGCCCAGCCTGCAAAGCGTAATTATCGCCGTCAGCGTCGTACAAATTCCGATTTACATCCGCCTCACACGCAGCATGGTGCTATCCCTGCGCGAACAAGAATTTGTGTTAGCTGTCAAAGCCTTGGGCGCCAGCGACTTGCGGATTATTTTTCGCCACATTTTGCCGGGAAGTCTCGCGCCGTTAGTTGTACAAGCAACTCTTTCCACGGGCACAGCCACGCTAGAAGCTGCCGGTTTAGGTTTTCTCGGTTTGGGCGCGCAGCCACCAGCCCCGGAGTTGGGCACTATGCTTTCCGATGCTTTCAAAGGCGGATACGCTCTTTCGTCTCCTTGGACTATTGTATTTCCCGGTTTGCTAATTACCTTGACAGTTCTGGGTTTCAACCTTTTAGGCGACGGGCTGCGAGACGTTTTAGACCCCAGAGGGAATTAGAGGGGAATAGTGGGAGAGGGGGAGAGGGGCAGATGGGGAAAGGGGGAGAGTGCGAGCATTTATACTTTTGGCTTCAAAATCTAAAATCTAAAATCTAAAATCCAAAATATAGCAGTTCTCAAAAAAGTCAGGTATGCCCGATGCCCGATGCCCGATGCCCTATGCCCTATGCCCGATGCCCGATGCCCGATGCCCTATGCCCGATGCCCATGAGTACCCGAGCTTTCCCTTGAAAGGCTATAGATCGACTTGACTGATGTCACAATGTACGCGAAACTTTACATAACACTGACGTAATGCCTCTAGATATTAATAACTTCTGTTAAGTTGTGACTCAAAACCTATCAATTAGTCAAAATTGATATAGCGGTTTGCGAGTCAGCCAACTCTCAAGAAGCGACCTCATGAGTCATCGCAGCCAGCTTGCTGGCGTCGGTGTCTGGTCTTATTGTTCCTATTCAGTCAGCTCGGAATTATGGAAACACTAGAGTTTGTGATTTATCCAGATGGCCGCGTACAGGAAACAGTCACCGGCATTGTCGGTGCTTCCTGCGCTGAGGTAACGGCTGCAATTGAAGCCCAGCTCGGTGTGGTGCTTCATCAAGAGTCAACATCTGAATATTTCGCGCAAGTGCTGCATCAGTCAGCCGAAGCGACGGCCCAAGTGGCTTTTAGCGATTGGTAATCTTTTTTGTTGAGTTCACTTAAATTTTTTTGGAACCACCATGTCACACTTTAGCCAAATTAAGACCCAGATCCGCAATTTGAATTCTTTGGAAGCTGCTTTAACTGATTTGGGTATCGACTGGAAGTCGGGCCCGACTGAGGTGCGCGGCTATCGCGGCCTCACCAGCACCGCTGAGGTGGTGATCGAGCAAGAAAACGGCTATGACTTAGGTTTTAGCTGGAACGGGACTGAGTATGAGTTGGTGGCTGATTTGCAATTTTGGCAGCAAGCTTGGTCTGTCGATCGCTTTCTTAATAAGGTGACTCAGCGCTATGCTTACCACACTGTGGTGAATGAAAGCGCTAAGCAAGGTTTCCAAGTTTCTGAGCAAAAACAAAATCAAGACGGTTCGATCCGCTTGGTGGTTCAGCGCTGGTGCGCTTAAGAGTTGTTCGAGATTTTTACAATCTTGTTTTATCTAAAGTCCGCCCAGGCGGGCTTATTTATTATTGTGAGGGATCTAAATGTCTGAGCTTTCTGGACTCGGAATAGATACAGCAGGCGATCGCACTGGTTTAGAGCCGGAGTTGGGCGGATTTTTGCGAGATGCGCCCGATCGCACTGGTTTGGAACCGGAATTAGGCGGCGTGTTTCGCCAAAAAGGAGTCTATGTTGACGAGATTACCTGCATTGGCTGCAAGCACTGCGCTCATGTTGCTCGCAATACTTTCTACATTGAGCCGGATTACGGGCGATCGCGCGTAGTTCGACAAGACGGTGATTCGGAAGAGTTGATTGCTGAGGCGATCGACACTTGTCCGGTAAATTGCATTCACTGGGTTGACTACACCGAACTCAAGAATCTGGAAGAAGAGCGCAAGGATCAGGTGATTCCTGTAGTTGGTTTTCCCGTGGATATGGCTACGGTTCAGGCGGGTATTCGCCAGCGCCAGAAGGCTAAGGGCGATCGTCAGTTCAAAGGCCACCATTGAAATCTACAGGTTTTCACATCAGGCTCAACAAAAACAGCCCATGCGGGCTGTTTTTTTATACATTATATAATTCAAGTTTATTTGAGAGGATGGTGATCCGCTAGAATTTTCTCAACTCTGGCTTCGTCGATTCTGGCGGTTAATCTTGTGGCCTCGTTGTTATCGCGAATGGTTTTTGCTAAAGTAAAAGAGGAGCCGACCGAGAAAGTTAAACCCATACCCATAAAAGCTTTTTGCCAAGGATCGACCTGTAAATAAATGACACCGACCGTAGTTGCCGAAATGGCAAAAACAAAAGAAATCCAGCACTGAAGAATCCAAGCATTAGTATCTTTTTGACGTACAATTTGTTGTGACATAATCTTTCCGATTCAAATATATCTTTTGGTGGATTAACTTAAACAATAGGCAATTCGATCCGGGGCTTCAGGAAGGTTAGGGACAGTTTTTAGAAGCGCACAGGGCGATCGGGCTTTTAACTCAAAATTAGAACCATGCAAATAGGGTTTGATCCTCAATCAAGACACGGCGTGAGTAGACAATTTAGAAACTCTACTAAAGAAAGCTATTGTTTCCTCAAAATAGCGTAAGGCGCGACATCCGCGCCCAACTTCTCCCAGTCCGCGGAGGCGGACTTCGTTTGTGTAGCCCCGAATTCCATTCGGCGGGTTAATCCATTGGGTAGCTAAACCGCCGACTTATCTACTTGTTTTTCTGCTGAGTCTTAGCTTGCTCGATCGCAATTTCCCTCACAGCTTGGAAAGAACTCAAATTCGACGAACCCTCAATCGCCTTCACCGCCAAATCTTGAACCTGTTTCAAAGCAGAATCAAGCTGCTTCGACAAACTAGCAATCCGCCCATCTTGGTTTTGAATTGTCTGCAACATCCCTTGAATTTGCAATTCATAATTCTGCTTCTGACCCTCGATATCCTTCGCAGACAAATCGGCCTTAATCTTAGCTTGATAATTGCCAATATTGCGACCATTATCTTTGCCATTCTTGATATTAGCTTCCAATTCTTTCGGGAAAGCTTCAACCTTAGCCTTAACTTCCGCAGACAGTTTTTCCCGTTCAGCAATAGATTTTTCGCGTTCCGCCCACTGCTTCTCCTGTTCCTCGCGAGACTCTTCGATTTCTTGATACAGCCTTTTCTGGCGCTGTTCGTACTCTTCGATATCCAAATCTCGCTGAAGATTCAGATCGTAATCATACAACTCTTCATCGCGATCGCGATTTTTTTGCTGATTCTCATTACGTTCTTTAACAGCCAGCTTTTGCAATTCCTGCTCTTTTTCCCAAGCTAGCCGCTGTTCCAACAATTCCTGTTCAACAGTTTCGCGCTGTTCGCTGAGTTCGTTAGTAAAAGTTTTTGCACTTTCTTCGTACTCTTGAATCAAATTATCCAGCGTATCTTCGGCAACATCTTCTAAACTGTGCAACTCTTGCAGTTGTTGAATTTCCTCGCCCACAGTGCGGCGCAATTCTTCAAGTTTAGCAGCTTCCGAAGTTAATTTTTCCGACAGCTCGCTGACAGCGCCACCAAAGCCAAATTGCAGCAAAATCAAATTGTCGATGGTAGCTTGCATTTTTTGTTGATTTTGAGTTAAAGCCATTGGTTTTTGTGCCTCCACAATAGGTTTTTCTGGTGCTGATGTTTGTGCTTGCTTTGGAGAAGTATTTAGCTGTTTGATTTGCAGTTCTAATGCAGCTTTTTCTTGCGCGGCTTCCTTGTACGCTTCTAAGATTTCAGCCTTAGTGCTTTTGTCCGTAAGTTTTTTGTTCATGGCTGTTGATTTGTTAATAGTTGTGAATTTGTTTCGTAGTAAGGACTTCAGTCCGAAAAGGTTCGTAGTAAGGACTTCAGTCCGAAAAGGTTCGTAGTAAGGACTTCAGTCCGAAAAGGTTTGTAGTAAGGACTTCAGTCCTAAACTTTTGATAAATTCAGGACTAAAGTCCTCACTACGAACCTGGATGAAGAAGGACTGAAGTCCTCACTACGAACCTGGATGAAGAAGGACTGAAGTCCTCACTACGAACCTGGATGAAGAAGGACTGAAGTCCTCACTACGAACCTGGATGAAGAAGGACTAAAGTCCTCACTACGAACCTGGATGAAGAAGGACTAAAGTCCTCACTACGAACCTGGATGAAGAAGGACTGAAGTCCTCACTACGAGCCGGGGAAAGGACTGAAGTCCTCACTACGAACCTGGTTTTAAGCTTTGGTCGCAAAAGCTTTCATTGCCAAATCTTGCGCTTGCTTCATTGTGGCTTGCAATTGTGCGGAAATTTCGGCAATTTGTTCAGTTTGGCGCGCAATTGTCTGCTGTAAAGATTGGACTTTCAACTCATATCCTTGCTTGCTTCCTTCCCATTCTTTATCTGCTAAATCGGCCTTAACTTTAGCTTCGCGGGAAACTTCCTGAATTGCTTCTTCTTTGGCTTTAATGTAAGCCTGTTTGAGTTCTTCTTCAAATCCGGCGGCTTTCTTTTGATTCTCTTCAAACTGAGCTTGATTATCGGTGAGAACTTTTTCTCTTTCTGCCCAGTTCTTGTCTTTTTCGCGAGTAGATCCCTGCAATTCCCGTTCTAGTTTGCGCTTCGTTTCTTCGTATTCATCGGTTTCAATTTTACGTTCGCGCTGCAATTCGTATTGATGGTCGGCGGTTTCCTGCTGGCGCTGTTTAGTTGTGAATGCAGTTTTTTCTTGAACTGTGGCATCAAATTCTTGCTGTTGTTTGTCCCAAATTTTGCGTTTTTGGGTTGTATCTTTTTCCAGGACTTCGCGCTGATTGGTGGCGTTTTGTTCGAGGAGAGTCAGTTTTTCCCGATGTTCTTGAGTTAAAATGTGGAGGGCATCTGCTACGACTCGGATTTGCTGCAACTCTTGCAATTGTT
This sequence comes from Microcoleus sp. bin38.metabat.b11b12b14.051, assembly GCF_013299165.1. Classification (NCBI taxonomy): domain Bacteria; kingdom Bacillati; phylum Cyanobacteriota; class Cyanophyceae; order Oscillatoriales; family Microcoleaceae; genus Microcoleus; species Microcoleus sp. bin38.metabat.b11b12b14.051. Next base: position 175,931 of record NZ_JAAFKD010000005.1, read on the forward strand.
CAGCTTCAATTTCGATCGCCTTTTTTAACTCATCTAATTTTGCAGATTCCGCCTTCAGTTTTTCCGAAAGTCCGCTGGTGATGCTGCCGAAATCTAATTGCAAGTCAGCCAAGCCTTTGACAATGCTGTCAATGGTGTAGGTGGAGGCGACTTCGAGGAGTTGTTTGTTTTTGGCTTTTTCGGCTGATTGTTCTTTGGTTTCTACTTTCGATTCAATCTTTTTCTTCTCTCCTAAAATCTGCTGAAAGCTTTGCAAAATCTTGGCTTTGCTATCTTTGGCAGTTGCTAGTGTCATAATGCTTATTGCTCCTGATTTTAACTTTTCTAGACCTTGTTACTGAGACGTTTTGACTTATCCTAAGTTCCGAAGTTGGCTGAGAATGCTTCGATACTTTTTGGTTGCATTCGGTGGAAAGTCTGGATGATTGCTTTCTAGAGATTTGAGGATTTTTTTACAGCGATTGCACCGATTGGTTTGCCAGCACTCGCAATCGTCAACTATACTTACAAGTGTGTCTTTCAGTAGCTGATTTTCTGATAGCAAAGCTTGGTAATTTCGCCGAATAGATTCGGCAACTACACTCATGTGCTGGAAGTCTTCGGTGAGGCTTTCGATGTCGTTGACTGTATCTGCCCGAATTTGGTCTAGCAGCTCACAATTTTCTCGCAAAGGACTTTCTTGCAGGTTTGGTTTGGGTTTGATTTTCGTTAATTTCTTCATTGTACTCTGCGTTGTAACGGTTATGCTAAAGGCGCGATCGAATCGCGCCTTTTTCACAAAATTAGAACAAGTCAGCAGTCGCTCTGTCTTCCGCTGATGGCAGCGACATATTACCGTTGGAATTCAAAGCAATAACATCGCTTTCACCATTGGCGTGAGCGGCCATCAAGGAGGTAACTTGTGCCGCCGGCAGGTTATCTAAACAAATCATAGCCCTGGTTCCTTCCAAGTCAATCATCCGCGATTGATTGCTCTGATCGGACAAAACTGCTGCTGCTTGATCGATAACTCCCCAGTCTTTCCGCTCCATCCACGACCATTTTAAACTGTAGTAATTGATCGGTTTTACTACTCCGCTGTCGTCGGGTTTGTTACAGTCGGCGAGGGAATCACTTCCCCCGTCTCTGCTTCAGAACCGTGCGTGAAAGTTTCCCTTCACACGGCTCCTCAGTGATTTGTCCTTTGTCATAGGAACCTCTAACTGAACCATCTTCAGTCGTTTTTGTGTCGTGGCAATGTCGATGCAGTAATTGGAGATTTTTGTATTCTTTTTTTCCCCCTAATGAACGAGGGAAAATGTGGTCAATCTCCATTACATCTTCTTCTTTGAAATACAATTTGCAGTAGGTACACTTCCCTTTTTGCTTCTTCAGAAGTGTTGCCACTCTGTGAGGCATTTCTGGGTTTGTTCCCATTCTTGTACTCCAGTAAACTAGATTTCCGTCATAGGGTGACAGGTTGCCTTTAACTTTCACATGACGCACTATTGGTGTCTCGGCGTGTGAAAGTAGCCGAAGTAAATTATTATCTTCTTCTTTGGCTGCAAAATTCCAGTTACTACCACCGATTGTGTGCCAGTAATTCCCGGCTCCCTCACTCCAATTTTGTTTAGGGTGGCGACGTTTTGCCCAAGTTTTTAGCTTGAAGAATATTTCATGGTCTAGCTTTGAGTAAGTATCTTTGCTTACTACAGTAGAATAGTAGTTTGCCCATCCTCTTATAACTGGATTCAACCTAGTTATGAGCGCCTTTTGGGGTGCTGTCTTATGGGCGTCTATGATACTAGCTATTGCATGATAGTGTTCTCGTTGCTTTTTTTGGCTTGGGGTGATGATTGTTTTGAAACCTTGCTTTGACTCATATTGTCCCACATTGTATTGTTGGATTGAGAACCCTAGAAAATCGAATCCGATTTTCCCTTCATATTCGATTAAGGTGTGACTTAATGTTGTCTTGCTTGATTTCAATTCCAATCCCATGCTTTTTAACCATTCAGAAATTAATTCTCTGCATCTTTGGACAACGGTTATGTCTTCATGGAGAATCACGAAGTCATCGGCGTACCGAATAAGGGTTAAGCTTTGGCATTTCATTTGCCAGCCTTTTTGATATCCCCGGTGGTCTTTCATATCCAGGGTTTTCGCATATTCCTTTATTCTTTCTTCCATCCCGTGAAGGGCAATGTTTGCCAATAGTGGGGAAATGACCCCGCCTTGTGGCGTACCCTCAGATGTTGGAAACAACTGCTTACCGTCCATCACCCCCGCTTTTAACCAGGCTCGTATCTGACGGCGAATGGTGGGAGATGTATTTAATTTTCTTAGCAGTGCTTCATGGTTGATACGGTCGAAGCATTTTGCAATATCTGCATCTAAAACAAATTTAGGCTGCTTATTTATTGCATTGAATATTGCTCCAATTGCATCATGGCATGAGCGTCCAGGTCTGAACCCGTATGAGTTAGGTTCAAATCGCGCTTCCCATTCTGGCTCTAAAACCAGTTTGACAAGTGCTTGCAAGGCGCGGTCGTTCATTGTAGGTATGCCTAAAGGTCTTTTCTCATCCGTACCAAGTTTGTCTATCCAAACTCGTCTGGTTGGGCTAACCTTTGCACTCAGGTTTAGTGTTCTTAAAAGGTCAAGTCGTTGCTTTGGGGATAGTGATTTAACCCCGTCCACACCTGCCGTCTTTTTTCCTTTGTTATCCTGAGTCACCCTACGAACCGCCAATGCTTTTGCTGACCAAGACTTCATCAACGTTTTCTGGAGCCTGCGAATTGCTTTCACATCACCACGGACAGAGGCTCTGTAGATTCGTTTTTGCAACTTAAAAACCTGACGTTCCAGCTTTCGCCAGTTAATCTGATTCCATTCCGCCGTAGTCTTTAAACTCGTATTAGACATATTTATTGCTACTTGCAACCCTACAATCCAAATCACCGTGAGTCTGTCTGCATATCCTCACCATTACAGTGAGGCATTCGCTTTTGACTCAATCCCACTCTATGCAGTTTGTGGTTAGCACCTACTTGGATATCGACGTTTCCAAGAACATACATAGAGTTACTTCGTTCCTAATAACCATTGATTGAACTTTTAGGGCGATGTTATTCACCGGGTTTATGGGAGGTGCATATTGGTCGGGGACAAAACCGCCAATTCCCTATCCTTTGCCTTTTGGCTCCAGCCTATCAACCTACTTTGGCTGGGTACACTTAACGATGATTCAGACACATCTTTGCTTGCGCTACCCATAGGTTCTTGCTAGATGGGATTTCCTATTAGGTTTAGGATTACCACCGTTTATTCCTGCTCCAAGGATTGATGGCTAGTCGCTACCTTGAGGAATATGCTTTCACCGTTGCACTTACGGGGTGGGACTAGGTATTGACCTTCACCCACATGGTTATTAAGTTTCTAGCTTTTAAACTAGAGGATAATCCCCCAATCTTTTATTGTGATTGGTTTCTATCCAACGAATCGCACTTGACCGGAATGCTTGACAAATTCGGGAACAAATATTCCGGTTGCAGGCTCTACGCCGCGCGATTGAACTGATGCGACTAAACGGTTAAAGTCGTTCAAGCTGCGGTTTTTGATGTATGTCACCATGACAACTCCTTGGGGGAGTTCGCCGGTTTCTGCGACGAACCAAAGTTGACCCCAAAGTGTGTGGGAAGTTTGACCGAGGGAACCGAAGAATTTGGCAAATTTGAGGATTGTGATGGAACACTTGGAACCGTAATCTGTGTCGCCGATCGCCCATTGGCCAGACTGGTTAGAGTCGATAGGAGCATTGCTACTCCTACCTCTCCTTCAGAACGGAACGTGAAACTTTCGCTTCATTCCGCTCCTCAGTAACTTTACCTTTGTCATAGGTACGAGTTAGTGAGCCATCATTGGCTGTTTTGATATCGTGGCAGTGTTTGTGTAAAAGTTGAAGGTTATCGTAGGTGTTTTTACCACCTAGTGATGTTGGTTTTATATGGTCAACTTCTACAATGTCTATAGGTGTAAAGTACAGACCACAGTGGGTACATTTACCTTTCTGCCTTTTGAGTAATTTTGCAACTCTACTAGGCGTTTCTGGGTATTCTCCGCGTCGCTTGCTCCAATAAATCCAGTTGCCGTCATAGGGACTAGAAGTGTTCTTTGTTTTTGTGTGTCGCACTATTGGTGTTGCACCGTGTAGTGCTAGTTCTAGTCCTTCTTCCGTACTGAAACACCAGTTACGGTCGCCTACTGTTCTCCAGTATTTGTCCTTGTTGATGCTACCTTCTCCCCTACTTTTCGCCCAAGCTCTTAACTTGCTGTATGTGAGCATATCTGCTTTTGAGAAAGTGTTCTTACTCGATACGGTGGAGTAATAGTTTGACCAGCCTTTGATGATTGGGTTGAGTTTTGATATCAAAGCTGCCTGTGGCGCGGTCTTATGAGTGTCTATTACTTCTGCAAGGTTTTTTAGGTGTTCCTTAAGCTTGAGTTGGGAAGGGGTGATTAGTGTGCAGAAACCAAGAACTCCATATCTGTTCGATGCACTTCGATAGTTCCCTACTTTGTGCTGTTGAATATGGAATCCTAGAAACTCAAACCCAACATTTCCGTCGTATTTGTCGAGGGTGTGGGTTAATCTTGTTTTACTAGGTTTCAACTCCAGTCCGATGTCACTTAACCAGTTTGCGATTATTTTTTGGCATTCCTGTATTACGTTTACGTCTTTGTGAATTATCACAAAATCATCGGCGTAACGAATCAAACTCAGGGATTGACGTTTAATCGTCTTACTTTCATTCCCTTTTAATGTTTCGGCATATTGTTTGACTCTTTCTTCCATTCCATGTAGGGCTATATTTGCCAAAAGGGGTGAAATAACGCCACCTTGTGGTGTGCCTTCGTTGGTAGGAAAAGGATAGCCTTGGTCTAACACTCCGGCTTTAAGCCAAGCTTTCACTTGTTTTCTTAAAGTTGGGAATGTGTTAATTTTCTTGAGTAACGCGGCATGGTTTATGCGGTCAAAGCATTTGGCAATATCAGCATCTAGCACGTATTTGGCTTTCTGGTTGATAGTGGTAAAAATTGCTTCTATTGCATCGTGACAGGAACGCCCTGGTCTAAAACCATAAGAGTTTGGCTCGAAACTAGCCTCCCATTCTGGTTCTAGCGCTAGCTTTACCAGCGCTTGCAAAGCACGGTCAGATATTGTAGGTATTCCTAATGGTCGGGTTTCGGTTGTTCCGGGTTTGGGAATATTAACCCTACGAGTGGGTTTTGCCTTGCCCGTTAGCCTTAACTTTCCTACCAAGTTAATACGTTGCTTTGGGGTCAAACTTTTTTGTCCATCCACACCAGCAGTATTTTTCCCTTGGTTATCTTGTGTCACCCTTCTGACTGCGATACATTTTGCAGACCAAGACCTAATCAGGGTCTTTTGGAGCTTGCGAACTGCTTTAACATCACCACGTTCACTCGCTTGAAAGATTCGTTTTTGCAACTTGAACGTCAATCGTTCGACTTTTCGCCAATTGATTTGGTTCCATTCCACCGTCTGATTGTTCAGCGTTTTAGACTTTTTCATTGCTAATTGCAACCCTTTCGTTAAAGTTACCGTGAGTCTGTCAGCATATCCTTGTTATTACAACAAGGCATTCGCTTTTGACTCAATCCTTCCCTTGTATACCATATGGCTAGCAACCTACTGGGCATCGACCTTTTCCAGAGATATATAAGGGTTACTTCGTTCCGATTACACATTGATTGAACTTTTAGCGTGATGCTCTCCACCGGGTTTATGGGTAATGCTTATTGGTCAAAACTGTATTTGCCAATACCCTATCCTTGCCTTTTTGGCTTGGTCTTAATCAGCCGTTAGACCATTCCGTATGACGATGGTTCAAACACATCTTTGCTTGCGCTACGCATGAGTTCTTGCTTGACAGTTACCAGATTCGGCTACCAGTAGTTCTGTCTTTTATCCCCGCTTTATCCTATTGGTTGCTACCCAATAGGATAGGGGATATGCTTTCACCGCTGCACCTGCGGGGTAGGACTTGACTCAAGGTCGTCACCTACAAGTGTAATCAGTTATCACTAGCTAACTTAACAGCTAGGCTAACCGTCCCGTAAGCCTTTCGGCTCACTTTAGGCTAAACGAATCACACACAATTGTTGCGGACGGCGATCGGGATTTCTGGTACTAGCAAAGCATTGCTAGGTTTGGCTCCAAATACTGAAAATGTAGGTCTTTCTTTTGTGGTAGTCATTGTTCGTTTTTCCTTGGTTATTTATTGATTTACTGAGAATTGGAAATTGGTAATCGGTAATTGGGAATTGGGAATTGGGAATTGGGAATTGGGAATTGGGAATTGGGAATTGGGAATTGGGAATTGGGAATTGGGAATTGGGAATTGGGAATTGGGAATTGGGAATCTGGAAGTCACAAAAATGAATTATTTTTCTTCCTTCTTCCTTCTTCCTTCTTCCTTCTTCCTTCTTCCTTCTTCCTTCTTCCTTCTTCCTTCTTCCTTCTTCCTTCTTCCTTCTTCCTTCTTCCTTCTTCCTTCTTCCTTCTTCCTTCTTCCTTCGATTGATTACCTAATAAGATGTGTTGTCACTTTTGGTTCTGGATAGGTGTAGTCAAGCATCGCCTCTTGTTGAGCTTTAATAATCCGCAGCGCGGTGAGCAAATGTTCTAAGGTTTCTAAGTGCGCCGGGGTGAAGTGGATGCTAAAGCCTTCGCCATCCCGTGCGTAGCCCGGACAAACCAGTGAGGCTGAGCTTTGTTCTTCGTGGGTGGCGATGTATAGCCAGTCATCGTCTTCTAGCTTGTAATGTGTGTCTGTCCAGGTTCTCAGCATTTGCGATCGCTCCTTTTTATTTGCTGCCTACAAGGGTTTAGATGCCCAGCGGTACTCACTCCTCTCAAGTTGATGGCACTGTATGTAGTGTGTCTTTTTCGCTGAGTTGCGTTTTTAACCACAGCAGTGTGGTTACGCTGGTTGATTAAACCGTCAACTAAACCTATCGTAGCGCGGGTTGATTTTCCCGTCAAGTATTTTGTTGAACTTTTCATCAAAACAGGCTAGAATGCTTGTCAGGAGGCAAAAAACCGTGGAAGAAACATTTGGAAGACTGATCCGTCAAGCTCGCAAGGACAAGGCTTACTCACAACGTGAGCTAGCTGGTATGTTAAGTGTGGATTTTACTTATTTGTCGAAGCTGGAGAACGATCGCGCGGATTATGCGCCAAAAGAAGACGTAATCCGAGCGTTGGCGCGGAATCTCGACATTAACGAAGAGGAATTGATTTTTCTGGCGGGGAGGCTGCCTCAGCAGTACGAAGCGCTGCTGAAGCAGAATCCGAAGGAAATGCAGGCTCTTTTCCGGCGGATGCAAGAAAATCCAGATTGGCTCAAACAATCTTTTGAAGCGTAACAGAGGCCTATCACAGTGAGTATTTTTAAACCGTATTGCTTCTATCCCAAAGAATCGATCGAGCGTTTGGCAAATGACATCCTGATGCAGATGCAGAAAACGCAAAATTTTGCTCCGAAATGGCCTTTTGAAGCGACAACGGTGGCTGATTTCCTGGATTTGGGCGTAGTCTGGGACTACATTGAGCCGGACTCCGAAGGTGCGATCGCCGCGAGGATTTTACCCCAGCAGCGGTTAATCGAAATCAACGAATTGATTCTCGAAAAACCGCCGGGGTTCATCGAATCGACGATCGCCCACGAAATCGGGCACTGGGTGCTGCACGTCAATCAAGACGAAGCAGACGGAACTGTGCAACAGTTGGAACTAGATTTGGGCGATCGAACAAAAACCGCCCAAGATGTCGAGGAACCGTTTGTGTGTCGGGGCGCGAGTGCGGATAATAAGGTTTTGTCGATCGAATGGCAAGCCCAATATTTCGCAAGCTGCTTGTTAATGCCCCGATGTATTTTGGAAGATAAAAGACAAGGACGAGATTTAACAAAGTGGTCGCATTTATACAAAATGAGAGATGAATTGGGAGTGAGCATTTCCAATTTGACCAACCGCTTGCAAGAGTTTGGCTGGATTTACATTCCCAAGGGAACCCGCGAGATTTATGCTGGGAAAGAGGCAGCAAACGGGCAACAGCGGCTGTTCGGATAGAATTTGATTGAATTTGAGGTTTGAGAATTGCGATCGATTCTCAAATCTTTCAAATTATTTTCACACAATGAGGTGGCAAAATGGAAACCAAACGAGTAGCAGACTTGACAGTTAAAGAGCTGCAATCAATCATTCTCGAAACTAAACGAGTAGCAGACTTGACAGTTGGAGAATTGAAATCGATAATTGCGGAAGTTGTCGATATTCGGTTAAGTTATTGGATAAAATTAGTCAATCAAAAATCAGCCCCTGTTCTGCCTTCGCCAACTAAAGAAGAACAAATGCAGAAGAATTTAGCTTTAGTAGAATGGTTAGATAAGTGGGCAGAAGAAGGAGATGAAGAAGAGCAACGAGAAACTTTTGAATATCTGCAAAAAGCCTTAGACGAAAACCGCCTATCATCTAAGCGACTCCTATTTCAAAAATAATGATAGTATTATTAGATTCTGGCCCTTTGGGAATATTGACAAATCCCAAAGGATCTCCAGTTACAGTTGAATGTCGGATATGGGTGCGCTCTCTGTTATTAAAAGGCTACAAAGTTAAGTTACCTGAAATAGCAGATTACGAGGTGCGAAGAGAGTTGCTCCGGGCAAATAAAGTTACAGGAGTTCAACGGCTTGATGACTGGAAAGAGAGGCTTGAATACTTGCCGATAACAACGTCAGTGATCCTGAAGGCGGCTGAGTTGTGGGCGACATCGCGTCAAGCTGGAATGCCAACAGCAGATCCCAAAGAACTTGATGGAGATGTGATTTTAGCTGCTCAAGCTATACTGGCTGGTGAAGGTGGAGAAGAGGTTGTCATTGCTACAACAAATGTCGGGCATTTGTCGCGATTTGTGGATGCTCGCGAGTGGCCAGATATTCAATAATTCTCTTTGCTGGCTTCTGTGTTACAGTATGAATGAAAAAAATCATGAACTGTGCATGGGGCTAGAAACCGGGTTTCTACGAGTTTTGCAAACAGTGACGAGAAATAGTCGAAGAAACCCGGTTTCTGAAGTGAGCGCGGGCAAGTCATAAACAAATATACTGTGCAAATTATGCAGACAAATATCAGTCTCGTTCTCGAAGCTTGTCAAGAGTTAAATATCAGCTATGAAATCCTCGCGCCCAACCAAAACTTAGTTAGAATTAAACTGAATGGTGAATATTATTACTTTGTTAATTTCAGTATGCCGTTTAACAACGAGCAAATTGTACATATACTTAAAGACAAAGAATATACCTATCATTTGCTGAAAGACAAGATTAAAAATCCTCAAACTCTAGGATTTCTCTCGCCTTTTTGCGAGGAAAAGTATCATAAGTATTTAGAGTTTAAAGATTGTGCAGAAATTGCAGCCGAAGTTGGCAAAACATTTTCTCTGCCGGTGATTGTGAAAAGAAATCGCGGTTCGGCTGGAAACAATGTATTGCTTTGTGAAACGCACGAGCAAGTTCAAGCAGCGATTGAAATTGTATTTGATGTCAACAGCAAAAATTATGACTATGTTTGTCTAGCTCAAGAATACATTGATATCCGACACGAATACCGGGCGGTGTTCTTTAATCAAAAGCTGGTTTTGCTGTATGAAAAAGATAAATCAGATGCTAAATTTGCGGGGAATTTAAGTCCGCTGCATTGGGAGGGCGCAAAAGCTAAGCATATTACAGATTCGGAGATTATTTCGGAAATTGAAAATTTTGTTCGCCCTGTTTTTGAAGAAATTATGATTAATTATGGTGGGTTTGATATCGCCTTAGATACAAATGGGGAATATTGGTTGATTGAAATTAATTCTAGTCCTAATTTTGAGATTTTTGTGAGAGATAATCATCGCCGGATTGCTGTAGAGATGTTTAAAGGCATCTTGGAGAGCTTGATTGTTAACAAAAAACCGTAAATGTTCGATTTGAGAAGTGCGCTACAATTAACTAAATCCAACAATTACACAAGAAAATATAATGACAGCACAAGTGTTAGAACTAGAGGGGACGTGGGAAGAGATTCTCGCCCAAGCAGCCAAATTTTCTGGACGCAGAGTCCGCGTTATTGTTCTTGCTAACGAAGATGAAGCAGCACTCCCATCTCCAGAAGAAAGTTTTCAGCAAGCATGGCTGGAAATAAAGGCAGGAAAAACTAGACCTGTATCGGAACTGTGGGAAGGCATTGATGCAGTGATCAAGATAATGGAGTCTCTGCCGGAAACTTTACAGCAGCAAGTAGCAGAATACTTGAAAGAGTATATTGAAGACTTAAAAGATGAGCTTCAATGGGAGGAATCTTTCAAGAAAACGCAACCGCAACTTGTGGCTGCTGCCAAACAAGCTAAACAAGAAATGGTTCTTTGTGACGAAACGTTGAAGTCAGCAGAAGAGTGTTTTCGTCAAGGATGGAAGGAAGCAATGACAGGAGAGACTGTACCGCTTTCTGAACTGTGGGAGGGAATTGATGCAGAATAATCCTCCTTTAAGGCAGATTATACCTACACGAGAATTTCAACGTGACTTGCGGACTCTCTCTAAAAAGTACCGCCATATTCGATCGGATGTTCAGCCGATTATTGAAAAACTGCAAGCTGGAGAGTTGCTGGGAGTTCGGATACCTGGGACTGGTTACGAGATATTTAAGGTGCGTGTCAAAAATAGCGACATTCAAAAAGGAAAAAGCGCTGGATATAGATTCATTTACTACCTTCAAACAATGACGATCGTTATCTTGATTGCCATTTATTCAAAATCCGAACAATCAGATATTGCATCCGATATAATTTTAGAAATTATCAGCGAATTTAATGATTTGATTGAAAACTCAGTAGAGACAACAGAAGAAATACAAGATAAGGACTAAAGTCTATAATTCAATACGGTTCACTTAAGAGATGACAACAGGAAAAACCCATGAAAAATAAACTCTGCGATTGCTTCGTTCCTCGCAATGACAATCTTAAGTAAACCGTATTGGTCTATAATTAACTAATTCAAATCTTGACAAAAGCACAAGACAACGGAGGACACGGCAGTGCCATGTCCCTACCCTGAAACGATCGCGATCGCTCTATGAGAGATGTAAACATCGCCAGATTAATTGTAGGGAAACGGCACTGCTGTGTCCTGATTTCGGGTAATATCATTTCCGGTTGCATCGGTATTGTTCAAGACTTTGGAAGGACTAAAGTCCTCACTACAAACCTTAGATTACATCCTTTCTAACACTTGAATTCCTAAAAGTCCTAATCCTAATTTCAAAGTCCTCGCCGTCAAGTCGCACAAGATTAGCCGCGAAGTTCGCAATGGTTCCTCAGCTTTCAACACCGGACATTGCTCAAAAAATTGATTGAACTTTTGACTTAATTCAAACAAATACTGACAAATTCTATTTGGCAATAAGTCGCCGCCAACAGCATTTACAATTTCATTGAACTGCAATAAATGCTTTGCTAATACCAATTCGGCATCGGATTGCAAAATCACTGTCGCACCAGCATCTAAGTTGTCAAAATCAATTTCACCTTTGCGGCGAATTCCCTGCACACGCACGTAAGCATACAGCATATAAGGTGCGGTGTTTCCTTGCAATGCGAGCATTTTGTCGTAGCTAAATACATAGTTACTGGCGCGGTTTTGACTTAAGTCGGCATACTTGACGGCACTCAAACCAACTGTTCGAGATACGTTGTTAATAAATTCTGCCGTTTCCTGTCTTTCTTCTGCTTTTAATCTATCTTCTAAATCTTGGCGGGTGCGGACGATCGCCTCATCGAGCAAATCTTGCAGCCGCACTGCATCCCCAGAACGAGTTTTTAATCTTTTGCCATCCTCTCCGCATACCAAACCGAAGGGAATGTGGATAATCTCGACATCTTCGGGAATCCAATTGGCTTTTCTGGCTACTGCAAATACTTGGGCGAAATGGTTGGATTGTCCCGAATCTGTGACGTAAATTAAGCGCTTTGCATTGTCTTGTTGGATACGGTAACGGATGGCGGCTAAGTCTGTTGTGGCGTAGTTGTAGCCGCCGTCGGTTTTCTGGACGATTAGCGGTAATGGTTCGCCTTCAAAGTTGGTGAAACCTTCTACAAATACGCATTTTGCGCCGTCGCTTTCTACTAGCAAACCTAACTCGGTTAAGTCTGCGACTACTGCGGGCAATAATGGATTGTAAAATGATTCGCCGCGTTCGGTTAGTTTGATGTCGAGTAAGTCGTAGATTACTTGGAATTCGCGGCGGGATTGATCGCACAGGAGTTTCCAGGCGCGGCGGGTGTCTTCTGCGCCTGCTTGCAGTTTTACTACTTCTTGGCGGGCGGTTTCTTTGAAGGTTTCGTCTGTGTCGAAGCGCTGTTTTGCTTGGCGGTAAAATGCGACTAAATCGCCTAAGTCTAGGGAGTCAGCGGTGGTGAGGGCTTCTGGGTGAACGATCCGCAGGTGTGTGATGAGCATTCCGAATTGGGTGCCCCAGTCGCCGATGTGGTTGATTCTGAGTACGTGGTGGCCTTGAAATTCGAGGGTGCGGGCGATCGCATCTCCGATGATTGTCGATCGCAAATGTCCGACGTGCATTTCTTTGGCGATATTCGGGCTCGAAAAGTCGATCGCGATTCTCTGAGGCGTTTGAGTCGGCGAAATCCCCAAACGGGTGTCGGCGGCGATCGCGCTAACTTGCGCTTCTAAATAAGCCGGTTTCAGCTTCAAATTGATAAAACCCGGGCCGGCGATTTCTGGGGTTTCGCAGATGTCGGCAATATCTAGATTTTCGACGATCGTAGAGGCGATCGCCCGCGGGGGCTTGCCTAGCTTTTTCCCCAAACTCATCGCCGCGTTGCACTGAAAGTCCCCAAACTTGGGATTCCCCGCAGGCGCTAGCATCAGATCCGTATCGGCATAACTCTCGCCGAATGCGGAGGTGAAGGCTTTTTCAAATCTTGTTTTTAACTGTTGGGCGATCGAGTTCATCTTTATATATTTTGATTGGATGTTTATTTTAAACTCTACATCGAACACTTTTTGCCAATAATACTCTTACAACCTAGGCAATTTCCCTCACCCCCTCACGCCCTCTCCCCCTCTTTCCTCTCTCCCCTCTTCCGGAATCCCTCAAAAATTTTGTGTACTTAGCTTTGAGCTGCCGATGCGGTCGAAAGCGCTGGCTTTATTAACACAGACGACATTTTATCATAGTGGCGATCGCTAGACAACTCAAAAAATATCACACTTAGTCAACGATCGCGATCGCCATATAATTTAATCAAATGACTTACATTAAGGTATGTTAATATCTTTTTAATGCTCCCAAAAATTCTACGAAAGGATGTAGTTATGTTATCTCAACCTGTTTTTGGCGATCGTTCTCTGACCCAAGCCTTTTATCAAGCTGTAATCGATCGCTTTGACGACCCTCTGAGTCTTTCGACTCAAGCATTATTACGCGAGTGTACCCTCGGCTTCGCACCTTGTCCCGATGGAGTCAAAACCTTTTTCATCATCGCCCCGAGTCTGGATGCAGCAGAGCAACTAATTGCCAAAATCGACAGCATTTTAGAGCGAGTTGCCGAGCTCATGGCTGGAGTCGGACAAGTTGCCCTGTGCATCGTTCCCCCCGGCAGCGAGGACGAGCAACCAGTCGATCTGCAAAACTTAGAAAAAGTTCCCGCCGATTGTCTCGCTTGCAAATTATTTACAATTATGTGTGCGGATGCAACGAGCGATCGCTAAAATTAACAATTAGCAACCAGCAACTCGCTGTGCTAATTTAAACCTGTGCCCGGGTCGGCGCGGGATAGATTGCCTATTAGTAACAGTCCCTCGAATTCGGGGCAAAGCGTGCAGGTAATTCGATCGAAACCAAGGTTGCACTCGCTATGGAAGAGTGTCAAACAAGCAGGGACAATTAATATACCTTCATGGCCGCTTGTGGGTCGATCTGATTTTTACCTGCCGGCTCAAACAGCCGTGCATCTACTTTTTACCTCCCCAATCAAAGCCGCTAAACAGCCGCACCAACTCTCCTGGGTGTCTCGCTTCAACAGACAGCTTTAGTCAGTGGACAGTGGACAGTGGACAGAAGAAAGTCAGTGGACAGTTGACAGAAGGAAGTTCGGCAACGGATTATGTAACGGATGAATGGAAGAAGTTCTGCTTCATATTTATTAAGTTTGCAGCGAGCAGAAATATTTGGAAAAATAGAGAATTCGCGATCGCACGCTGACCTCAGAAACCCGGTTTCTACGAAAATTTTGCGACGAGTAACGAGAAATATACCAAGAAACCGGGTTTCTCGCCCGGTGCGAAAGATTCGCGGTTCGCTAGTTGAAAGAAAATAGGTTGCTTGTGGGCGAGTTACAAGCCATATACAGAGCAAATCTCAAGTCAAAAGATTCGCATCCCAAGATCAGAGAATTTGTTAAAAATTTCAGTTGAAAGTTTGAATTATTAAATTTTATGTCTAACATTGGCGATAAAATCTAAGATTGAAATTCTCAAATCTAAAATCAAGCCACCATGGTAAAACTGACACCGAACCCTAGCTTTAGTTTAACGATTCGCGTTGCTCTGCCGAATCAGCCGGGAATGCTCGCTAGCGTCACCAGCGCGATCGGATCTGTGGGCGGTAACTTCGGCCAAATCGACTTGATTGAGCAAACTCGCGCTACTACAGTTCGCGATATCACCGTCGATGCTTACAGCACCGAGCACAGCGAGGAAATCGTGCAAGCAGTGAAAGCGCTACCGAATATCAAAGTGATCGATGTGTACGATCGCACTTTCAACCTGCACCGCGGCGGTAAAATCAGCGTAGAAAGCAAAATTTCCCTCAAACGCCAGTCAGATTTGGCAATGGCATACACCCCGGGAGTCGCCCGCATCTGTACTGCGATCGCCAATGACCCCCAACAAGTTTACAACCTGACAATCAAACAAAATACTGTTGCTATTGTTACCGACGGTAGCGCCGTTTTGGGACTGGGAAACCTCGGGCCCGAGGCCGCACTGCCAGTCATGGAAGGCAAAGCCATGCTATTTAAAGAATTTGCCAAAATAGACGCCTTTCCTATCTGTTTGGATACCCAAGATACAGAGGAAATTATTCGCACTGTGCAGAATATCGCCCCGGTTTTTGGTGGCGTCAATCTCGAGGATATTTCTTCTCCCCGCTGCTTTGAAATAGAAGCAAGATTGCGGGAAACTTTAAATATTCCGATTTTTCATGACGACCAACACGGAACTGCGATTGTCAGTTTGGCAGCATTAATTAATGCCTTGAAACTCGTCAAAAAAACAATCGGAGAAGTGTGTATCGTGATTAACGGCGCCGGGGCTGCCGGAGTGGCGATCGCCCGTTTGTTACGCAAAGCAGGCGCCGAAAACATCATCATGTGCGACTCCAAAGGCGTCCTTTCCAAAGATCGCACGGATATGAACCCAGAAAAACTAGAATTTGCTGTGGCTTCGAGCGGTACTTTGGAAGATGCGATCGCCGGTGCTGATGTATTTTTAGGTGTCAGCGCGCCCGGGGTACTGACGCGATCGATGGTGCGATCGATGGCCGAGAATCCGATCGTGTTTGCAATGGCAAATCCGATTCCCGAAATTCAACCCGAATTAATTATGGAGGATGCGGCGATCATCGCCACCGGACGCAGCGATTACCCGAATCAAATTAACAACGTGTTGGCGTTTCCGGGGATATTTCGAGGTGCTTTGGATTGCAAAGCTCGCACGATTACCACAAGTATGTATTTGGGTGCAGCTTATGCGATCGCCTCTTTAGTCAGCCCTTCTCAACTTGACAAAGAACACATTATACCGTCGGTTTTTGACGAACGAGTTGCCATTGCTGTCGCTGGTGCAGTGCAGTTGGCCGCCCGAGCCGAAGGTATCGCCCGCGATTAATAGAAGGAAGTTCGGCAACGGATTATTTAACGGATGTAGCGGATGTAACGGATAGAGGGAAGTTCGGCAACGATCCCGAACTTCCTCACTGAGTGATAAAAGTCACAGAAATCAGACATAATAAACAGATATATAATTAAGTATCCCAAGCCCAGCTAGGTCAAATGCAAAGCCAGTTAAGAGAAGTCAATCTCGATCGCTGCAACAGCAAATTGTTACAACTGTGTCCGATCGGACTGGCATTGTGCCGGACAGACGGGACTTTTCTAGACATCAATCCAGCTTTTGCAAATATTATCGGCTACACAGTTGCAGAAACTCTCAACCTCAACTACTGGGAAATTCTGCAAACAGATTGCCCTGGTAGAGAAAAATATTTAGAAATTCCCGCAAAAAATAGCTGTACTAGCCCATGCGAAGCAGCATACAAACATAAAAACAGCCATTTCGTATCCGTGCGAGTTTCCGAGTGGGCAATTGAAACTGATGGAGAGTACGCGATTTATCTGAGTGCTGAAGAAATATTTAGTCATCGAGATGAAAATCTGGAATCAGCGCCGTCGGACTACGATTCACATCTAGAAAAATTGCTGCCAAAGCAGACTGCCGAACTCGCAAAAGCTAACAAACTACTCCAAGAAACAATTGCCGAACTAGAACAATCAAAATCGCAACAGTGCCTGCAAAATCAGATTCTAGACCAAATTCGCGAAGCCGTAATCTGCACGGATGTAAATAGCTCGATTACCAGTTGGAATCAAAGTGCTCAGAGGATGTACGGCTATGACAAAAGTGAAGTTATAGGTCAAAATATTAGTCTAATTTATCCACCCGCAGAGCGAGAATTAATATTAAGATTAGTTGGAAAATCGCTAATTGAAAAAGGCGCGTGCGAGGAAGAAATCACAATGCGGGGTAAGTCCGGGGAAGACTTCTACTCGCATTTGTCAGTTTCTCTGGTTAAAGATGTTGGTGGCGAAATTTTGGGCAGTGTGGGCTGCATCAGGGATATCAGCGATCGCAAAAACTTAGAACAAGAATTAGCACAGAGACAAGCTCGTTTTGATTCTTTTTTGCAGGAGGCACCGACGGGATTTTGCATTTTAGATTCCCAACAGCGGTACGTACAAATTAATCAATTTCTAGCTGAAATAAATTGCCTGAGTCCAGCAGAACATATTGGCAAGACTTTACGCGAAATATTGCCGGATATCGCTCCAATGGTAGAGCCTTTATATGAACAAATATTGAGAACGAAGCAACCCCTAATTAACATCGAGATGAGCGCTGAAAATCCGAGAAAGCCCGGGGTTGTTCGACACATGACAGCCTCTTATTTTCCGCTGCTAGACAAAGATGGTGAGGCGATCGGCATTGGTGCAGTTGTTATTGACATTACCGATCGCAAACAAGCAGAAGCAGCACTGGAAAAAAGCGAACAGCTCTACCGCACGATGGCAAGCAACATTCCTAACGGTGCGGTGATGCTGTTTGACAAAGAAATGCGCTTTACTCTGGTAGAAGGCACAGAATTAGCAGCCGTGGGGCTTTCTAAAGAGTTGATGGAAGGCAAGACAATCTGGGAAGTATTCGAGCCGGATTTTTGCGGTGCTGTCGAGCCAAATTATCGGGCGGCGCTGGCTGGAGAAACAGTAGTTACAGAATTTACCTATGGCGAGCGCATTTACCTCGCTTATACTTTGCCAGTCAGAAACGAACTGCAAGAAATCACCGGCGGATTGCTGATGACTCAAAACATTACGGCTCGCCAATTAGCAGAAGAAGCGCTCAGAGACAGCGAGGAAAAATACAAGTGCATTGTCGAGACAGCAGACGAAGGAATTTGGATGATTGATGTGGAGGGTAAAACTACTTTTGTCAACCAAAAAATGGCCGATATGCTCGCCACCAGCGCAGAGGAAATGATCGGGCAGCCACTATTTGCTTTCATGAATGCAGAAGGCATCGCGATCGCCCAAGCCAATCTCAGCCGCCGCAGTCAAGGAATTCGCGAACAGCACGATTTTAAGTTCCTGCGCCGAGATGGGAGCGACTTGTGGGCGATCGTTTCTAGCAATCCCTTATTCGACAAAGATGGAGGCTATGTCGGCGCTTTGGCAATGGTTGCCGATATTACAAATCGCAAGCGAACAGAAGCCGCTTTGCAGGAGTCGGAAGCCAAATTTCGATCGCTCTACGAACTAACCAGTTTAGCAGTTTTAATGTTAGATGAAAATGGGATTTGCGATGTCAACAACGCCACCATAGCACTATTTGGAGGCACTGGTAAAGACCAGTTTGTCGGCAAAAATCCTGGCAAAATCTCGCCACCTTTCCAACCCAACGGCAGAGATTCTTTGAGCATGGCTAGCGAAATGATGGCGATCGCCTTTGAGCGCGGCAATAACCGTTTTGATTGGCTGCATCAGCGCTTAGATGGTACGGATTTTCCCGCAGAAGTCGTGCTGACAATCATCAAAGTTGGCAATCAAACACTTATTGAAGCAGTCGTTCAAGATTTAACCGATCGCAAACTTGCCGAAGAAACATTAGTGCGATCGGAACAAGCCCTCAGAAAGCAAGCTCAGAGAGAACAACTGCTCAATCAAATTGCCAACCAAATTCGCAATTCTTTAGATTTAGACACAATTTTAGCAACAGCAGTTCAAGAAATTCGCAATTTGATGCAGCCAGATTGGTGCCTCTTCACTTGGTATCGCCCCAACAGCAATCCTCCGGTTTGGGAAATAGTTTGCGAAGCCAAAAAGGCAGCTTTGCCGAGTTTACTGGGTACTTATGTTGTAGAGGATGAATCCAGTCCCGGAGTCGAGCAAATTTTGCGCCGACAAATTCTGCGAATTGATGATGTCAGCACTTTTGAAGATGCAGAATTGCGCGAAGTTTTCCAGGCTTTAAAAGTTAAATCAGTGCTGTCGCTACCAATTCATACTGCTTCCGGCGATATTGGTGCGATTACCTGCTATCAGGCTCTGTCCCTGCGAAATTGGAGCGACTCGGAAGTCGAACTGATGCAAGCAGTGATTGCTCAAATTGCGATCGCGATCGATCACGCCGAACTGTACAACCAAACCCGCACAACTGCCGAATTAGCTCAAGCTCAAACCCAACAGCTTGAACAAACTTTGCACCAACTCCAGCACACCCAAACTCAATTAATTCAAAGTGAAAAAATGTCTAGTTTGGGGCAATTAGTCGCAGGCGTCGCCCACGAAATCAATAACCCAGTTAATTTTATCTACGGCAATCTCAGCTACGTCAGCGAATACAGTGGAAACTTGCTAAAAATGCTACAATTTTACCAGCAGGAATACCCCCAGCCTAACGCAGCGATTTTAAATGCCAGAGAAGCATTTGAAATTGATTATATTGTTGAAGATTTACCAAAAATTGTCACATCTATGAAAGTCGGAGCCGATCGCATCCGCGACATAGTTTTGAGTCTGCGGACTTTCTCCAGACTTGACGAAGCCGAAATGAAGCAAGTGGACATTCACGAAGGCATAGAAAGCACGCTGATGATTTTGCAAAATCGCCTGAAAAACAAACCAGATCGCCCGCAAATTAATATTATCAAAGAATACGGCAAGTTGCCTTTAGTTGAATGTTATCCCGGCCAGTTAAATCAAGTATTTATGAATTTGTTGAGCAATGCGATCGACGCCTTGGAAATGGAGATGAATAAACCCGATCGCACGGGCAAAAATCTCGCAATTACGATTCGCACCGAACAGACCGACAATCACAGCGTGGCGATGCGGATAGTTGACAGCGGGCCCGGGATGAGCGAAAACGTCAAACGGCGCTTGTTTGACCCATTTTTCACCACAAAACCCATCGGCAAAGGCACAGGCTTAGGATTGGCGATTTCGCACTCTATTGTTGTAGAAAAACACGGCGGCCAGCTTACCTGCAATTCTGTATTGGGAGAAGGTTCCGAATTTGCGATCGAGATTCCGCTGCGGCAAAAAAGGAATTAAAATAGGATCGAGCGTGAGGACTTTAGTCCTTCTTTCCGAGGACTAAAGTTCTCACGCTCGATCCTAATCATAGGACTTATCCAGAAACTCGGTTGCTTTGATTTAGCGTGTAAGTTTGGTTGATTAGACTTTGCTGCTAACCTAAAGATTTTACATAAACGCGATCGCACCTTGGCGTTTCCACACCCGTTGTCGGTAGATATCCGCTAGTTTCGTACATTTGAACAGCTTCCTTCAGAATGCTAGCAGTTTCGATCCAGATTTCATCAAAGCCGCGAGCGATAATTTTAGTTTCCAATTCTCGCAGTAAAAATTTACCCAAACCTTTGCCCCTGATTGCGGGTAAAATATACATTTTGCGAATTTCCACAGCATTATTTCCGCGCTCAATCGGATAGTAACCCGCCGTACCCACTATTTTTCCTTGGCGTTCAACTACCCAAAATTCCCCACCCTTGGTATGATAAAACAGTTCCACATCATAGACATCTCGATCGGCTCCGTAAGGTTCGCATTGCAAGCCGTACTCTGCTAAAATATCCCGAATTAAATGGAACGCATCAGCCCGATCGCGCGTTTCCCAAGAACGAATTAAAAAATCGAGATGTTGGGTTTTCATTAGTTGTTACAACTTATATTTATTTGGGTATTTTGGTAACAGTAAATTTAGCAGAAACAATTGGTTGACAGCGAATCCCTGTAAGCGAGAAATTAAAATCAGACTATTGATTGCTCTAATTCTCTTGCTTCCAAGTAGAGGTCGCTCTCCGAAACCAACTGCTTTCGGAGTCAACTGTCAACTGAATGATGTTTCCTGTTTGAGAGTCGGGAAATGCACCGAAATTTTAGCTGTGAATTCTCGGTTGGGGATAAAGAGTTGCCAGCAACTCGCTTTCTACCAATGATAATTGCTCGAGTCGCTCAATCACAAGAGGGCGATCGAAATAAGTTGTAGCCAAAATCCAATAAACCCCGTAATGGCGCGCTTCCGCAGCCATCAAACTGCGATAAAACTTAGCTAGTTCCGCGTCTGGACAATACTCGCCCAACAGCCCCAGCCGTTCGTGACTCCGCGCTTCAATCAAACCAGAAACCAACAAACAATCCAAAAGTCTCTCCGGTTCCTGCTTGCGAATCTGGACAAACCGGCACCGTAGGGAGGCGCCACCAAAGAGCCCAACGCGATCCCGCGCTGTTCCAACCGCTGGTTGACTTGCTCGAAATGCTCTAATTCTTCGCGGGCGATGGCGGTTAGCATCCTCACCAATTTTTCCCGCGCTGGGTAGCGAAACATTAAATTTAACGCTACTCCCGCCGCTTTCCGCTCGCAGTGAGAGTGATCTAATAAGATTGTATCTAAATGGGCGATCGCCTGTTCGATCCAAGCATCCGAAGTCGGCTGTTTCAAAAACTTAATAGTCATTAGTCAGTTGTCAGTTGTCAGTTGTCAGTTGTCAGTTGTCATTGTAGGGTGCGTCAGGCGAAAATATTAGCAATACAATCCAATATGTAATCCTGACGCACCCCACGGTTTTAACTGTTCCCTCCGATCGAACAGCAGTCATTGTAGGGTGCGTCAGGCGAAAATATTAGCAATAGGAGCGAATCTGCAATCCTGACGCACCCTACGGTTTTAACTACTACGCTTTTAACTACGGTTTTAACCGCCATCAAATCATTTTACACAGTTTTTCAAGTTCCCCATACATATCACCCGCAAACTTTTTCGGATTCCACAGCGGCGACAAATTCGCTGCTTCCTTAGACTTCACCAAATGTGATTGGATGGCGCGTCTCAATTCGCTATCTTTACCAAATCTTACACCCAAATCCACATATTCAGCCCAAGACCAAGCCGCACCAGTATCAATCCCCAAAGCCTGCAAAAACGAGTAACCCATTCTCGACAAAAACTGCTCTCCGGTGCGAGTCACCACAGGCAAATTAAACCACAAAGCCTCTAAAGTATGAGTACCTCCATTGTAAGGATAAGAATCTAACAAAACATCTGCCAGCAAATAGACAATTCTGTGTTCTTCCTCCGTAGCAAACCTCGGCAAAAACTTAATTCGGTGGCGGCTGACTCCCTCAGCTTCGCAAGCTTGGTGATACGCCGCCTCAAACACCGCAGCATCGCCCAAAGCTTTGTGAATCAAGATACTGTTCGGTACTTGTTTGAGAATCGCAATTTGTGCTTTTACTAACTCAGAATTAAATTTTCTTCCGGGAGCGACGCACAGGTAAACAATCTGATCCAAACCGATCCGATTTGACTTTCTCAACGCCACCGGATCGACTCCATACCTCTGAAATCCTGACACCGCTACAAAGGAATCCGGCATCCTAATTAGCTGCTCCTCATAATATTTTTCCCTACCTGCGGGGTGCGAGTGCCAGTCTGTCAAAAAATAATTTTTGGACGATATGTAAGGTGCATCAAATCCCAGCCAAGAAACACAAACAGGCGCAGGTTTGTGGTAGAGAATGTCTGCGTGAACTGGTACGCTGAGAGAATCTAAATCGACTAAAACATCTATTTCGTCTTGCTGAATTTGGTTGATAATTTCGGTTGCATTGGCAAGCCCGTTCGGGTAGGTTTTTGGGAAAGTCAGTTTGCCTAAGTTGTCAAATACCTGAGTGCGATCGTCTGGAATGATTTTTTCGGAAGCGTACAAATACAAATTGGGTGCGATCTCGGACAATTCGCGAATGATGTCAGCGCTGCACCAGCCTACAGAATGGCGGCTGAAGTGATTGGACAAAAAGCCGATTTTTAACTGAGT
This sequence comes from Microcoleus sp. bin38.metabat.b11b12b14.051, assembly GCF_013299165.1. Lineage (NCBI taxonomy): Bacteria > Bacillati > Cyanobacteriota > Cyanophyceae > Oscillatoriales > Microcoleaceae > Microcoleus > Microcoleus sp. bin38.metabat.b11b12b14.051. Next base: position 198,725 of record NZ_JAAFKD010000005.1, read on the forward strand.
GGCTGGGGCTTTTGGTTGGCAAGTGTAATTAGCCGGTTGAGTAGAATTAGGTTTTATACATTGGTCGGTGTACTTTTTGGCAATTAATCTGTAAAGTTTAGAGTTGGCTGCCAAGTCATCTCGTAAATAGGGCGTGCTGAATAATAAATTTGCATAAAGCGATTTAATTTCTACCGAGCTAGTGGTCTCTAAATTGTCCTGCAAGTACGACTCTAACTGTAAAAAACGATCGGCAGCAATTTGATTCAATCCCGAGACTTGATAGGTGCTGATGAAGTAAATCGCCGTCATGATCGGATCGGTTTCGGCACACATTTGGCTGTATTTGTGTACGGCTTGCCGCGCGGCGGCTAAATCGCTAGTATCTCTGAGAATGCCGCACAAATGTTGGTGGGCCCAAATAAAATCTGGTTTGATTTCTAGGGCTTTTTGGAGGTTTGGTATGGCTTCTTTAACTTTGCCCTGGTGGCGCAAAATTATGCCTATTTGACAGTAGGCTTCGGGTAAATCGGGTTTAAAGGCGATCGCCCGCTGCCATGCAGCCACCGCCTCATCTAACCTTCCCTGCCGCGCTAATCGATCGCCTAAATTTATGTGAAAATCAACCTGAGCCAAATGCGGATTGAGTGCGAGAGCTTTTTGCTCGTATGCGGAGGCTGCATCCGACTCTCCTTGCTGCTTCAGCGCCCCTGCCAAATTCCAGTAAGCAGCAGCCAAAGTTGGTTTGAGTTCGATCGCCTTTTGGTAATTGACAATCGCCTCCACGAAATGCCCTTGTTTGTAGAGCATACTGCCTAAATTAGCATAAGCCTCAGCAAAATCGGGATTGAGGGCGATCGCCTCCGAATAAAACCGCATCGCTTCCTCAATTTGCCCGCTTGCTTGCTGCACGTTACCCATTGTCACGTAAGCCGCCGCCCAATCCGGTTGCAATTCCAGAGCTCGCCGACAAGCAGCGACGGCTGCTGGTAAATCGCCTTGGGAGTAATACATTTCTGCAACGACAGTCAGCGATGCAGCATCTTCTAATTCGGGTGTTTCTGATTGGTTGCTAAAATCGGAATTCATTTGGCGGCCTATCTGTGCTATCAAGTTAAAGGTTGAATCTAGATTATTTTGCAGAGTAGCAGTTTTAGCGGAACTACGGGCGATCGTCACAGAGAATTTATGAGCGACAAGCAAGCTTCAAGGCGCCAACACCACATCAAGTGGAAACCAAACCTTCTGCTGGGGATACTCTTGTTAGCCTTAGCAATCCCCTTACCGTTTGCTCAAAAGAGTTTCGCACAAAAGCAGACAGCCGACTTTCGGCAGCGAGTATTTCAAACAGCGCTTTATTTCACCTTATATTTTGAGGGTGGATTCAGCAATCACCCAGCAGATAAGGGCGGGAGAACTTATCGGGGCATCTTGCAAACAGAATACAACGCCTACCGCTACAGTCGCGGGCTGCCACCCCTCGACGTGACGCAGATGTCCGAAGCAGAGCTCCTGGAAATTTATAAATATTACTGGGATTCGAGCCTTTCGGGGACTATGCAGCCGGCTTTGGCGATCGTCATGTTTGACACTGCGGTTAATTTCGGTATTAACAACTCTATTACATTTTTGCAGCAAGCTTTAGGATTACCGCAAACCGGAATTTTTGACGCGCGCACCAGAGAAGCACTGAAGGCAGCTAACAACAAAAATACGGCGCTGCAAATGATTAACGAACGAATAATTTACCGCTACAAACGGGTGCAAGAAGATCCGAGTCAAATGGCTTTTTTCCGAGGTTGGCTGAGTCGCGATTACAGTTTGTGGGGCTACGTCAACAAGATTAGAAATTAACCATTTTGTTTATACTCAGAATGCTGTAATTGTCATTGCTCACTTGCGCGCACAGCAAGAGATATCTTGCAAAAGTCTTTTAGATCAATCAAATTTAGGAACGGGCTCTCCGGCCCGTTCCTAACTATTTTTGCAAGAGCTATAATCTCAAAATTTGCGATCGCTGCTATAGCAATCCTAAATCATTATCCAGTCCGTTCATCAGTGTAATTCTTGTAGGGGCAACCCCCCGTGGTTGCCCTCTTTAGACGCTGGGGGTAGGCACGGGGGCGCTACCCCTACAAATATGTACAAATCATTTAGGATCGCTCCTAGTGATTAGACTTGAATTGCCTCACTCCTTTTCATCAAATTTTAGGACGCTGCTCAGAGCAACGTCCCACAATAAAAAAAACTTTTTGTGGGATGGGCATCTTGCCCGTCCCAGCTATTTTTGCAACTTAAGTCTATTATCCGTTTGTTTTTAGTGAGAATGCTGTAATAGTCTTGTTCTAGACGCACAGATATCTAGAAACCGGGTTTTTTAACCTAAATATTTGCCCAAAACCTTCAATCTCAATAAAAAACCCGGTTTCTGGACGCGGGCGGGTAAATCCTGTTGTCATTGCTCGCTTGCGGGCGCAGCAATCCCATAGCCGGCGACACTCCAAGCGATCGCTCCTGCCCCAATACGCTTGGGTTAGAATTGTCCGAAGAGAGGAACGAAGCAATCTCCGTGTCTATTTTCACATCGGTTTTACTCTCTTGATGGGCTGATCCCAAGCGTATTAGCTCCTGCAAATTTAATATTTATTCCCAACGACTACTTAAAATCAGTGAATTTGCACTCATTTCTCAAAGTTTTGCCAAATAAATCAAGTTCATAAAAGTCATAACTTTAGTTTCATAAAAGTCATATTTATCAAGATATATTTCAACTGTTGACAAAAACACTAAATTTCAAGTAAACCGTATATAACACACAAATAAAAATAAAAAGTCTAGCTGCACAATTAACTTAACCGATGAAACCTATGACCGTAGAAGAAGCAATCCTGGTTTTGGATAATCTGGTATGCGAACAAACAGAAAAACGCCTAAAGCCGTTGCAAAAGGCGATAATTCAAGGCGTTGTAGAAGGTTTGACGTACCAAGAAATTAAGGAAAACTATCCGATCGCCCGCGGCTATTCAGTGGGCTATCTGGGGCGGTATGTCGGCTACAACTTGTGGAAAGACCTTACCAAGGTACTGAAGCAAGCAGGAATTATTGAACCAGAAGAAAGAGTAGTCGGAGCAAATCTTTGGGACTGCATGATGAGAACTGTACAAAAAGATCCAAAACCCCCTGCTAAATCAGTCGATCCGATATTGGAAAAGCTGCTGCGGATGCGTTACCGAATCCGAGAACACTTGGTGAGCACCGAGTACAGCGATACGTATTTGGCTGAAGATGAAAATTTGCCCGATCGACCTTTGTGCCTCGTCAAGCGCCTGAAAAGCCAGTCAGAGAAAACCAGCAAGCTATTCGATATCGAAACGCGAGTGTTATCTCGACTGGGCAAACACGATCGCATACCGGAATTGTTAGCTCGTTTTGAAGAAGACGGATATTTTTATTTGGTCTATCAATTCATCGAAGGACAACCACTGTATCAAGAACTCATCGAAGGTCAACCCTGGGAAGAAGAGCGAGTTATTGGTTTGTTGAAAGATATCTTAGAAGTGCTGGTCTTCGTTCACAAACAAAATGTAATTCACCGCGACTTGCACCCGCAAAACTTAATCAAGCGCGCCTCCGACGGCAAGATTGTATTAATTGACTTTGGCGCAGTTAAAGAAATCAACACCTCGCAAAATAGCAATGGTCAAACCAAATCGCGCGGCGGCACTCAGCAAGAATACATTCCTCCCGAACAAGCCATCGGTGCGCCGAAATTTTGCAGCGACATCTATGCTGTCGGAATCATCGGGATTCAAGCCTTGACAGGAATGCGTCCGAAACAACTCAAAGTCGATAATTTGGGCAATCTTATTTGGCAAAAAAATGCAACTGTTACCCCACAGTTTGCTAGCATTTTAGACCAGATGGTGCTCTACGCTTTCCCCCAGCGTTACCCGTCAGCAACCGAAACTTGGGAAGCACTTCAACAGTTGACAGTTGACAGTTGACAGTTGACAGTTGTTAGTTGGTAGGGGCGGTGCCCCTGTGCCCGCCCTCAGTTGACAGAAGAGCCCTCCGAGCGACTTGTCCCGAGCGAAGTCGAGGGAAGTCGAAGAGTTGACAGAAGAGCCCGAAGAGGGAAGTCGAAGAGTTGTCAGTCGTCCTTAATGAAAGAACGAAAGCTAAGATTATTGATGTGAGATTTGATACCAAATCTGGCTTTTATACTGCTTCTTGATTCGGCTTTCGCGGACGAAAGTTTGTGTACGATTGGTTTCAAGGGCCGAGTCCGATCTTTTGTGAGGTTAGCACAGCCCTGGGAGTCGATCGCACAATCCTCGATCGTTATGCCTCGAAGGACTGAGTACAAACACTCTGCCCCGAAAATAAATCGGGCGATCGCGCTTTTGGTGCGATCGCCCGAACAACGAATAAGCAGGGCTTGCTGAATCAAAGCATAAGGCAGGCTAGGCAAGGGTTTCAATAATTTTTGACCGAATAACTGCAAGTTATAGCATCAGCAAGGCCCAAAACCCTTGCACGCTGAGTGCGAACTCCCCCGGTAAATTTGGGAATTGGGCGACGCACCTACTATTTTTCAAGCTGTGCGGCCTCCCTGATTCGCTCTGTATACTTTTTCAGGGAGCCCTAAGTAACAAAAAACAATCTAAAATCCGAAAGAAAAAAGAATTTTTTGTTTTAAGTAATAATCAATCCAAATTATTGAACTCTGACGAATGCCTTATAGATCAAAGTCTGTTACTTTTAGTTGACAGTCTATCTCAAGTTAGATAAGATCGCTAGTATTATGTGCTATCTACACAGTTTTAACAATATCTTAAGCAGCTTTTGTATAGCTGGCAACAATATAAGCAGAGTGTTTATTGTTACCTTCAACACCTAGAAACCCACATAATTTGAGGGAGCGAGAAATTGGAAGTTTTTGAACGAACACAACAAGTGCAGCCACCCTCAACCCCAATTATTGCGCTCCAGTCTTTTTCTAAAAAAGCTGGAATTGCCGTAATCGCGATCGGCTGTACAGTCATTTTAGATTGGATCTTCGATCGGCAACTCTTAAAGAACGTTCTGCCCGGACTCATTAGCATGAAAGCCAATACAGCTATCTGCTTTATTTTAGGCGGATGTTCTCTCTTGCTCCAACAACGCAGGCGAGCAAAATTAACCACAATTAAACATCTAAAAATCGATTGTTTTTTAAATTTTGCCAGCTCATTGTTAATAGTATTAATTAGCATTATAACCTTATTTAAATATAGCTTTGATTTAGATTTAGGCATCGACCAACTACTATTCAAAGATAGTTCGAGCTTCACAAGCTCCTGGGCACCGGGACCCATGGCACCGAATACTCTTGCTGCTTTTTTATTGCTGGGTTCTGCCTTGTTGCTGCTGTCAGTACGTCGCCCTAAATACCTGCGGGTTCAAATCTTAAGCTGCTCAGCATTTTTAATTGCTTTTCTAGGGTTTATAGGCTACATCTACGGCAAAGCTTTGTTCTACAAAATTGACCCTCATATAGGAATGGCTTTGCACACGTCTGTAGCATTGATGTTGCTGAGCCTCGGCATTTTATTCGCCAATCCAGAGCGAGGATTGATAGCAGTAATTGCGAGCGATCGCACGGGCGGCATCATGGCAAGGCGCTTGTTACCGCAGGCAATAATTATCCCGCCCATAGCCGGTTATTTTATCATGTCGGGAGAGCGGTTGCAAGTCTACTCGCCGGAAGTAGGAATATCGCTGCTAAGCGTATTGAACGTGATTATTTTTACTGTTCTAATTTGGCAGAATGCGAAAACTCTCTGCACGGCAGACCGGAGGCGCTATCGAGCCAAAATGGGGCTAATTAAAGCTAAATCAGACTTAGAAACTCAAGTCGATCAACGGACTCTCCAACTCCAACTCGTTAACGAGCAATTGCAGCAGCAAATTCTCGATTCTAAAGTAACAGAGCAAGCGCTTCAAAAAAACTACAACCTCTTGCTCACAGTCATCAACAGTACGCCTACAGCCCTATTTGTCAAAGATATTCAGGGCTGCTACATGATGCTCAACGCTGCGGGAGCTAGCATCATTGGCAAGTCTTTTGACGAAATTATCGGCAGAGATGACAGCGAGTTATTTCCGCCGGAAATTGCGGCTAATATTACCAAAACCGATCGCCAGATCCTGACAGCGGGAAAAACGCAAGTGATGGAAGAAGAACTGCCTGTTCAAGGAAAATTGCGGACATTTCTTTCAACTAAAAATGCTTACCGAGACGGGCAAGGAAACATCAGCGGTATAGTTAGCATTGCGCGGGATATTTCCGATCGCAAACAAGCCGAAGTCGCCAACAGAAGTCTGGCAGCAATTCTCGAAGCAACGCCCGACTTTGTAGGTATCTGCGACCTCGATGGACACGCTGTTTACATGAACAAAGCAGGTAGAACAATGGTCGGTATCGACGAAAACGAAGATATATCGCACAGACAAGTTGGAGAATTCGCAGCACCATCAGCCCGCAGTACATTGCAGCAGGCGATCGCCACCGCTATTTCTGAAGGCGTTTGGAGCGGAGAAACAGCCTTTGTGTCAGCCTCGGGAGTCGAAATTCCCGTCAGCCAAGTCATCATCTCCCACCAAGCACCCGACGGCCAACTCGCATACATTTCTACGATCGCCCGCGACATCAGCGATCGCAAACGAACAGAGCAAGCACTGCAACTGTCTCAAGCTCGTTTCGCGGGCATTCTAGAAATTGCCGACGACGCGATTATTTCGGTAGATGCCAACCAAAAAATTATCATGTTCAACCAAGGTGCAGAAAGCATTTTTGGGTGGACTGCCGCCGAGGCGATCGGGCAATCCCTGAACCTGCTGTTGCCAGAAGCTTTTGCCACCTCTGACAGCCACCTCGTCACCAATTTCGGCGGCGGCGTTAAACAAGCCCGAAAAATGGGCAACCGCAAAGAAATTTTCGCCCGCCGCCGAGACGGTACGGAATTTCCCGCCGAAGCTTCTATTTCCCAACTCGAAGTGGCAGGCGAAATCATCTTCACAGCAATTTTGCGCGACGTGACAGCCAGCCGGCAAGCCGAAGCCTCTGTACGTCTGAGCGAGGAAAGATACCGATCGCTGGCGATCGCCACCGCACAGATGGTGTGGACAACAAACGCTAGCGGAGTTCCCGACGAGCCTCTGCCCGATTGGATAGCTTATACGGGCATGAGCTTTGAAGAGACGAGGGACAACTGGACAGAAGCAGTACATCCAGAAGACCGCGATCGCACCATACAAGCTTGGACGCGCGCCGTAGAAACTAAAAGTCTCTACGAAGTCGAACACCGCTTGCGGGCCGCAGACGGCAGCTACCGATACTTCTGGGTGCGGGGCGTCCCCATTGTGGCAGCCGACGGCAGCGTTCGCGAGTGGGTGGGCGCTCACACCGATATTAGCGATCGAGTGCAAGTTTTGGCAGCGCTGCGAGAATCAGCCACCCAATATCGCCAGCAAGCAGCCCAGCTCGAAAAAGCTTTCCGCGACTTGCACGAAACTCAAACTCAACTAATCCAAACCGAAAAAATCTCTTCACTCGGGCAGCTAGTCGCCGGAGTCGCCCACGAAATCAATAACCCGATTAACTTCATCTACGGTAACATCACCCACGCCAGTCAATACGCCAAAGAATTGCTCGAATTGCTCCACCTTTACCAGGAAAAATACCCAAATCCCGTCCCGGAAATTGCTTTATCAGCCGAAGACATAGAAATTGATTACTTAATGGAAGACTTTCCGAAGATTTTGGAATCAATGAAAGTAGGAGCCGATCGCATCCGCGACTTAGTTGTCTCCTTGCGCAACTTTTCCCGACTCGACGAATCGCAGATGAAGCGAGTAGACATTCACGAAGGAATCGAAAGCACTCTGGTAATTTTGCAGCACAAGCTCAAAGCTAATGCCGTTCGTCCGGCGATCGAGATTATCAAAGACTACGGCAGCTTCGGCAAAGTCGAGTGCTATGCAGGTCAGCTCAATCAAGTATTTATGAATTTGTTAGCAAATGCGATCGACGCCCTCGAAGAATACAATACCAAGCGTTCTCCCCAAGAAATATATGCTAGCCCCAACACAATTAAGATTAGCACCAGTGCGACTTCAGACACAGTAACTATTCGGATTGCCGACAACGGAATGGGAATCAATCAAGAGGTCATCCGCAAGTTATTCGACCCATTTTTTACTACTAAACCTGTCGGAAAAGGCACTGGTTTAGGACTGTCAATCAGCTATAAAATTATAGTTGAAAAACACCGAGGCAAATTGCATTGTGTTTCTGCACCATGGAAAGGTGCAGAGTTTGTTATCGAGATTCCGATTTCCCAGAATCTATCAGCAGCGGCGACGGAAAACGTCAAGGAAATGGTCAGTTGACAGTTGACTGTTGACTGTTGACTGTTGACAGTTGACAGTTGACAGTTGTCATTTGTCATTTGTCATTAGTTTCTGAGATTCACGCATGGGGCGAGAAACCCGGTTTCTATGAATTTTGGGTTGAGTATCTGTAGGGTGTGTCGCCATCGACAATCTCTAAAAAAGAGCGAAAATCTAATAGCGACGCACCTTACACATTAGATGAACGAGACAAGCCCAACAATTCTCTCGTAGCAAGCTTTTGTCTAAATGGTATTATTAGTTATGAATTTTTCAACATCGCGCATGGGGCGAGAAACCCGGTTTCTACGAGTTTTGGGTTGAGTGACGAGAAATATCGAAAGAAACCGGGTTTCTGAGATTCACGCATGGGGCGAGAAACCCGGTTTCTACGAGTTTTGGGTTGAGTGACGAGAAATATCGGAAGAAACCGGGTTTCTGAGGATCACGCCTGGGGCGAGAAACCCGGTTTCTACGAGTTTTGGGTTGAGTGACGAGAAATATCGGAAGAAACCGGGTTTCTGAGGATCACGCCTGGGGCGAGAAACCCGGTTTCTACGAGTTTTGGGTTGAGTGACGAGAAATATCGGAAGAAACCGGGTTTCTGAGGATCACGCCTGGGGCGAGAAACCCGGTTTCTACGAGTTTTGGGTTGAGTGACGAGAAATATCGCAAGAAACCGGGTTTCTGAGGTACTTCTTCAGTCCGCGGAGGCGGACTTCGTTTGTGTGCCCGTAAACTCCGCGGTTTCAACCGCCGTCTTATCTTGGAGTACCGCGGTTTCAACCGCCGTCTGCATCTCTCCCCGTCTCCTCAACTTCGTCGATCGATCGCCCAAAATCGAAATAATTCTTTACAATACAAGAGTAAATATGATTATTCACTTAAATAAATCCCTTGAAAATGCCTGTAAACCAACTTTCTGCAACCACAGCCTCCACCCAAACGCAGGAATTCGACTTTGACATAGCGATCGTCGGAGGCGGCATAGTCGGCGCCACCTTAGCCTGCGCCCTCAAAGATTCAGGATTAAAAATCGCCATCATTGAAACCCAACTCCCCGCAGCAGCAGCAGCCAAAAAACAAGCCTATGCAATTACCCTACTATCGGGAATGATCTTAGAAGGCATCGGCGTATGGGAGCAAATTCTGCCACAAATCACCACCTTCGAGCAAATTAGCCTCTGCGACGGCGACTATCCCGGTGTTGTCGAATTCCACCGCCCCGATTTAGGAAATACTGGGAAATTACCCGTACCAAAAACAGCTTTAGGTTACGTTGGCGAGCACCGAGTCATGCTGTCAGCTTTGCAAGAATCCTTAGCAAAAAACTCTAATTTTAGTTGGGTTTGTCCTGCGGAAGTAGTCGAAGTAAAATATTTAACTAATTGCGCCGAAATTCAAATCAAAGAAGAGGGCGAAACTCGCACAATTCGCACTAAATTATTAGTCGCCGCCGACGGTTCGCGATCGCGCATCCGCAGCGAAGCCAACATCAGCACTCGCGGCTGGAAATACTGGCAATCCTGCATTGCTATCACTGTTAAAGCCGAAAAGCTGCACAACGATATTGCTTTTGAGCGCTTTTGGCCAAGCGGCCCGATGGGAGTCTTACCATTACCGGGAAACCGCTGTCAAGTAGTTTGGACTGCGCCCCACGCGGAAGCAAAAGCTTTGCAGTCAATGGACGAGAAAGAGTTTTTAGCTTTGTTGGAACAGCGCACTGGCGGGCTGTTAGGGCGTTTGGAATTGGAGAGCGATCGCTTTTTATTCCCGGTACAGTTAATGCAGAGCGATCGCTACGTACTGCCCAGATTAGCACTCATTGGCGACGCCGCCCACTGCTGTCATCCCGTCGGCGGACAGGGCTTAAATATGGGAATTCGTGACGCTGGGGCGATCGGCCAAATCTTGCAACAAGCCCACCAAAAAGGCGAAGACATCGGCGATTTGCGAGTATTAAAACGGTATCACAACTGGCGCAAAAATGAGAATTTAGTTGTGTTAGGATTTACCGATTTTCTAGACAGATTATTTTCCAATACTTGGCTACCAATAGTCACATTTCGCCGCTTCGGATTGTGGTGTTTGCGGACAATTCCCCCAGTGAGGTTTTTAGCCTTGCGCTTGATGACTGGCTTAATGGGCCGCCCGCCGGAATTAGCTCAAAACTAGGTTCGTAGTGAGGACTTCAGTCCTTCATCGGCCGGATACCTACGCACCATCTAAGAAACCGGGTTTTTGCGATTTTTATCGATAGTAAGGAAGTATCTCAAAAAACCCGGTTTCTGGCCACCCGCGCACCATCTAAGAAACCGGGTTTTTACGATTTTTGCCGACAGTAACGACTGTCGCAAAAACCCGGTTTCTGGCCACCCACCCATCAAAATCAAAAGCCGTTGTTTTTTCGTTGGGTTTACGTTAGGATATAGTAAAGAGGTGAAACTATGCAGATTACAAATAAAAAATTTAGGTTGCGAAGCGGTGCAAATTGGACATCGTTTGAGAAGTTTCGTTTGCAGGGCGCAGAAGCACTCAGTTCGATCGCCAATGGTGCGATCGCTACCCTCCAGACAAAAACAGGACAGTACCGCATTATTGAGGAACGTGACTTTCAAGCAATGTATGGACTAGCCCGTGATGTCGATCGGCTAAGGGGAGGATTGCGTGTGGTCATCTTGGCTGTGCGTGCCGCACAAAAACACCCCGATCCAGAGAATCTTAATCTACTTGCTGAAGCAGTTGCTATGCTGGGAGATTTGCCTGAACTTCCTACCCGCAATAGCTTCGATGGATTAGTTCCAGAGAATTTCGACTTGGATGAGGATGATGAAGTAATGCTCGATCCTGATGAAATTGAGCGTCCTTTGCAATCTGAAAGTGCGATCGACAATAGGATAGATCGATCATGATGGCTGTAGCAAATAATGAGCCTAACAATCTGGAAACTCTTGAAAATCAGCTACGCGAACTTTCTCACGACGATCGAGTTCTCACAATTATTCAGGACTTTGCCGATCGACTTGGTAAGACAAAAGACCGTCAGAAAGTTTTCGGAGCAGAGGGAGCGCTGGTGCGTCAGCCAATTGAGTATCGGGATATGTTAGCAAGAGGTCTGATTCGGGATGATGAAGATGCCTTCGCCCTTTTGCAGGGAGATATTGTTAGTAGTGACGCTGGCTACTTTTTGGGAGAACGTATTACTAACATGAAGTTTGCTATTGCAAGCTCAACCTGTGACCTTGTTCTGGGCCGCCGCGATTATGCCTCACTGCTGCGATTGCAACCAATTTTTTCTGACAATCCTCAAGCAAAGCAACTCCTCGGTGAAATGCTAAAGTTTAAATCCACTAAGCGAATGTATCTTCCACCATTACCAGGGGACTCTCGCAATGTAGTGGGTAATGCTGTAGTATTTGATGGGGTTATACAGATACGCCTTGATGATTTGCTGTTAGCAACACGGCACGCCAGCCTAAGTCTTGTCGGGTGGAGGATATTTGGTTCTCTTGTTCGGACAATTATGGTACGAGCAGGCGCTAGTGAAACAGAAATGCGATCGAAAGCCTAACAGCCAAATAGAGTATTTACAGTATATAAACTAAGAAAGATATTGACAATTTGCAATATTTTGTCATCTCTTAGTCCCTCTATGCTAGGGCTTTGTTTGTGTAGCTGCGGTTTCAACCGCCGAGTGATAACGGGGGTACGATACCCGGATTTGGTATCAGAAGTAGAGCAAGTTAAGGAAAAAGTCGGTAATGTAACAACTGGATAGTGACTTGTCAAGTTCTAGCCACCCGCGCACCATCTAAGAAACCGGGTTTTTGCGATTTTTATCGACAGTAACGAAGTCTCTCAAAAAAACCCGGTTTCTGGCCACCCACGCACCATCTAAGAAACCGGGTTTTTACGATTTTTACCGACAGTAACGAAGTCTCTCAAAAAAACCCGGTTTCTGGCCACCTAACCCATCTAAATCATGATAAAATAAATTCCGGTGTTATTCACAACTCCCCACAATGGACGAAACTCGCGCCCAAGCCTACCTGCAACTAATTCATACAGTCCTCACTTGCCCCAACGGTGATGAAGCACAGATTTTACAGGATAACTCAGAATTACTTGATCGGGAATTTATGCAAGCTTGCGAGTCAGTAGCCGGAACCTTGACACAGCAAGGGCAGGACAATCAAGCTAATTTATTGCGAAATCTGGCCCGTCAGGTAGGACAATTCTTGGGGATGAACGATGGGGGAGATAGCGATAACTCTGAAGGTGAAAATCCCCAAGAGTATGCAAATTTTATCCTAGAATTATTGCAAGCAGAACAAGATAGTAACAGCGATATTAAAGTAATTTACCCCATGCTGGCCGGGCGGCAACATCTCCTCAATGACCGTTTTGCCGAGATTTTACAGCAAGTGGCACAGAATTTAATTGCCGAACATCCCGAAGCAATTGAGTTAATTGTCGCCCTTATTGGAAATTTGAGTATTAATATTTATGAATTTCCCCGTGGCAATAGAGCGAATAATCTTGAAATTGCCATTACTGGCTATCAAATAGTTTTAAATAATCGGCAACCGGGAAGCGAAAAATACGCTCAAACTCAAAATAGACTAGCTGTTGCCTACAGTAACAGAATCAAAGGCTTGCGGACGGACAATCTGGAACTGGCGATCGGCATTTATGAGGCAGCTTTAACAGTCTATACTCTTGAGGATTTTTCTGAAGATTGGGCAATGACTCAAAATAACCTAGCTCTTGCCTACTGGGAAAGAATCAGCGGTTTGCGGGCCCAAAATCTGGAACGGGCGATCACACTTTATGACGCTGCTTTAAAAGTCTTTACCCGTGAGGATTTCCCTAAACAATGGGCAACGACTCAAAATAACCTAGCTCTTGCCTACAGTAACAGAATCAACGGTTCTCGGCTCCAAAATCTGGAACGGGCGATCGCATTTTATCAGGCAGCTTTAACAGTTTATACCCTTGAGGATTTCCCTAAAAAATGGGCAATGACTCAAAATAACCTAGGAGAAACCTACAGAAACAGAATCAACGGTTCGCGGGCGGAAAATTTGGAACTGGCGATCGGCTTTTTTGAGGGTGCTTTAACAGTTCGTGCATTTGAGGATTTCCCTGAAGATTGGGCAGATACTAAAAATAATTTAGCTATGACCTACAGCAACAGAATCAACGGTTCGCAGGCGAATAATCTGGAACGAGCGATCGTGCTTTATGAGGAAGCTTTAACAGTTTATACTCTTGAGGATTTCCCTGAAAAATGGGCAGGGACTCAAAATAACCTAGCTGATGCCTATAGTAACAAAATCAACGGTTCGCGGGCAGATAATCTGGAACTGGCTATCGCATCTTATCACAATGCTTTAACAGTTCGCACTGTTGAAAATTTCCCTGAAAAATGGGCAATGACTCAAAATAACCTAGCTAATGCCTACTTATGCAGAATCAACGGTTCGCAAGCCCAAAATCTGGAACGGGCCATCGCATTTTATCAGGCAGCTTTAACAGTTTATACTCTTGAAGATTTCCCTGAAAAATGGGCAGGAACTCAAAATAACCTAGCGATTGCCTACACTAACAGAATCAACGGTTTGCGGACGGATAATCTGGAACTGGCGATCGCATCTTATCACAATGCTTTAACTATCAGCACTCGTGAGGCTTTCCCGCAAAATCATGCAGAAACTTTATCTAATTTAGGTAATCTTTATCGAAGCAACCAGCAATGGCAACTAGCCTATGATACCTACGCCCCAGCCATTGCAACAGTAGAATTTTTACGGGGTGAGATTAAATCTGGGGATGAAACCAAACAAAAATTAGCCGAAGAATGGAATAAACTCTATCTGGGAATGGTGGAAGTTTGCATAGAACTCGAACACTACACCGAAGCGATAGAATACGTCGAACGTAGCAAAGCCCGCAACCTTGTAGAACTCTTTGCCAACCGTGAAATCAAACCTAAAGGCAATATCCCCGAAACTGTTCTCAACGAACTGTCGCGCCTCAGTCGAGAAATTGAGGCCGAACAGCGACGACTGGAAATCGAACAGATAAACCGTAACAGTAATGGTGGCACAATATTGGGAGAACGCAGCCTCCAAATCGACAGCCTAACCACTAGGCGCGATTTTACTCATCTCACCAAACTGCGTAAACAACTCGATGAATTGATTGCAGATGAAATTACACCAATCGATCGTGGTTTTAGCCTAACCCAAAAAGTTGAACTCATCCTCTACAAGGACATTCAAACTTTGACAGGTGAAAACACCGCTATTCTTGAGTGGTACATCACAGGCGACAAATTTTTTACTTTCATCATCACCCAGCAAACCCCAACACCAATAATCTGGCAATCTTCAACAGAAGACTTTGAAGCCTTAGTAAATTGGGATAACGAGTATCGAAAAGACTACAAAGAGAGTAAACCACCAGATAGAAAACCCCAATGGAAGCAAAAACTAGCCTCCCGCCTCCAAAATCTAGCTGAGATTTTGCATCTTGATCAGATTTTAAAGAATATTCCGAAACCGTGCGATCGACTGATTTTAATTCCCCATCGCTTCCTGCATCTTTTACCCCTTCATGCGTTGCCAATCTCCCACGAAAGGGATTTTGAAAGCGGATACACCGATGAAATCGATTCTTCTATCACTGTATCCCTGTCCCAATCGGAATCGTGCCTTCTCGACTTATTCCCTGGTGGAGTCAGCTATGCCCCCAGTTGCCAACTACTGCAACAGGCGAAACAGCGACAACGCCCTCATTTCTCTCACCTATTTGCTATTGCCAATCCTACCAAAGACCGCTACTTACTTGAACTGCAAGCCGCTAACATCCGTGACAAATTCAAATCTAATGATTTCTTGGCAAGAGATGATGCTAATAAGAACGCAATTCTAAACGCGAAACTCAGCTTTGCCAACTGCGCCCATTTCGGCTGTCACGGCAAGTTCGAGCCTGATTCGCCTTTGGAATCATCTCTGGTATTCGCAAATAAAGAACGTTTGACACTGTTGAAAATCTTGAATCTTGACCTAAATCAATGTCGTCTTGTCACCCTCTCTGCCTGCGAAACTGGATTGACAAAATCCAAAACTAGCGATGAATATATTGGCTTACCTTTTGGCTTTCTCTTGGCTGGTAGCCCTAGTATAGTTAGTACCCTTTGGGAGGTAGATCAACTCGCCAGCACTTTATTACTGATGCGGTTCTATGACAACCTAGAAACTCTATCAACGGTTACTGCTCTCAATGAGGCACAACAATGGCTGCGGAATCTGACCTCAGAGGGGCTTGAAGCATTATTAGAATGCCTAAAACCGCAAATCGATCGAACATTTGAACTGTTGCCCAAAAAAGACCGCACACGCTTTGTTAATGCTCCTCTGGATGGTGCACTGAACCGCAAGCCGTTTCCTTTTACTGAACCTCATTACTGGGCTGGCTTCACTGCGATCGGTGTTTAGCAATCCAGACAAAAATTGTCCAAATTTTTCGTGCTTATGTAAATAAGTACCAGTGTTAATGGTACTCCTGGGTAAACGCCAGCAGTTATTAGCGAACCCAATGCAACGGCAAAACCTTGACTCAATACGTCTTTAAAGGCTTGCGTACAAATATGAGGACGCAATTTATCGGCTGATTTTTCTAACCAGCTAGGCTCATTCGGGTCTTCGTCACCTAGAACATCGTCTAATTCTCCTGACTCAATTGCTAAGGTTTCGGCTGCATATTCTAAATCGCCTTCACACTCTTCAAGTACATCAAGAGCTTTTAGAGCATCGGGATATTCTTGTAATTGGGAGCGATACTGCTCAATTTCTGCTTGGGTAACGGTAATCATTGGGATAATGGCGATCGATTAAATGAGTAATTCTTATTTTGCCATAATTATTATACTTCTTTTGTGTAGAAACTCAGTGATTGGAAACTGCGGCTACACACACGAAGAAACTTCATCCCTTCTTTAGTGGCATTATAGTTAGTTGCATCTGCGGTGGAATCTTCGGGGGGCTTGCTTTGCTGACTGCGCGTAAACTGTTCAAACCATCATCTAATCGCACAAGTTTACCTAGTTCCGAAAATCAACCTCCCTCTTAATTATCCGATCGACTGACTATTCTTTGACTAAAATCATCAAATTCTCCGCCCATCTCGCCAATCTCACGCCGCCCAATAAAAAAGCTGCCAACAGTCAAAACTGTCAGCAGCCTTTTTACATTCAATGCGGATGGCGAGACTCGAACTCGCAAGGACATAATGCCACACGCACCTCAAGCGTGCGCGTATACCAATTCCGCCACATCCGCTTTTTCTGACAATCTCCGGGATTTTTTGCGTTACGAGTTAAAGATTCACAGGTTGAGGTTCTTGCAAATTTAACTTGTGACTAGCCCTTTGAGACCACCGATTTAAAACCATAGCACAACTATCACCAAAATGTAAAATAAATTTTTGTAAACAATTTCTGAAAAACGATTATCCAGAACATACCGAAAGGCATTATTGTACAGAATATTGAGTGAATTAAGCAGCGAAGATGGGGTTCTCGAAAATTTTAATCGCTAATCGGGGGGAAATCGCCCTCCGCATACTACGCACCTGCGAGGAAATGGGGATTGCCACGGTCGCCGTTCACTCCACCGTAGACAAACAAGCCCTGCACGTCCAGTTGGCTGACGAAGCCGTTTGCATCGGCCCCCCCACCAGCAGCAAAAGCTATTTAAACATCCCCAACATTATCTCGGCAGCCCTGACGCGCAACGCCGCCGCGATTCACCCCGGTTACGGCTTCCTTGCCGAAAACGCCCGATTTGCCGAAATCTGCGCTGACCATCAAATTACTTTCATCGGCCCGTCTCCGGCAGCCATGCGGGCGATGGGCGACAAATCGACCGCCAAAGAAACGATGCAGCGGGTGAAAGTCCCGACAGTTCCCGGTAGTGGCGGATTGGTGGCAGACGAACATGAGGCTTTGTCGATCGCCCGCGACATCGGCTATCCTGTGATGGTCAAAGCCACCGCCGGCGGAGGAGGCCGCGGCATGAGGCTAGTGAGAGAAGCATCCGAACTCCCCAAACTCTTTCATGCAGCCCAAGGCGAAGCCGATGCAGCCTTCGGGAACCCCGGAGTTTACCTCGAAAAATTTATCGAAAAGCCCCGCCACATCGAAATCCAAATCCTCGCCGACAACTACGGTAATGTCATTCACCTCGGCGAGAGAGACTGTTCGATTCAGCGCCGACACCAAAAACTCCTGGAAGAAGCGCCGAGTCCCGCCCTCACCCAGAAACTCCGAGATCAAATGGGTCACGCCGCCGTCGCCGCAGCCAAAGCCATCAACTACACTGGTGCTGGTACTGTCGAATTTTTGCTTGACAAATCGGGCAAGTTCTACTTCATGGAAATGAACACCCGGATTCAAGTGGAACATCCCGTGACGGAGATGATTACAGGCATGGATTTGATAGCCGAACAAATTCGCATCGCCCAAGGCGAAAAACTGCAAATCAAGCAAAACCAAGTGATTCTCAGCGGCCACGCCATTGAGTGCCGGATCAATGCTGAAGATCCCGATCGCAATTTCCGACCCCACCCCGGCAGAATCAGCGGTTATTTGCCTCCGGGCGGCCCCGGCGTGCGGATGGACTCTCACGTTTACACCGATTACGAAATACCCGCTTACTACGATTCTTTAATCGGTAAAGTAATTGTCTGGGGGCGCGATCGACCTACAGCCATCCGCAGGATGAAACGGGCATTGCGCGAATGCGCCATCACCGGCGTCCCCACCACCCTCAGCTTCCACCAAAAAATCCTCGATTCCCCCGAGTTTCTCAGCGGCGAAGTTTACACGAATTTTGTCGAACAGTTCATGAACCAAAATAGTTAGTAGTCAGTTGTCAGTTGTCAGTTGTCATTAGTCAATAGTCATTAGTCAATAGTTTAGTCCAGGACGCACGGGTGTCCAGAAACCGGGTTTTTTCACGAAAAGACGTGTTTGAGCCAGCAGATTTGGCAAAAAACCCGGTTTCTAGCCGGGGCGAGTGCGATCGCCAATGACAGTGGACAGTGGACAGTTGACAGTTGACAGTTGACCAATGCCCAATGCCCAATGCCCAATGCCCAATGCCCAATGCCCAATGCCCAATGCCCAATGCCCCATGCCCCATGCCCCATGCCCCATGCCCCATGCCCCATGCCCAATGCCCAATGCCCCATGCCCCATGCCCAATGCCCCATGCCCCATGCCCCATGCCCCATGCCCCATGCCCCATGCCCACTGACTCTTACATCATCATTGTGAGAATGCCTTGCTGACCGAGCATCATTTCCCGCAGCAAACTACAGATGCCGACCCAAATAATCGGTGTAATGTCCACCCCGCCGATCGGCGGTACAATCTTTCTAGTTACGGCTAAAAAAGGTTCCGTCGGCCAAGCAATCAGACTCAACGGCAGCTTGCTCAGATTCACCTCGGGATACCAAGTCAGAACGATCCGAAAAATAAATAGCAAAGTCATCAATACTAGAACAGAGCCCAGAATCCAACTTGCAACGGTAATACCAGTCATGGGTCTTATCTCAAAAATCTTAAGTTTTGTTAAGTCAGCTCTTCATAATTTTAACCGTTTCACAGGTGCGATCGAACAGAATTACCAGAAGTTTTGTGGCCACACCGCCGGGATGGAAACAGTCAAAGGGTTTGAGGGCGCGAAGCTTCGAGTTTTCCAGGGTAAACATATTGCTTCTGCGACTGCATCGATCGCAAAATCCGTTGCCGAACTTCTCCCTGAGAACTGACTGCTGATAAAATTAATAAAAATCAAATTGTTGTAACAAAGGTCTTGAATTTATGACTCCTTCACTTGCGAACTTTTTGTACAGCCTGCTGATTGGCATTTCGTTAGTAGTGATTCCAGCAACGATCGCCCTGATCTTTATCAGCCAAAAAGACAAAATCAAGCGTACCTAAAAAATCGGCGGATTTCTAAGTCCGGCGGGCGAGTCAATTTTGGCCTAAACGTCGGGCATTTCCCCGCTTGCGAAACCTCGGCTACCAGCAACTGTGAAGGCAAAACCTTCGGTTGACGGCCAAGCTGAGGTTTTTTCCCGTTAAACTCATTACTATAAGGTGCGCTTCCCTCGGATGAAAGCTTGACCGGAGGCTGCTCTGTGAAACCACAGCCGGGATAACAGACTGACCGACTTATTGATAGATGTAAAATCTAACTCGCTAACATAGGAAAGAGATAGGAGATAGGCTAATGGTCAATTTAGGATTGAACTTGAGCAGCCTGTTAGGGATCATCCTAGCAGTAGCAGGGGCAGGACTGTACTTTCTGCGATCGTGGCGTCCCAAGCTAGCCCGAGACCACGATATTTTTTTTGCAGCCGTGGGCTTGCTGTGTGGCGGTATTCTGTTATTTCAAGGATGGCGGCTTGACCCAATTCTCGCATTCGGTCAATTTTTACTCGCAGGTTCCGCGATATTTTTTGCGGCCGAAAGCATCAAACTGCGCGGAGCGACCACAGCCCAAGCTAAAAGTCGCTCTCAATACGTAGATGAAGAGCGACCTGTTAGCAACGCCTACGCTTACGACGGCTACGATAACGACTTGGACCAGATAGAACCAGAGGAAGACTACCCGCAGCGTCCCCGGATTAGAGGTAGTCAAGACAATCGTTCCTCGCGGGAAGCCTACGACGATGAGCCCCGCCGCCGTCCTTCCTCGAATCGTAACGGTAGCCCTAACACATCCCGGGAGTCGATCGATCGATCCGCGGCCTCGCGCAAACGTCCCTCCCGCCCAGAAGCCCCGCCCAGTCAGGGATATGACAACTGGGACGCTTCAGACAACCCCGAAGAAAGACCGGCCCGCAGCCGCAGCAACCGCCCCCCAGCTTCGGAAAACCGCAGTTCTGATACGCCGCCAAGAACCAAAAAAACCCGCCCTGCGGAAGCATCGAAGTCTCGCCCCAGCAACCGCGACGTAGAACCACCGCCGTCAGACTACGTGGAGTATCGACCAGTAGAATACCCGGAAGACCAACCGGATAGTTCTCCGAATTTTGACAACAAATAGGTACAAATAAGTAGGTGGGTAAAACTCAACATTTCTGGCGCCAGCAAGGCAAAAAATTAAGTTGCGTTTATTGATACCCATCTACTTATAGCCGAGTCTCAAAAAGGTGAGGTATAGGTATAGATTTTAGATTTTAGATTTTAGATTTTAGATTTTAGGATTGAGGGATTGAGATATCCATCCTGTCAATACCTCATCTTTCTGAGAACTGCTATTCTGAGATATTAGAATGTTTAAACCACTATAAAATAAGATTTTAAATGCAGCTCACTGACGTAAAATAGCAAAAAAAACTAATACTTTGAATAGATTTAGTAGTATTCCTTTAAAATAACGCTTATCAGGTTCGTAGTGAGGACTTTAGTCCTTCTTGGGATGCGGACTAAAGTCCTCACTACGAACCTGTGGGGACTTTAGTTATGATTTTTGCGGACTCGCATTCCGAACGATCGAACCTCTGCGATCGCAGAAAATACAACCTGTGCAACTAACCCAAAGTACAATAGTCTAAAATCTAAAATCTAAAATCTAAAATCAGCAATATGCCATTACTAGAAATAGGAGATCCGGCGCCTTGGTTTTCCATTCCTGCCTCCAATAACCCCTTATTTCATTTCTCGATGGCTGGCGGTCGGCGAATCGTGCTGTTTTTCTTTGCCAGCGCAGCTTTTGAACAAATCCAAACTATCCTCAAAAGCTTTCAAGAGCTTTCAGAAGAATTCAATACTTTTCAAGCAGCCCTGTTCGGAGTTAGTATTGATGCCGCAGACAAGGAACAAAATAGACCGACAACCATTGCTCCGTCACTCATCTTTTTCTGGGACTTCGACAAACAAGTCAGCCAGCAGTACGGTGTTTGCCGAGATATCGAACAAAATGGAGTTGCCGGAATTCACTATGCACCTCAAACTTTTGTTCTCAACGAAAACCTTCAGATAATTAACATTTTTCCCATGGGTGAAAGCGACAAACACGCCCAACAAGTATTAGATTTTATCAAAAGTTTGCCCCCCATTGAGCAAGCACGCCCGATTACTACTTCCCACGCCCCGGTGTTGGTAATTCCTAACGTTTTGGACGCTTCATTATGCCGCAGTTTGATCGATATGTACAAAGCTGACGGCGGCAGTCCCTCAGGTTTTATGAGGGAAATAGACGGGAAAACTGTTGGCCTTCGCGACGATAATTTCAAGAAACGTCGAGATTATTTTATTGAAGACCCAAAGTTGCAGCAGCGATTGAGTGCGATTATTATGCGAAGGGTGGCGCCGGAAGTAGAAAAAGCTTTCCAGTTTAGAATTACTCGGTTTGAACGGTATTTAATTGCTTGTTACGATGCCCCCAGAGGCGGTTATTTTCAGCCACACCGCGACAATACAAGCCAAGGTACGCTGCACCGCAGGTTTGCGATGACTTTGAACTTGAATGTGGGGGAGTATACGGGGGGATTTTTGCGGTTCCCTGAGTACGCGCCGCACGGTTATAAAGGCGATTCGGGCACGGCGATTATTTTTTCGTGTTCTCTGTTGCACGAAGCAACACCGATGCTTAGCGGTGAGCGTTTTGCTTTGCTGTCTTTTTTCTACGGCGATGAGGATGCTTTGCTGCGAAACGCTAATCTTAAGTATATCGATCGCTCCCAAGAAGATTCGAGAATTGTCGAAACTGCTGGCTGATCTTATTTTGCCAACCAAACTCTGGCCCCAGAGGTCGATCGATTTCCTCAAAATCCACCCACAGGCAAAATCTTAAAGCAATCTCAAGCTGAAAATTCTCATTACCCTTCCGCAAGTCCTAAAATAATTACAGGCCGCAGGTAGCAGTTTGCCCGAAAACCTAACTGCTACCTGCCGATAGTTAAAAAATACTAATTCACGATGATGAATTTCAAATTTCTAAGTTTAGCAGTATCGGGAATTTTAACAGTTGGGGTTGCAGCCAGTGCTGCTGCGGTTGTTAAGGTGCCCCCCGGACAGCAGGAGGCAAATTTAGCGGAATTTAACTCCGTGCCTTGGACAGGGGCGATCGCCGAAAATGCCGAAGAACAAACCAATATTCGGATTTATGAAAAAGCCAGTCCCGCAGTTGTTACCGTCGATACAGCTAAATCTAACGGTAGCGGGACAATTATCAGCCCCGACGGCATGGTTTTAACTAACGCCCACGTTGTTTCAGCAGGCGGTACCGTAAATATAATTATGTCAGACGGCAGAAAATTTGTCGCCGATGTCGTCGGATTCGGCGAAGAAGGTTTAGACTTAGCCGTGGTGAAGATTCGCGGTCAAAACAATTTGCCCACCATTCCTTTAGCCCGTCCCGGTTCTGTGAAAGTGGGACAACAAGCATTTGCGATCGGCAATCCTTTCGGCCGGTTTCAAGGTACTTTTACGATCGGAATCGTCAGCCGCATCGACGCAGCCCAGGGCTTAATTCAAACAGACGCCGCCATCAATCCCGGCAATTCAGGAGGCCCGCTGCTCAACAGTTCAGGAGAATTAATCGGCGTCAATACTTCTATTTTTACTCGCGGCCAGGGCGGAGGCAATATCGGTATCGGTTTTGCAATTGTCATAGATAAAGTGCCAGCTTTCCTGACAGCAGTGCGAGAAGGGCGAGCTCCCCGGGTGGCGCAGAGACGATCGCCCTTTGGCAACAAATTACCTCAAAAAGTGGCGTTAAACGGGCCAGCAGTCAGCGGCCAACTTACCGAAAAGTCTGGGATTCTCCCCGCAGACAACAGCTTTTTTGACCTCTACTCGTTTGAGGGCAGAGCAGGCCAGCAAATCACAATAGAAATGAAAAGTCAAGAGATTGACCCTTATTTAATTTTGATCGGGCCCAACCAGCGCGAAATCGCCCAGGATAATAACGGCGCAGGCGGTAAAAACGCCAGAATTACAGTCAGGCTGCCCGCAGACGGCACTTACACGTTACTGGCAAATTCCAACGAAGCTAGGCAGTCTGGGGCTTATACGCTAGAACTGAAAGCGAGTGCTCCTACGGCACCTTCTCGGGCGATTTTGCAAGAAGAAGGCGCTTTAGTTGCAGGCGGCCCGGTACTGCCGTCTGACAACAGCCTGTATCGCGAGTATACTTTTGAAGGTCGATCGGGTCAGTCTGTAACAATTTCCCTCGAAAGTACGGATTTCGATCCCTATGTGGCGATATTTGGCCCTAACAACCGATTGCTCGCAGAAAATGACGATGCGAGCGATTCGACTAAAAATGCGCTTCTGAGCGTTACTTTGCCCGCTACGGGTCGCTACCGCATAGTTGTCAATGCTTACGATGCTTCAGGTCGGGGTCGTTATACCTTAAATGTCCGTTGAAAATAGGTAATTGGTAATCATTAATTGGGAATAGGTAATAGGTAATCGGTAATTGGTAATTGGTAATCGATCGATTTTTTACTTCCTTATTTCCGATTGCTTCTTCCTTCGGTCAACTCTCAACTCAACGACCGGCTTTCTTCCTTCTTCCTTCTTCCTTCTTCCTTCTTCCTTCTTCCTTCGGTCAACTGTCAACTGTCAACTGTCAATTGTCTACTCTTCCTTCCTTGCAAATCGAGGTAATTCATGCGTCAAATTAGATTTTGGGCGATCGCGCCAATTGCTCTACTAGCTAATTTTTATGGCAATCCGACTCTTTCGGTGCCGGTGTCAAATTCAAGTCGAGTGACTAACAGCAGTTCCACAATCGTTTCAGCAGAATTTCCTCAAAAATCAACTCATGCGAGTCATGCAGGCAAGGCTGCTTTAGCTCAAGCCAGCCCAACTCCGTCCACATCTCCAAAGCCCTCGCCAACTCAGACGCCAAATGTACCCAGCCCGAGTCCTGCTGGGGGTTCGTCAAAGGTTATTTTAGAGCAAAAGGGAGAACTCAGCCCTGCTAAATCTTCTGTACTGCCATCTGACAGCAGTTTGTACGACGAGTATACGTTTGAAGGTACTCAGGGTCAGAAAGTGGTTATTACTGTAGAAAGTACCGAGTTTGATACCTATCTCGCTATTTTCAACTCCCAGGCAGAACTGCTAGCAGAAAATGACGATATCACACAGCAAAATTCCAATTCTGAGATTACTCTTACCTTATCTGCGAGCGGTCGCTACCGCGTTATTGTCAATGCTTACGAGCCACCTCCAAAAGGTAGAGGTAAGTATACTTTGACCGTCCGCGAAGCAGCGGGTAATTAATTGGCTGGAAATTGAGTATTTCTGTCAATGATTCTTAACGTGACGGCTAGCTTGCCAAGACTCATAGAATTTAAAATATTCGATGAAGCATGGCTGATGATATCCGAATACCGTTGGGTTAAGGTTTTTTTATCCGCAGCGAGGAACGCTCTTTGAAGCGTTCTTTTATGAAAGCAATCTTCTCTTCGTTTCTATTGGAGTAATGAATAGTCAGATTTTAATTTATACCTAAAAGGAGAGGTTTTCAACCAATTCTTTCTGGTCATAAAAAGGTTTGTAGCAAACAATGCAAATGGTTATTTTGCTGGACTCGCATTCCTGACTACAAACCTTTTTTATGTCAAATTAAGGCAGACCCAGCCAGGTTAAAAAATTTTGGCTGGTGAAGAATTCTAGCAGCAAAAGTGCCACAAATCCCACCATGGCAAATCGTCCATTAATTCTTTCGGCATAGGCATTCCAGCCAAAGGCTGGTTCTGCTTGTGTTGGCGTATTTGGGGCTGTCGGTTTTGGGGAGGGAGGAGTTTTAGCAGTCATTTAAATGTTTTGAGTTTTGAGTTTTGAGTAAGGGTTTTTGGGAAGCTTGACGATCGCACAACTTGTAATTTACCGGAAAATGACCGCAGCTCGCTAATCTGCTGACTTTTCTAAAGTTTGCACCGATTCAATCAGATTCCGCACAGTTTCGGTACCTTCTGAAGGCTCAAAAAACAGCGGGAATTTGCCGCGAGCGATCATTCTCAAACCCAACGGGCCCAGACTCAGCAAACCTTGAACGTCGCGAAAGTAGTTTCCGACTACTTCGATGCCAAATTTGCGCTCGTCTATCCAGCCGCCTTCTTTGACGAGCTCGATCAAGACTTTGCGGTGGCGGATCGATCGACTGGCTTGTTCGTCTTTGCGATCGAGAATCTCCTGTTTAATCTTACCAATTTGATCCATCGGCGCCACCTCCATCGGACAAACCGAGTTGCAGTAGTAACAGCGGGTGCATCCCCAGACGCCTGCGGTTCCTTCGTTGTATTTTTCCAGGCGATTTTCGGTTTCGCCGTCGCGGGAATCGGCGATCGTGCGGTAAGCTTTGGCGAGGGCGTGGGGGCCGACAAATTCCGGATTCACCTCCCGGGCGTTGCACTCAGAATAGCACGCGCCGCAGAGGATGCAGTTGCCGGTTTGGTCGAGTTTCGATCGCTCTTCGGGAGTTTGGAGAAATTCGCGCTCTGGAATTGCTCGCGAGGCCGTGCTAACATAGGGTTCCACAGCTTCTAGGTTGTCCCAAAAACTGGTCATGTCAACCACCAAATCTTTAATTACCGGCATATTTCCCATTGGGGCGACGGTAATTTCTGGAATCAAATCAGCAGGCTGTTCTGCTGAACTAAAATTCGCTATTTTTGCCAATCTTGCGAGTTCGCTACCGACATTTTCTTTGCAAGCTAAGGCGGAGCGTCCGTTAATTCGCATCGAACAACTGCCACAAATTGTATTGCGGCAATTTTTGCGAAAAGCTAAAGTACCGTCCTGTTCCCACTTGATACTGTTGAGGCAGTCTAGGATAGTATTGCTCTCATCCACGTCTAGGGTGTAAGCGTGAACGCGGGGAGCCTCGTTTTGATTTTGGCGGACTACGTTAAAGCGGACTTGCATATTTTGAGTAAAGAATTTAATTTCTATTTTAAGCTAGATTTTATAGCCTCCCCAAAATACATTATTTTTTTTAACAACTAGCTAAAGTATGAGATTTAAGCAGCTTTATTATTGTTTTATAAGCAGCAATAATCCTCAGGTTATAAATCATCGACTGCAACTTTTTTTCAGCGGATTTTTAGCGTTTTAATGGGATAAACAGGTAATCGATCGGTGCAGTTCGCGAGTCGGAGGTGCTTGATGTCCAGCTTGTTTGTCTTAACTTTCATGTTTTCAACTCCAGCCTTTTGTCTCGGTATTGTCAATCCTCAATGGGTGGGACTGAAAACTCGCAAGCTATCTGTGGCTTTCTACGGCGTTTTGATGGTGGCTTCGTTTGTATTGGTTGGCGTGCGCTCACCTCAACCGTCGCAGCCTGCTGCCTCGCTGCTGACCTCGACAAAATGGTCACAATCTACGGTAAGCGCACCTTAGCGCTAAACATAGCTGGGCCTGCACCTCACTTTTGTGGCAACATTACGAGGAATTTTACCAGGACTTACGCCCGCTTGGGAGAAGAAAGATTGTTTTTTACAGAAAATACTTGCTTTTAGCGATCGAGTACAGTTAAATAATCGGTTTATAGGGGTGGCGAGTGCATTCAATACTATCGGAAAAAATTGTAGGTTGAGTAACTATAATTATACTTGGCAACCGGGTTGATGAGCGTCGGATGTCTAGCTTGCTATTTACTTTGTAAATTAGATAGACAAGATTGCAAAAATATCTGGGACGGGCAAGATGCCCATCCCACAAAAAATTTTTTCTCTTGTGGGATGGGCATCTTGCCCGTCCTAAAATTTGATTAAAAGGATTTTTGCAATCTTGTCTATTATAGGCATTTGTGAGTTTGCCGCTCGACAAGGAAGTTAACTTCTCATGACTTATCCACAGCCATTAAATAAACGGGTTTTTGCAACAGATAGCCCTGGCGCTCCCGGTCGTATTTGGCTTAAAAAAATAGGTTTCTGCGTCTGAGACTACTTGTCTTTTTTACTGTTAAAGGTGGCTATGTTTAATTTTTTGATGTTAAGCTTTCTCTTCTCGATTCCTGCTTGATTTCTGGGCATTGTTAAAGCGATCTACAATTCTGCTAAACCCAAGGTTAAAACAATCGATTTTCCGAGTTGCGTTAACTCGGATTGCTACTGTTCTGACACGACTCAAGCCCAAGCGCAGCAAGTGTTAGAGTCATATGCGGGCGATACGTTTGAACTCGATGTCGATCGAATAGCGATACGCTGCGCTAGATTTGCGCGCCCAAAGCCTCAGCTAACGCTTTGGCTGTTTTGGGTGATCGTACTGATTTGAATGGGGAAATCGATCGGCTAAAATCATCTAGTTGTTGAGCTTGTGGTGCGGGTGCAGCTATGACTTACAGCTTGAGAATTGTCGATTTGCCAACTAGCGAACGGCCGCGGGAACGGCTGATGGCGGGCGGCCCGAAAAGTTTGGCGACTGCGGAATTGATTGCAATTTTGCTCGGTACCGGTCAGGGCCCAGGGAAACTTTCGGCCGTCGGACTCGGACAGTATATTTTAAATCAGTTGAGCTTGCATTCCCGTGACCCTCTGGCCGTGCTTCGCAGCATTAGCGTGCAGGAGTTGACACAGATTCACGGGATCGGCCCGGCGAAGGCTACTTCGATTTTGGCTGCGGTGGAGTTGGGTAAACGGGTATTTCAGTCGCGGCCGCCGGAAATGGCCGTGGTTGACTCTCCACAATCGGCTGCGGATGCTCTGAGTCAGGATTTGATGTGGCAGTCTCAGGAACACTTTGCTGTGGTGCTGCTGGATGTGAAAAATCGGCTGCTGGGAACTCAGGTAATTACGATCGGCACCGCTACGGAAACTTTAGCTCATCCCAGGGATATTTTTCGGGAGGTAATCCGCCAGGGAGCGACGCGGGCGATTATCTCGCACAATCACCCCTCGGGGAATGTCGAGCCGAGCCCTGAGGATATTGCTTTGACGCGGCAGTTGTTGGCCGGAGCGCAGTTTTTGTCGATTCCGCTGCTGGATCACTTGATTTTGGGAAATGGCGATTTTCGGAGCTTGCGGCAGACTACAACGCTTTGGGATGAGTATCCCCAGGGCGATTGAACTTTTATACTTAACTATATCGATTGCTATCATTAGTTATTTGTATCTGTGGGCTGTGCGAGGGCTGAATCAGCCGTCACAGCAGGCGAATTTTTCGCCTAGAGTCCCGCGCGACAAAGTGTTGTGGCTGAATGTCGCTGCTGATACTTAGTTTCGATCGCAACTCGGTTAATCTAGTATAAGTAGGCTGAAGAGGTCGCTAATTCGATTTTTTTTAAGCATACTAAACATATACTGAACCAACACCTAAAAGCCCAATGCTTAAGAAATTATTAAATTGGGTGTAAAATACACGGTGTGGTGATAGGAGGATAACTGTGTTTCTGAGACTTGCAGAACAACACCGTAAATTCGTCCAAGATTTGGTAATGAACCTCCAAGCTTTGGCGATCGTGCTAGAGCGTCGGGGTTATCTGGCATCCTGCTACACTTGCGGGGGTCAGATGAACAGTGCCTCATTTATGGTCAGTTTGACGGACAACCATCTGATTCGATTTTTAGTGTCAGATTACGGTATCACTTGGACTGAGATGCGGGACGACCGCGAACTGATGAAACTCGAAGGTGCAGAAGCGATTAGTCAGTTACAAGAACTGGCAAATCTCGTAAAGTACCAGATCCAACCTTCGGAAGCTACTTTGGCGCCGGCGCAGCGAGTTTAGCGATGGCGCGGTTCCGAGGCAAGTAAAGCGTGAAGTCGGTGGCAAGCCTGCGACAACCCAATCCCCAGCGAGTTAGTTGAGAGGAACAGGTTGCCCAGCGATGGCAGCCCAACAAACAAGGGTGCTTTCGGGGTGCCCTCAGACATTCAGTTTCGTCCTCAGTCGATCGAAGTCTGCCAGGGCCGACAGCAGTCACGCTATTCATAGCGCGCGCTCTCAATGGCGCTTTTAACAATCTGTTAAAGGCTTTGACAGATACCTCCACATCTGACATGAGAGTTTCATTTCAGATGGTGCCACAAACGGAAAACTCCGGCATCAGCCAGATTTTTGAGGATTAAAGGTATCTGCGTACTTGATGCAGGAAATGTCAAACTTGGAACCTCTAGTTTTTTTGGCAGAATTTAATTCTCCCTTAAGAGCGATTCGCAAAACGTAGAAGTGCTAATGTTCGTCGCCTGCGATGTTAATTTCTCACTTTGACCTTCCAAAGTCAAGACCTTAAAATTAACTTTAAGCAGGCAGGTAAAATTTAACATCCAGAGTGAGGATGAGGCTGTGAAGATTGGGCGAAAAGCCGCCCCGGGGTGTGATGTGCAGGCGAATTGCTTTTATTTTTGCTTTTCGATTTAGCTGATAAGGCTCACAATTAACTTGAAACAGCTTCACTGCTGTAACAATCTCACAGCCGGCTTTAGCCGGCTAAGTTTTGTCTAAATCTAAGCTTCTGCATCATGTTTGGCTGGGATCGCAGAAGTCACTCGTCATCAGTCATCAGTCATCAGTCATCAGTCATTCGTCATTCGTCATCAGTCAGAAGCAATAAAAGCTGATTTGTCAGCAATTCGAGAACGTCCTCACCTTCGGACGCCGTTGCTATATCGTTAAACGGTAAACGGTTTTTTGAAGCGGGCGATCGCACTTGCAATACTCATAATTTTATAATATTTTAAGAATTAGTCCGAAAAATTTTATCGCCTAGGTTGGAATCAAAATCAAATGGTAAATGTAAGCGAACTTCTAGAACCCATCGCCAGCCAATTTCGCAGTCTGGGAATTCCAGAACCAATTACCCATTGGGGACATCCTGTCATGATGGGGATTGTGGTGGTGGCGATGGGCAGTTTCGTCGGGTATACGGGATGGCAGGGACGTTTGGCTGCCGATAAGGATGTCGCGCTCAAAAGTCGCGCGGATCACCGCAAGCTAGCACCGTGGATGTTTCTGTTTCTAGCTTTGGGCTATACTGGCGGCTTGCTGTCGCTGGTAATGCAGCACAAACCTGTGATGGAAAGCCCGCACTTTTGGACAGGTTCGGGAGTGCTGGTGTTGCTGGCTGCTGGTAGCTTGATTTCACTGACGGGTTTTGGAGGCAATAAGCTAGCACTGCGCGCGGTTCATGCTTATTTGGGGACGACTGCCCTAGCACTTATGGTGCTGCACGCGGCTTTCGGTTTAAAATTGGGTTTGTCGATTTAACGTAGTATCGGTATTTTGTCATTCAGATCAGCTCCGATCTCCCTTAACCCCCCTTAAAAAAAGGGGGGACAAGAGAATCAGAGTATCTCTTAAAAAAAGGCAGGACTGGAGCGATGAAAGTCAACCCCCTACTCCCCTTGTTTAGGCTAATTTAAGGGCATAGAGACCAAAAAATAAACCTAAATAAGTCTGATATTCAGCTTAAATGGTTCCGTTTTGAAAAATCAAAAAAACTATATGTTTCAGAGCAAGACTTGGCTAAGTTTAGCAACTACCAAGACCGTGAGGACGTTATTTTGCAGAAAAACTTGCTTTTATTCATTCTGGCAAATGACAAATGACAAATGACGGTTGAACGTTCGATCGCGGGGACAGCACGCTTCTGACAAATGACCAATGACAAATGAGCAATGACCAATGACAAATGACAAATGACCAATGACCAATGAGAAATGACAATGACAAATGACAAATGACCCATGACCCATGACAAATGACAAATGACCCATGACCCATGACAAATGACAAATGACTTATTTTATAATTAATGAATCAAGCAACGGGTGTCATTTTCTGTATTGCATACATTTTGGGATTGCTTTCTACAGGAGTTTCTTGGGGTAGATACGGGATACTTGCTTTAGGAATAGCGATCGCAGTCGTCATGCCTAAATTGTTGTTAAAGTATACAAGAAATTTTCTCAAAACCACTAAGAAAAGACGCAGCAGAACCAAAGAAAATGCTCTGGAAGAACCCTTAGAGATGAGGGAAGAATTGAGTTTGCTCTCAATGCTGCCGAGAGCAAAATGGGTGTGGGCTGTGGCTGGTTTGGTGGCATTTCTGGCTAGCGTGTATTTTGCAGTACGATCGCCCCAACCGGCAATGAATGACATCAGCAAACTGATTCCCGTTGGCGGAAATACTCAGGAAGTGGCGGTGACAGTTCGCGGTAGGCTTGCGAGTACGCCCCGATTGACTCGCAGCGGACGATCGCAATTTTGGCTAGACACAGATGTAGTTAGCCAAATCAACGGTAGCGAAGGAGGAGTAGTCGTCAACCGCCCAGTATCCGGCAAACTCTACGTTACAGTACCCATTTTGCAAGCAACGGGTTTGTATGCCGACAATACGATCGCAGTTGTGGGCTCGTTGTACAAACCGCAACCGCCCTCAAATCCGGGGGCTTTCGATTTTCAAGCATATCTAGCGAGAGAAGGAGCTTTTGCAGGGATCAAAGGGCGTCAGATTGACTGGAAGAGAGAAAATGCGATCGCGGATGTCAACCGACTTAACAGCAACACGGCTGCTTTTTGGGAGTCAACCGGGATGCAGCCGTCGCCAATTCAAGCGATGCGGATGCGGATCGTGCGATCGCAACTATCGCAGTTGAATATTCTCGAAGGGTCGTTGATCGCTGCGATCGCCCTAGGCAAGCAAGCAGTTGATTTACCTTACAACATCCGCGACTCTTTTGTGCAAGCTGGACTCGCCCACGCGATCGCAGCTTCCGGCACTCAAGTCTCGATGGTTTTGGGTTTGGTTTTAGCTTTAACCAGGCGTTTATCCAAACAATTACAATTTGGTTTTGGCGTCGGTGCTTTATTTTTGCTAGTGGGATTAACAGGCTTTGAAGCTTCAATCTGCCGCGCCGCTTTGATGGGATTTGGCACACTATTTGCTTTGCTGCTGAGCCGCGAAGTTAAGCCGCTGGGATTGCTGTTAATTGCTGCAACTGTTTTACTGCTGGTTAACCCTTTATGGATTTGGGATTTAGGTTTTCAACTGAGTTTTTTGGCGACTTTAGGATTAGTGGTGACAGTGCCGCCGCTGATGGCAAAGTTGGATTGGATGCCTCCGGCGATCGCTTCGATTGTGGTGGTTCCGATCGCCGCTTCTGTTTGGGTGCTGCCGCTGCTACTTTATGTTTTTAGCGTAATATCACCTTACAGTATTTTAGTCAATATTATTGCCGCTCCTTTGCTATGGATTTTGAGTATTGGGGGGATGGTTAGCGCTTTAGCGGGATTGATTTTTCCGCCGGCTGGCAGTATGTTAGCGCAACTGCTGGATTATCCGGCGAAGGGGTTAATTGCGATCGCTCAATATTTCTCGCAATTGCCCGGTAATTCGGTAGCTGTCGGCGAAGTATCGGTGTTTCAACTAATCGCGCTTTACAGTTTAATTTGCTGGGTTTGGCTGGGAAGAAGCAAGAAGGAAGAAGGAAGAGGGAAGAGGGAAGAAGGAAGTTCGGCAACGGATTGTGTAACGGATGTAACGGATGGAAGAAAGGCAGAAAAAAGAGGGAAGAGGGAAGAAAGAAAAGGGAAAAATCAGGGAAAGGGGAGAGGGAAGCAGGGTAAAAGTCGAGTTTTTGCGCTGCGGATTTCTGCGGCTTGGATTTTACCGCTGGCACTTGTGGCGGGAATTGGTATCATAGTTTTGCCTGCTTGGCACGTTCAATCATCTTTGTTTCAAGTTACTTTGCTGGCGACATCTGGCGAACCTGTTTTGGTAATTCAAGATCGGGGAAAAGTGGCGCTAATTAATAGCGGTGATGAAAATACGGTGAGGTTTACGGTGTTGCCTTTTTTGCAGCAGCAAGGAGTTAATTCTGTGAATTTTGCGATCGCCACTCACGGCCACTTAGGTTTGAGCGGTGGTTGGGGAAAATTACTAGAACGCTTGCCAATTGAAACATTTTATGATAACAAAGCTCCCAAACAAATTCACCGCGGTAGCGATCGGGAATTCATCACGGCGGTGGAATCTCGCCAAGGTGTTTACTTTCCTTTAGAAACAAACGGTAGAGTTAATCTGGGTTCGGCGCAGTTGCAGTTGGTGAATGCAGAGATGCCGGTGGTAGAATTGCTTGCGGGCGATCGAACTTGGTTGCTCCTCGGTGAAATGACACCAGAAGCCCAAAAAAAATTAGCAGCAACAGGAACATTGAAGCCGGCTCAAGTGCTATGGTGGTCGGGAACAACCCTCACAGCCGAGTTATTGGGCGCAGTGGGGCCGCAAGTGGCGATCGCCTCTGCCGACGAAATCGACCCTGAAACAGCAGCCCTACTGCACCAAAGCAAAACCCAGATTTTCTGGACAGGGCGCGACGGAGCTCTCCAGTGGACGCCAGCAGGGGGATTTAAGACGACTCTGGAATCCGAAGAAAATCAAACTTCTTTTCTCTAAGGATTTACAATGTGGCGCACCGTGCGGTAAGATACTTTTAGCTCGCATCTTAAGTCAATTGGAGAGGTGGCAGAGCGGTTGAATGCGGTAAACTCGAAATTTACTTTAGGGGTGACTCTAACGTGGGTTCAAATCCCACCCTCTCCGTACATCTAAACATCAATAGGTTTTAGATTTTAGATTTTAGATTTATTCGACAGATGAATCTGGGATTTTGAACTTTAGTCTAAGATTTATCGATATCTACGAATCCTGTCGGAGGCTTGCTTCGCTTTTTTGGCGGGATTGAATGCCAAGCGCGTACCTGATTAACTTAGGTGCGTGCTTTATGCAAGCTTGTAGGGCAGCTTATTGATGCTGGGAAAGATCGATCGCCCAAATCCTGTTTTAGGTCATATATAGAGCGTTACACAACAATTTTATCATGTCTCAAGAGAACGATCGCAAACAATAGGTTTGATGGTTAAGGCTTTAACCCCCATAATTCGAGGACTACAGTCCGAACCATCAAACAGGTTTAACTACCAAAAAAATGGGGTTAGAGCCTCCCCGTTCACGGGGACTTTCTCCATATTTATGAAGAGAGTCGAACATTCCTATGATAAGTATGCTATCATAGGAACGGGAGGAATAAAAAATGCTCGTTCTCGAATTCAAGGCTTACGCAAAACCAAACCAGTTTCAGGCAATTGATGAAGCGATTAGAATTTGTCAATTCATTCGCAACAAATCAATTCGACTGTGGATGGATGGTGGGGCTAAATCTTGGTTCGATCTTTCCAAATACTGTGCGATTTGGGAAGAGAGAGTTTGACTTTGCAAATAAGTTAGGCGCGATGGCTCGACAAGCTAGCGCGGAAAGAGCATGGGCTAGTATTTCTCGGTTTTACGATCATGTCAAAAAAGGCATTAAAGGTAAAAGAGTTGGGTTTCCAAAATTCCAAAAAGACTGTCGCTCTGTTGAATACAAAACTAACTCTTGGAAGCTAAAAGAAGACAGAAAGTCAATCACCTTTACCGATAAATGTGGAATTGGCAGGCTGAAGCTAAAAGGTACGAGGGATCTTAATTTCTATCAACCAGACCAGATTAAGCGGGTGCGATTGGTAAAGAGAGCAGATGGGTATTATGTTCAGTTCTGCGTTCAAGTAGACCGAGTAGAAACTATTTCAATTACAGGAAAAACGATTGGATTGGATGTTGGATTAAAAGAATTTAACACCGATTCAAATGGCGAGATGGTTCCCAATCCTAGATTTCTGCGTAGAGGTGAAGCACGGTTAAAGCGTGCCCAACGTCTTGTAAGTCGGAAGGTCAAAGGTGGTCTAAATCGCCGCAAAGCTAGAGTGATTTTAGGTAAGCGACATCTCAAAATAAGTAGACAGCGTAAAGACCATGCTATCAAATTGGCAAGGTGCGTAATCACATCAAACGATGTAGTAGTTTACGAAGATTTGAGAGTGTCTAACATGGTTAAAAATCACTGTTTAGCCAAGTCTATTAGCGATGCTTCTTGGTACCAATTCCGAGTGTTCTTAGAATATTTCGGCAAAGTATTTGGTCGGATTACTATTGCGGTAAATGCTGCTTACACCAGCCAAGAATGCAGCAATTGCGGTGAAGTCGTTAAAAAGTCCTTATCCACTCGAACTCACGCATGTAAATGTGGATGCGAAATGGATAGAGATCATAACGCCGCAATTAATATCCTCAATCGCGGGATAGGTACGACGGGGCACGTCGGAACCTCTGTACTCGATACAGTAAACGCTTAGGGAGATTGGATCTCTGGGTTAGGTGTGGTAACACTCTTAATTTAAGTCCGGTCTATGATCTAAGAATCCTCGTCGCTTGACTCGCGAGGAGTGTCAAGGTAATATAGCAGTTATTCTATTATTCATTGGAACAAATATGCCCTAGATGACTTTTATGAAATTAATAATATGAGTTTTATGACTATATTCAATGAATTTATGAATTGACTTTAAATAATTTTTTATTGACAATCAATACAGGAACTGACGGCAGCACAAAGCAACTGTCACCCAAATATAGCAGCTAATATCCTGCTTCCTGCTTCCGAGCAATCAAACATATCTAGATGTTCCTACAGGTTAAAAACGGCACATTCCTGGTTGTTCAAGAATTTATTATACTTGACTTGGGAATGGTGAGGTATAAAAACCTTGACAAAATATTTCACTTAGGAGAACTAATCATGTCTCAAAAATTTAAAAAAATTAAACGCCCGCCGCCAATTGTTTTTATTGCACTTCCTTTGATTGCTTGGGGTGCATTTACATTTATTCCAGATATCTTCAAGACTACAAATCGAGGTACATCCGCTTCTGGCAATAGTCGCCTCAGTTTGGGAGATAAAATATTGGTGCAATCGCAAACAACAACAGGAAAAAAAGCAGGCGTCAAAGCTTTTGCTGAGGGGAATTACAAAGAAGCTGTCAAAAATTTTCAGGCATCGCTGCAAGAAAATCGCAACGATCCAGAAACAGTAATTTATTTGAACAATGCCAAAGTAAACAATGATAATCCTCTAAAAATTGCCGTCAGTGTTCCCATTGGAACGAACCCGAATGTAGCGCAAGAAATGCTCCGAGGAGTTGCCCAAGCTCAAGAGGAAGTTAATGCTGCGGGAGGAATTAATGGTGCGGGTTTGCAAGTTTTGATTGCGAATGACGATAATAGTCCAGATGTTGCCAAAGAAGTTGCAACCGAATTAGTAAATGACCAGAAAATTTTAGCAGTAGTCGGACACAATGCTAGCAATGCTTCTTTAGCTGCTGCTCCCACCTATCAAGAAAAAAAACTGGTGATGGTGACGCCAACTAGCTTTGCTAACAATTTATCAGGTTTTGGCAGCTACATTTTTCGGACAGTCCCCGCTATTCAATCGATGGCGGCTCCTTTAGCAGAATATATGGTTAATAAAGCTGGCAAAACTAATGTTGCTATTTGCTATGACTCTCAAGCTCCTGATAATGTATCGTTTAAGGATGAATTTGTTTCGTCGTTTTCGGCTTTGGGTGGCAAGGTAGTGCCTACGGTTTGTGACTTTTCAACGCCGACTTTTAATTCGAGCACTAGCGTTGCTGATGCTCTTAGCAAAGGTGCACAAGCGTTAATGGTAGCGCCTTTTATCGATCGCATCGATCGCGCGATCGACCTAGCCCGCGTCAACAAAAGCCAATTAGCGCTCTACGGCAGCACTACGCTGTACACCTTTCAAACGGTAAAAGAAGGGCAGAAAGACGTTGACGGGCTGATTTTGTCGGTTCCGTGGCATCCTGACAGCAATCCCAACAACCCATTTTCTAAGAATGCGAGTCAGCGGTGGGGAGGTGTCGTGAATTGGCGAACCGCCACGAGTTTTGACGCGACTAAAGCTATTATCAGCGGTTTGCAGCGCAGCAATACGCGATTCGGATTGCAACAAGCACTCAGAAATCCGAATTTTGTTACCTCCGGTGCGGGTGAAGATGTGAAATTTTTGCCAACGGGCGATCGATGGAACAAACCGATTTTAGTAAAAGTTCAGCGCCAAGGCAACGATTACAGGTTTGTGGCGCTGCCTTGATGAGGGGACACAAGAGGGAGTCTCGGACAAATTGAATTCTTTCCCTTCTCTTCTCAACCTTCGCGCGCTTTGCGTCTTCGCGGTTCGTTAGTATTCGTAGGGTGTGTCGCCATTAAAAATCCCTCGCATTCAATCAACTTTTCGAGCGGCGACGCACCTTATACCATTGGCAAAAAACCTTGCTACAGCAAAAATGTTCGGTTTGTTCACATAATCCTGTGATGGAACAGGTGCGTCGCTCGATTGTCGCTCTTTGTTGATTATTGTCGCTCGGCGACGCACCCTACGGCTACTATTTTGGAGCGCCGTCAACGGAAATACTCGATAGACCTATAATGAGAATTGTTATCATTCGCAAATGAGCAATTCTCCATGCAAGCGACATCAGCAGCCACGCCGCCCCAAATTGATTTAGCTTTAATCGGCGCTGGGCCCCACGCCCTAACTCTAGTAGCACACATATTGCAAAAACGCAATAGCCTGCGGGATAAACTTTTAGCATTCGATCCGAGCGGCGAATGGGTGACTGAGTGGCGGAGGCAATTTGCAGCTTTAGAAATTGGGCATTTGCGATCGCCCGCAGTGCACCACCCAGATCCCAACCCTTACGAATTGCGGAGATTTGCCGAAAATCGCTCCTCGGAATTGTTTCCCCCCTACGATTTGCCGGGAAGTCGGTTATTTGAGGAATTTTGCGCTGATACAGTTAAACGGTGGGATTTGGGCGATCGAGTTATCAAAGCAAAAGTCACCCGCATTCAGCCCAAATCCGGCAGTTTCCGCCTGTGGTTTGAAGATGGCAAAAGTGCGATCGCCCGCCGAGTAATTGTCGCCGCCGGTAGTGGGAAACCGCATTTACCAGCCTGGGTAAATCAAATTCAAACACAGCATCCCGCCGAAAGAATTCGTCACTCCCATCAAATAGATTTGCGGAATTTGCAATTGTCAGGAGAACAAATATTAATTGTCGGCGGCGGACTAACCAGCGGACATTTAGCAGTAGGAGCAATTGCTAGAGGAGCCAAAGTCCTGTTAATGACTAGGCGCTATTTCCAAGAAAAACTATTTGATGCCGAACCCGGTTGGTTGGGGCCAAAATATCTCAAAGGATTTGCCGCCGAAGCTGATTGTCACAAGCGTTGGGAAGCTATTCAACAAGCTCGCAATGGCGGCTCGATGACACCGGAAATTATGACACAGTTACGCAGGTTGTCCCACAGCGAAAAGCTGACATTTCATGAAGAGTGCGAAGTTGTTGGCGTGCGGTGGGAAAATAACAGATGGACTGTTGATTGCAGCGGTGGGGAGACGTTATTTGTCGATCGCATTTGGCTAGCAACCGGCACTAAACTAGATATTGCAGCCGAGCCTTTGTTCAAAGAAATGCTAGAAACCCATCCCATTGAAATAGTTAAAGGTTTGCCAGTATTAGACAAACACCTGCGTTGGCCCGGATGCGAATTATTTTTGACTGGTGGTTTAGCAGCGCTGCAAGTGGGCCCAGTCGCGAGAAACCTTTCAGGGGCGAGAATGGCGTGCGATCGCATTGTACCCGCGATCGTCAAATCCAGCGTTGCACTCTCGCCCGCAATAATTAGAACAACAGCTTAACTATTGCAACTTAACAGCAGCCCGCTGAATTGGCAAAACTTCATCCAATGTCAATTCGCGATCGGCTGTTAGGTGACTGGAACAGCAAATTGTGCTGAAATAAAGAGGACGACCGACAACTTGAGAAAAATGCTGTTCTAAAAGTAACCGAGAAGTGATATCGCCCAATAGTTCAGAGATATCCTTTGTCAATTGTTCGGTATCGTCGCGGTGAGTAATTCTGAACTGAAAAGGGGTTTTGCCGTTAGCGCAGCCCGCCCCTACGGGGGCTACGCCAACGGAGAGGATCGACTTTTTAATTTCCGCATCAAAAGCATCATTTTTCCCGGTGACAAAAGCCGCAGCCTGATCTGTCAAAAATTGCCAAGCTTCGGGAAATATCTTGCGAATATTTTCTAGAGGATTTCCTGTTTCGTAAACTAAAGTAGCAGTTTTGCAATCCATGAATCCGACCTCGGGTAGTTAGTAGCGTGTATCAACAAGTTTTAGTTTTTGACCTTGATTATTATCTTTCATAGCGGCAACTAAATCAAGGCTTTTTGATTAAATTTGATTAAGATTTATAACTTTTAACAAATGATGTATCTCTGTTTACCAATTACCAATGACCAATGATATGATGTCAGATTTATTACCATAACAAAAACGGTTTGTAGTGCGGACTTTAGTCCGCTTTCCGGCTGCGGACTAAAGTCCGCACTACAAACCTATCTTACTGCGGTTAATCGATCGCACACGATATGACCAATTACCAATTACCCATTACGCATTTTCTACTTCCAATACCTGCGCCAGTGAAACAAATTCTCCCATAAATTCTGGAGAAAAATATTGCTTTGGAAGCGCTGCGACTCCCAAATAGCAGCAGTTTGACCGTTAATTGCTGAAAAACTAGACCAAATATAAGGAAGTTCTGCGATCGCCTCAACCTTCATCCCGTGACGCACCGCAAAGGCGATCGCCTGAATCAACTCCGCAGCTTGCGGGCCCACAATAGTCGCTCCCAAAATGTCCCCGTTGCGCCGCCCGACAATCTTACAAAAACCCGTTGTCTCTCCTGACATTTGAGCTCTTTCAACATTCTTGAAATGTTCCCGAGCCACAATCAAATCGTCTCCAAAACGGCGCCTTGCTTGTGCTTCCGTCAACCCAACCCTCGCCAACTGCGGATCGGAAAAAATTGCCCAAGGAATCCCGCGATAATCTATGTGAAACAGCGGCAAAAATAAAGCATTTTTCACAGCCACCGCAGCTTCGCAATTAGCGATGTGAGGGAACGGATAGCCGCCAGCCACATCGCCGATCGCATAAATGCGCGAATTAGTTGTTTGCAACTTTTCATTTAAAATCAACCCGCGATCGCTAAATTTCACCCCAGCGGCTTCCAGATTTAACGCTGCAAAATTGTAGCCTCGCCCCGCAGCTAAAAAAATCTCCTCAGCTTCGATCGCCCTTGGCCCAGCTTGAATCCACTTTTTACCCTCAATCACCCTAGCTTGAGTCACCTCAGTCGCAGTCAGAATCCGCACGCCTTCAGCTTCCATTCCAGCTTGCACCAAACCAGCAGCCTCGCGGTCTTCTTTCGCCAAAATGTGCGAACTTTTCACCACCAAAGTCACAGCAGATCCCAGCCGAGAAAAAGTCTGAGCCACTTCGACACCGCTGGGATCTGCACCAATTACAGCCAAACTTTTCGGCAACTGTGGCAGTTTTGCTAATTCCCCCACTGTTTCGGAAGTAAAAAAGCCGACAGACGAAAGTCCTTCAATATTGGGAATTGCAGGCATTGTTGGACAAGCTAGCAAATAAGCGCGCGATCGCAATTTCCTGTCGCCCGCAATCACAGCCAAATCCGGTTCCACAACAAACTCGCCGTTACCAAAAATAATATCAACCCCGCGAGCAGCCAAAACGCCGAGAGCATCAATTTCTGACAAATTAGAAACAACACCCTCAGCCCACTTTCGAGCCCCCTCAAACCGCAATTCGATCGGGCCCGCTCCCCAACTCACCCCCAAATGCGGGCGGCCGAGCTGATGAGCAAAACGAGCAGCCTCCCTCAAAGTTTGGCTGTATCTCAAACCAAAGTCGATCGGCTCTTTCCCCTCCGCGGGCAAATCTTGCGAATGACTCAGCGGTTCCACCAAAGCAACGCGAGCCGGGAAATTAGTAGCAGTCAAAGCAGCATAGCGCCCAGCCGCTGTACCGCCAATAATTACTAAATCATAATCAAGCATAAATAGTCAGTTGACAGTTGACAGTTGACAGTTGACAGTTGACAGTTGACAGTTGACAGTTGACAGTTGACAGTTGGCAGTTAGTTGACAGTTGACAGTTGACAGTTGACAGTTGACAGTTGACAGTTGACAGTTGTCAGTTTAAAAATACCAGCGAACTTTTATATTTGTATTTCTTTATTTTGTTTCTTCTCTTGCTTCTCTTTCTTCTCCTTCTTCGTATCCTAGGGCTATCGCGCGGCGAAAGCCTAACGCTACGAGAGCAGTTCCTTCAAAAAATCATTCAACAGTGCCAATAGAATATATTAATTCCAAATAATTTATAAGAGTGCGAGCATCTCCCTTGGGATGCAAGCAAAATCCTCGCACTCCAGCAACATCAAGCCATTGACAACTGAGCGCAGACATCGGCAAGTCCAGAAATCAGCCGCAGATTGTCGGCCCTCTCGCGCACGGCTACTCGAAAATATCGATCGCCCAACTCAGGAAAACTCAAACAATCCCGAATCAAAATCCGGTGTTTTTGCAACAGACTTTTTTGGATCGCAGTCACCGACACCGACGACTCAACTAACAAGAAATTAGCCGCCCCGGCAATTGGTTGCAAACCCGGTAAATCAGCCAAACCTTCAAACAGCTCCCGACGAGCCACAGGCAGCCAATCCCAAGTTTGCCGCTCAAAAGCAGCATCTCGCAGCGCAGCGGCAGCCGCCGCCGCCGCCAAGGCATTTACAGGCCAAGGATCGCGCCGCAACTGCCAGCGGCGGAGGATATCGGGACGGGCGATCGCACATCCGATCCGCAGTCCCGGCAGAGAATAGAATTTGGTGAGCGATCGTAAAACCACCAAATTCGGAAACTCCTCAACAGCAGCGATCGAACTTTGCTGCTGTTGAGGCGGTAGAAAGTCCATAAAGGCCTCATCTACCACCACCAGAGCCAAATGCTCCAAATAAGGGCGAATCGCTTCCCTAGCGAACAGCAAACCCGTCGGATTGTGCGGGTTGTTGAGCAGCAAACCTCGATCGGCACCGAGAGTAAGGGGAACCGGGATTTTCAGGGAAGGAGAGACCAATAAACGGTTAGAAACTGACAAATCATCCGTTACTAACTCGTTTAAAAGCTCCGCCTTCAAAGATTGAAGCTCCAAAGGACATTCCAGCACCTGTGCGCCGAAAGCCTTCAGAGCCCGCCAGTAATCGCCAAAAGCCGGAGTTACCAAATAAGTCGCCTCCAGCTCCGACAAATCCCAAGCCG
Organism: Microcoleus sp. bin38.metabat.b11b12b14.051; assembly: GCF_013299165.1. Lineage (NCBI taxonomy): Bacteria > Bacillati > Cyanobacteriota > Cyanophyceae > Oscillatoriales > Microcoleaceae > Microcoleus > Microcoleus sp. bin38.metabat.b11b12b14.051. Next base: position 241,268 of record NZ_JAAFKD010000005.1, read on the forward strand.
CCCAAGTCAACAATTCTGCCGAACCGTTCCCCGGCAAAATCCAATCCGGGTCAACATTCAAAGCCTCACCCAAAGCAGCCCTGAGCTCTCCATAATCCGGATCTGGGTAAGCCGTCAGACTGCTCGAGTGAGATTGAATCGCAGCCAGGGCCGACTCAGGAGGGCCCAAAGGACTGATACTGGCAGAAAAATCGAGAATAGCAGAGGCAGGACAGCCCGCCAGTGTGGCTGCCCAAGCTAAATTCCCACCGTGTACAGGTCTAATCAAGACTCAGTTCGCCAGTTATTGGGGGTTTTTCGGCGGTGCAACTCTGTCCTTAAACAACTTGCCTGCGGAAAATGCAGGAACCTTAGTTGCCGGGATTTCCATCTTGTCGCCTGTTTTGGGATTGCGACCCTCGCGGGCTTTGCGTTCCCGCGACTCAAACGATCCAAAACCCACCAGTGTCACCTTATCGCCGTCTGAGACAGCTTCCATGATTGCTTCCAAGGCTGCACTCAACACGGCATCTGCCTGTTTTTTCGTGACACTAGCCTTTTCTGCCACTACATCAACCAATTCACCTTTGTTCATTGCGCACTCCTTCTGGGTTTGCAAAATACGTCAAACTGAGTTCAATTATTAGCTGCGAGTTATCAACTGCATTGGAGTTTGGGTTTGGAGGTTGGGGTAGTTCCCTATTGCTCCAGCCCGCTTCCCAATTAAGAACTCCTGCTGAATACCAATTACCCTAGGATAATTGGTCAGAAAAGGAATTTTTGTTTCTAATTGCTGAAAACCCCACAGCATCTAATTTTCACTGCATTATTCTAAAGTTTTGCCGGTCGTTATGGATCGGTGGAACCTTTAATTTATATGGAACTTGCCAACTTTTTAGAATTAATACCCAAATTTTCTTAAAAAAATACAACCTGGAGAGAAGATTTTTAGCCGGGAGTGGATTTGAAATGGGGAAACAAGCAGAAATGGAAGGAATAAAATGTCATTTGTCAAGAGTTAAACAAAAGTTTATTTTCTTCTTGCCTCTGCTTTCTGAGAGAAAGAAGGTGAATTAAAACGAACAAAGTCAGAATTGTCAAGGGTAAAATAAAAAATTCCCTCGCACCTCGCACCTCGAACCATTTGTGTCACCGATCGCCTAAAAACCTTTGTATCTGTCGTTTATAGCCGAGGCCCGATCCCCCTTGCATCCCCCGGATAGTCGGGGGACGAAATACGCTCTTGTCCCCCTCCCACCAGGGGGGTTAGGGGCGATCGAGACTCAGCAAATCGTCAGACAGCAGACAGGCACTACTTTTGGCATTAAGTTGACACTTCTTCCTTCTTCCTTCTTCCTTCTTCCTTCTTCCTTCTTCCTTCTTCCTTCTTCCTTCTTCCCTCTTCCTTCGCCCGGGGCCTACTGTCTGGGCTGAACCGGCTGACTGCGCTGCAACAGTTGGCGGGCGTCGGGACTGATGCTGTTTTGGTAGCCGAAGTTCGATCGATCGCTATCATCCAAAATCTGCGGAGTCAGCAATACAATCAACTCCGCCCGCTGGTTGTCCTTAACGGTTCTCCTGAACAGCGAACCGATAATCGGCAAATCTCCCAAAATAGGAATCTTGTTGGCTACAATCCGTTCTTCGTCGCGGATAATCCCCGACACAATCAAAGTTTGACCGTCCCGCAGGCGAATTAGCCCGGATTGCAAAGAGCGCTCTCCCAGCAGCGTGATCGTATTAATGTTCGCGCCCGTGGACAATTGTTGCGGGTTGCCCGGTGTCCTGATAATCGGGTTCACCCGCAGAGAGACAAAGCCATTATCGTCAACCCGGTCAACTGCCACCCCTAACTGCAAACCTGCCCGATCCTTAACAGCAGTCACTGTTGTGGTGCTGGTATTTCCGGTAGTCTGCGTTTGCGACGTGACGTTACTGATTACCTCATCAGTAATATTCACATTCGCCGTTTCTCCTTCTTGAACCACCAGAGTCGGATCGGTCAAGATTTTGGCATTCCGGGTTTCAATAGTTGCCTGCAACGCTGAGAGGAACCTCCTCGGATATTGGAAGAATGGGAACAAGGCGAAAGTCGCAGCTCCCGCAGAATTTGGGGTTGTAGGGTTAAACGGGGTGTAATCGCTAATCCCGACTCGCGTGGGGTCATTAGTAATCGGGGCGATCGGCTGGACGAACAACCCGCCACCATTTCCTGTGAGGGGAACGTTAATTAAATTGCCCCTCGGATCGTAGAAAGGAGCCACGGCACTTGGTATGGGGTTGGGGACGATCGGCCGGCCAGTGATGCCGGGGTCGCTGCCAAACCCCCTTGCTGGAGGATTGATGCCGCCGAAATTGAGACTTGCTACTCCCCCATCATTGACAAAGAAATTGTTATTAATTCCGAAAGAGAAACTGCTGCTACTTCTGTTGTTTCCCAACAAGTTGACATCGATCACCTTGACGTTGACAGCCACTTGACGGCGGCGTAAATCTAGCTGAGTCAAGAAAGCTACGGCAATATCAACTTTGCGGGGGTCGCCCACCAAAGTGATGGAATTGAGCCGAGAATCTGCCAGCACCGACAGTCCCCTCAGCAATAGGGGCCCGTTGCCGTCCTTGGCACCGATCGCCTTAATGTCAGGTTCCCGAATTTCCACATCCCGCGCGGCATTTCCCTGGCCTACGGTTTGGATAGTCACCCGAGTAATCGGCAGTTGAGTTTCCGCACCTTGAGCGCTCAAAAAGTTAGCTGCATCGGTCGATCGCACTTGATTGAGCCGCAAAGTGCGAACAATGATGTTGCGCGAGTCCAGAGGCAAATTAGTCCCCACAAAAATCGTGCGCCCGACGCGGTTTGCTTGCAATCCGCTAATCCGCAGCACGTAGTTAAAAACATCTTGCACCGACTCATTTTCGATGTCCAAGGAAATCTTCGGCCCTTCATCAGAGCCTGCTGCTGCTCCAGGAGCAGCCGGCGGCTGGCCCGGTTGACCGGGGGCTCCACCGCCCGTAAAAGCAATGTTCAATCCCGCAGCCCGGGCCAGCAGAGCTAACACGTCGCGGACTGGAGCATCTCGCAGCACCAAGCGGGGGATGCGTTCTCCCGAGCTCAGTTCGATACTTGCCCCAGCAGGCGCGATGTTAGATACGGCGATATCTCCCAACGGCGGCGCTACAGCCCGCGGCTGGAAAGGGGCAGCTTGATTGTTCTGAGATTGTATTTCGCTGGGGAGGGGCGGGCGATCGTCCCTAGTAACAGTAACTTGGGGATTTGGCAGCAGTACCCCCGGAGTTTGTGAGGTGCGGATTTGCGGGGCCGGCCGAGGAGTTGATGGGCTCAGCGGCAGTCCCGGCGGCGGGGGTGCAGCTTGGGCTTGATTGAGCGCAGTCAAACCAGGCTGTGCAGCTTGGGTTGACTGCACTGTACCGCCCTGTCCCGCAACGCTGAGGACAATGCTTTGGCCTTGTCCGGGGACAACTTGTCCGCTGGGAACTCCGCTGGTGCCTGCCACCACAACGCGGATGCTGTTGGCCTCTACCTGAGTGATTTCTACCGAAGAAATACCGGGGGCTGGGTTGTCTTGCCGGAAGCTGCTGCCTTGGCGCAGGCGGAGCTGGGTGTTAGTAATTGTGGCTTGGTAGGTATTGCCGCTGTTGATGCCGAAAACTTGCGGGCGATCGCCCTTTTCGGTAGCTAGCACAATACTTACGCCATTATTGGCTTGACTTACCTGCACTCCTGTGACCTGAGTCGGTGCAGCCCAGACGGGCCCTTGGGCGACTAGAACTCCGGCAACACTGCACAAGAGTCCTCCACTTAACCGTAGATGCTGTTTCACATTCTCTCCTCAATTACACTTTTCTATTTGTGATTCCGCGTTTTTTGTCAGCATTTTTTACTGACTGAAATATTCCCAATTCAGATTTTTTTTGAATCAAGAAGTTATAAAGCAATTGGTACAAATTCTCATCTTAGATAGCCAGAATAACTATTATTTTTCTGACTTTCATATTTTTTTGAACTTTACCTTTTAATCTTCAATCTTCGAGCTTCCACCTGGGAACATCTTTGTTTGGCATTTGTAGAGCTCTTCAAGGAAGCTCACAAGTCGTACATACTTTTTTTTGGGAGTTTTGATGCTCCCTGACCAATGCCCAATGACCAATCACTAATCACTAATGCTCAATCACTAATGCTCAATGACTAATAACCAATGCCCAATGCCCAATGCCCAATGCCCAATGCCCAATGACCAATGCCCAATGCCCAATGCCCAATGCCCAATGCCCAATGCCCAATGCCCAATGCCCAATGACTCTTGACCAATGACTCTTGACAAAAAAAGAGATGCTCCCTTCCACCTTCTGCTGAAACAGCAACTTTAGAATGCTAGCTAATATCCGCCACAACCCTGCTACTTAGCCGGAGTTGGAGCCGGAGTTGGAGCCGGAGTTGGCAGTTTTTCTTCTTGCTTTAAGGGCAGCAGCGCGTGCAATTCAAAAGCTGTTTTAATTTTCGTTTGCGGCTGCTCCACAGGGATGATTTTCCCTTTCAGAAAATCCACTTCAATTGACTGACTTGGTGTTAGCAATTCAGATTTCAAATTCCTCACTACCAACAGCGACTGCATCAACTCCAAGTTCCGCATAAAATTGCGGGTTTGAGCGAAATTGCCTTCAAACTCTACCTTAAATTTTTTGCGCCTGAGCTTGCCAGCCAGGGAAGGGCCAAAGGACGAATCGCTGAGAATATCCGGGTCGGGTGCTCCCGGGACGGGCGCGGCTCCTTGTTGCCCGACATCCGGTTCAAATTTAGTAATTTTAGCCTTGAGGTCGTCACTTTGCACGCCGGCGTTGATTCTGTTCACCAGTTGGTTCATGTCAAGCAGCAGCGTGGTAGCGCTGGCGTCGCTGGCAAACATTGCCGTCACGTTGGCCCGGCGCTGTTTAGCTTCTTCTTGCTTGGCTTCTGCTTCTGCCTTTTTCGTAATTTGAGCTTGCAATTGCACTTGCGTTTGCTTGCTTTCGGTAATTTTTTGCTTGATTTCGCTGCCTTTTTGAAATTCTGGCAGTACGAACTGGTAGCCGAGGTACCCTGCAACTCCCAGGCCGAGAACTGCGATACCTATGGCTTGGACTTGGGGTGTCAGCTTAATGCCAAATATTTCCTGAGTCCCTGCCTCTTCTGCTTGTCCCCCGCCGGGAATAAACTGATTTGATGCTGTCATGGTTTTTTCACATCTCCTTTTGCTGGTAGCACTCCTTTTTCTTGAAGTGTTTCTATGCGTATGGCCAACCCGTCTGCTTGCTTGCTCCGCAGTTCCGGGAGCAGCTCCGAGGCCCCTGTCGGGCTGAGTGTTGTTTCAATTTTATATTCCACTACCGGCCGCAGTTTGGGAAGTTCTGCTGCTGCTGTGGAATTTTGGTTGCGGACTTGCAATTGTGCGGGGTTGTTTTTTAGTGTCGCCGCTACCAGTTTGGTATCGGTGTTGAGGAAGAAAGGAGAGCGCTGGACTAACAGCATAAAGTCGTTAACTTGAGCAAAGGTACTGGCGATGCCGGAAATTTGTACTTTTGCGGTTTGGGGCGCCGCGACAGGGGGGGGAGCAGCGACTGGGGTAGGGCTGGCTGGGGAGGGACTCGCCCCGGGAGACGGACTCGCCCCGGGGGACGCGGCGGGAGTTGCAGCAGGCGGAGGGGGTGCTGCTGCAACAGGGGAGGGACTGGGGTCGATTTGCTCGATTTTGGCAATTTGGACTCCGGCGGGAGTGCGGGCACTCACGTCTTGCAGCATCGCTGACCAAGGTTTAATTTGGTCGAATACTCCGGCTAATGCTTGGTATTCGGCAGTAATTTTGTTGGTTTCGGCGTCTATCGCTTTGATGGCGTTGGCTTGAGTGTTTAACTTTGCCAGTTCTTGGTCGATTTTTGCTTGTTCTTGGACTAAGCCACTATTTTCGTTTGTCGCCCACCACCAAGCACCCATGACGGCGGCGTTGAGGCCGAAGGCAAACAGCAGCGCTCCGATTAGGGGGAGTTGGTCTTTGGCGCCGCCGGAACTTCTTTTAGGTGAGCTTTTGGCGGCCGCGGGTTTGTAGTCGGGACGGTCGTTGAGAAAATTAATATCTAGGCTGTACATGGCTTCACTCGATTTTATAGCAGAAGGCAGAAGCAAGAAGGCATCACAGGCGGAGTTCGAGGTAAAAAGAAGGATTCAAGAAGGCGCAATTGACTGCATTGTTTCAGCAATGCGAGAACATCCCAACCATCTTGGCTGTTGCTATAGATTTTAATTGGAAATTTTAGATTTTAGACAGAGCACCAGATGACGGGCACAAGTGAAGGATTTATTTAGGGAAGAAAGAAACAATTTTCGACCTTCAACTCAAGGAAGTGACTGCTTATACCTCGGTTTTTTTACCAGAAAGAATTGGTTTTAAATCCTCTCCGTTTTAGGGAGAAATTAAAAGCAGACTATTCACTTCTCAAATCCTCTTCCTGACCGGGAGAGGTAGCTGTCAACTGTCAACTGTCAACTGTCAACTGTCAACTGTCAACTGTCAACTGTCAACTGTCAACTGTCAAAGCTGTCAAAGCTGTCAACTGTCAACTGTCAACTGTCAACTGTCAACTGTCAAAGCTGTCAACTGTCAACTGTCAACTGTCAACTGTCAAAGCTGTCAACTGTCAACCCAAAGAGCTGTCATAGGTTACAGCACCTCCCTCAGTCCTAAACCTAGGGCGACTCCTAAACCTGCTCGCTGTTCTGGGGTAATTTCTTGGGTGATTTCGAGTCCGAGGGTGTCGATGGGATCGACTTGTGATGCGGGCAAACTTAATCTTTGCATAAAAAATTCGTCGAGTTTGCCGATCGCAGCTCCTGGGCCTGCTAGCAGCAGTTGCGCTACTTCGAGTTCTTCGCTCTGGTTGAGGTAAAAGTCTACTGAGCGGCGCAGTTCGTCTGCTAGTTCTCCCAATACTTTAATCATGGCATTTGTGCCGGGATTGGTGTCTCCGGAGGCGCCCATGGTATCTGTAACTGGCAGGGTCATGCCTTGCAGTTCGCTGGTGTCTCTGGTAGGCGGCAGATTCATGGCTTGGTTGAGGGCGGTCTGGATTTGGTAAGTGCCGATCGGGATGGTACGGTTGAACTGAGGTATGCCGTCCACTACTATAGCTAACTCGGTACTGTCAAATTCTATATCGGTGAGGACTGCTGCTTCTTGGGAGGAGAATTGTTGCAGTTGGTCTTTGAGAGTGCGGATGAGGGCAAAGCTGGTTACTTCTAGCACATCTATATCCAATCCGGCTTCTCTGAAGGTTTCGATGTAGGTATCGGTAACTTCTCTACGAGTTGCAACTAATACCACTTGTACTTTTTCTACGCCGTCGTCATCTACAAATAAGCCTATTTTTTGATAGTCTACGTCGGCGTCTTCTCTAGGAAACGGCAAATAAAGTCCTGCTTCTGCATTCATGTAATCCCGCAGCTCTTCTTCGTTGAGTTCTGCTGGAACAGGAATCAGGCGGATCACGGCTTCGCGGCCGGGAATGGCTGTGGCTACTCGCTTGGCTTTGATTTTGTTTTCAGCCAGGAGGGCGCGTATTAGTTCTGCCATTCCGGGGGGATCGACTATTTGTCCTTCTTGTACCATGTCTTCTGGTACTTCTATGGAGGCGAGGAGGCCTAATTTTAATGCCTGAGCTTTCTTTTCGAGCTGGATGATGTTGATGCGGTCTGAGGCTATTTCGATCCCGATTCCAGGCTGGCGTGGGGAAAGTAGACCTTTGAAAAAATTAACCATAGGATTGGGTCGTCTGTAATTGCTATTTTTTTATTTTGTAATTGGCCAGCTCTATCCAGCCCGCCGGATGTTGGGAGATTGGTTTCCCACCGCCCTCTATCGGTCTGTAATCTCGGTATTCCTCCGTAACGGAGCTGTCTGTGTTCCGCGATCGCCAGTTCCGATTTTATGCTATCCAATTTACTTGACAATAGCTATTCTGCGGCGAATGTCAACAAATTTAAGCTCGATCGACCAAAAACCGATTGATTCTGCAACCAAACCGACTCTCTCTCCCGGGCCCGCACACAAAACTCTGGCGCTTGAACCCAGGAGGGCTTTCAGAGGGCGATGCTTGTTTTCTCCTTAGCTAACCATGAATCTCAAATTAAATTCTATGAAACGTAAATCTTGGCAACTGTTCGCTGTGTTTGGGCTGGTAGGGCTGATGCTAGCTGCGGTGGTGAGTTGCAGCAAGCCGGCGGTGAATTCCCAGACCAAGAATGCCAATGAAATCGAGTTCTGGACTATGCAGCTTCAACCACAGTTTACTGATTATTTCAACAAGACGATCGCTGGTTTTGAAGCCGAAAATCCCGGGGTGAAGGTGCGCTGGGTAGACGTGCCTTGGTCGGCGATGGAAAGCAAGATTTTGGGGGCTGTATCGGCGAAAACTGCGCCGGATGTGGTGAACCTGAATCCCGATTTTGCTTCGCTGTTAGCGGGGCGCAATGCTTGGCTGGATTTAGACTCTCGGATTTCGCAGCAAGTGCGATCGAGCTATCTCCCAAATATCTGGAAAGCTAGCGTACTCGATGGTAAGACTTTTGGCATTCCTTGGTATCTGACAACTCCGGTAACTATTTACAATACAGAGTTGTTTAAAAAAGCTGGAATTGCCAAGCCTCCCGCTACCTATACGGAGTTGGCGGCTGTGGCGAAACAGGTAAAAGATAAAACTGGTAAGTTTGCTTTTTTTGCGACTTTTGTACCGGAAGATTCGGCGGAAGTTTTGCAATCTTTCGTGCAGATGGGCGTGCCTTTGGTGGACGCTCAAGGTAAGGCTGCTTTTAATACTGATAAAGGTAAGGCGGTTTTTCAGTATTGGGTTGATTTGTACAAGGGCGGACTTTTGCCACAGGATGTTTTGGTGCAGGGACACCGCAGGGCGATCGAGCTTTATCAAGCTGGGGAAACTGCTTTGTTGGGTTCTGGGCCTCAGTTTTTGAAGGCGATCGCTGAAAATGCTCCGAGTGTTGGTGCTGCTTCAACTGCTGCGCCTCAAATTACCGGGGAAAGCGGCAAGAAGACTGTGGCGGTGATGAATTTAGTTGTACCTCGCGACAGCAAGCGCCCTGATGATGCTGTCAAGTTTGCTTTGTACGTAACTAATTCTCAAAATCAGTTGGCTTTTGCCAAGGCTGCTAATGTTTTGCCTTCTACGGTTGAGACTTTGCAGGACTCTTATTTTAAGAGCGTTGCGGCTGATGCTGCTCCGAGCGATCGCGCTCGAATTATCAGTGCTTCTGGCTTGGAAAAAGCCGAGTTGTTGATTCCGCCTCTTAAGGATGTTAAGAAGTTGCAGAAGGCAATTTATGACAATTTGCAAGCGGCAATGTTGGGGGAAAAACCTGTCGAACAAGCGGTGACTGATGCGGCGACTGCTTGGAATCAAAGATAGTTTTTGATTGAAGCTGGGGCGGATTTTTTTTTCGTCTGCCCCTTGCTTTTTTCTGCGATTTGACATATCATTAAATAATGGGAATCTGTGTCGCCATATATATAAGTATCAGTATTAAAAATATTATCCTAGGTTCGTAGTGAGGACTTCAGTCCTTCTTAATGCGGACTAAAGTCCTCACTACAAACCTGTGAGGACTTCAGTCCTTCTTAATGCGGACTAAAGTCCTCACTACAAACCTGTGAGGACTTCAGTCCTTCTTAATGCGGACTAAAGTCCTCACTACAAACCTGTGAGGACTTCAGTCCTTCTTAATGCGGACTAAAGTCCTCACTACAAACCTGTGCGGAGGACTTTAGTCCTTCTTAATGCGGACTAAAGTCCTCACTACGAACCTGTGCGATCGCTCCCGCATATGAGTTATACTTAAAACAAGTAGTGCGATTCGTTAGCCGAAACTGAGTTTCAATACTTAGGGGATGGCTAGGATGACTATAGAGTCATAATAACTGGATACACATCTGGGTGCGGGTCATCCCAAGTCTCAGTCCGCAAGTGCAGCGGTAAAAGCATATCCCCTATCTTGATAGGTAGCAACTAACAAGATAAAGCGGGGATAAAAGGCAGACTACTGGTAGCCGAAACTGGTAACTGTTGAGCAAGAGTTCATGTGTAGTAAACAAAGATGTGTCTGAACCATCGTTATCTTAAGATGGTCTAACGGCTAAATCAGGATAAAACCGTTGAAAAACACGGTAAAAACTGGTTAAGACCAAGCCAAAAGGCAAGGCTAGGGCGTAGGCGATTTGCTTATCGACCTATAAGCACCGCCCATAAACCCGGTGGATAGCATCACACTAAAAACTCAATCAATGTGTATTTGGAACGAAGTAACTTTCATATATTTCTGGGAATCAATTACCCAGTAAGTAGCTAACGAACAATATATGGAAGAGGGATTGTATCAGAAGCCAATGCTCTGTTGTAATGACAGAGATATGCAGACAGATACATGGTAACTTCAAGGATAGAAACTTGAGTAGCAATGAATAAGTCTAAAACGCGGGACAACCCGACGGTGGAATGGAATCAAATCAATTGGCGAAAAGCCGAAAGATTGACATTTAAGTTGCAAAAACGTATCTATCTTTCAAGTGAGCGTGGCGATGTTAAAGCAGTTCGTAAGCTTCAGAAGACCTTGATTAATTCATGGTCTAATAAGGTCTTATCGGTACGACGGGTCACGCAAGATAATACTGGCAAACGTACAGCAGGTGTGGATGGTATTAAACTACTAACCCCGAAGCAGCGAGTCAAGCTAGTAAGTCAACTCAAGGTAACTGGAAAATCAAAACCGACACGTCGTGTAATGATACCAAAACCAGGAACTAATGAGTCAAGACCATTAGGCATACCCACTATGTACGATCGAGCCTTACAAGCTGTTGTAAAAGCAGCACTTGAACCAGAATGGGAAGCTCTTTTTGAGCCAAACTCCTATGGTTTTAGACCAGGTAGGTCGTGTCACGATGCAATCGGAGCTATTTTCAACAGTATCAGATACAAAGCCAAATATGTGCTAGACGCTGATATTGCCAGATGCTTTGACCGCATTAATCACAAAGCATTACTTGACAAAATCAATACCTATCCGCGACTGAGAAATCAAATTAAGTCGTGGCTTAAAAGTGGGGTATTAGACCAAGGTGAAATCTTCCCGACCATAGAAGGTACGCCACAAGGCGGAGTTATTTCTCCACTTTTGGCTAACATAGCCTTACACGGCATGGAAGAAAGGGTTAAGCAGTATGCGGAAACTTTGAAGAATAAAATCAGCAAAAGCAGCAACCGTGACGCAATAAGCCTTATTAGATACGCCGATGATTTTGTGATTATTCACAAAGACATTGAAGTAATAATAGCCTGTCAGAAGATAATAGCTGAATGGTTAAGTGATATGGGCTTAGAATTAAAGCCAAGTAAAACAAAATTAACCCACACCCTCAACGAATACAATGGGAATGTTGGGTTTGAGTTTTTAGGATTCCACGTACAACAACATAAGGTAGGTAACTACCGAAGTGCTAAAAATACCAAAGGAATACCACTTGGCTTTAGTACAATAATCACCCCATCAAAACTAAAAGTCAAAGCTCATCTTGGGAAAATTGAAAAAGTAATAGACACGCATAATACCGCCCCTCAAGCTGCTTTAATTAGTCGGCTGAATCCAATAATTTGGGGATGGTCAAACTATTACTCCACAGTAGTAAGTAAGAAAATCTTCAGCAAAATTGATGACCTTACCTACGACAAATTACGAGCCTGGGCTAAAAGACGGGGAAAAGGTAGCATCAATAAAAACAAATACTGGCGAACAGTAGGTGACAGAAATTGGTGCTTCAGCACAGAAGAAGGTTTAGAATTAGCACAACACCAAGCAACGCCAATAAAAAGGCACGTCAAGGTAAAGGGCAATTCAACACCTTATGACGGTAACTGGATTTATTGGAGTTCTAGACGTGGAGAATACCCGGAAACACCAACAAGAGTGGCAACACTGCTTAAGACACAAAAAGGTAAATGTACCCACTGTGGTCTGTACTTTACACCGGAGGACACTGTAGAAGTTGACCATATCCTACCCCGCTCATTAGGCGGTAAGGATGAGTATAAAAACCTTCAACTTCTACATAAGCACTGTCACGACACAAAAACGGAAAACGACGGTTCCCTAATCAGGAACTATGATATCAATCCGTTTTGAGTTGTATCCTTAAAAAGGATGAAGATATCAAGGAGCGGAATGAAGCGAAAGTTTCACGTTCCGTTCTGAAGGAGAGGTAGGGGTAGAAATGCCCCTATCGACTCTACCATACTCCGACGCTACCGCAGGAGGCAACGGGTGCAAATTAAAAACAGCAATCCAATGGGAAAAGTTTTTGCCACTCTGACAATCATTAATCGAGCCGACCAAATTCGGGCAGAAGATGGGACGATTTCACCAGAAGAAATTCGGTCGATCGTTCTTAAAAATGTATTGGTGGATACAGGATCCACTACCTTGTGTCTGCCAAAAAATGCGATCGCCAAACTCGGCCTAAAACTCCTCAAAGAAGTAGATGTAGCAACCGCAATGGGTATTGGCAAAGCCCGAATTTTCCAAGATGCTAAAATATCAATGTTTGACAGAGAAGGCACTTTCGAGTGCTTAGAGTTACCGGGAGGAGATGATGCGCTTTTGGGTGTGATACCTTTAGAATCATTGGGATTGGAAATAGACTTGCAAAATCAAATCTTAAAACCTTTACCCATCAGTCCCACTGAAACTTATTTGACGATTTTGTAGCTATCACCATAATTTTTGAGGCGGTTGCGCGTAGATAAATGCGAGTGAGTTTATCCCGTACAAAATCGCCTTTCCCACAACTCCTATTTTTCGTAGCTGTGCGCCCGATATTTTAAATTTAGTTTAATTTATGCTCGATCAGAATATATGAGCTATGATTAAAATATTATAATATTTGACTTATCTAAAAATCAAACCTTAGTTGAGAATAGGAGCAAGTTTTATGACAACAATGACAGTCAAAGATTTAAATCAAGTTCAAACTGCTTTTACCGAAGCGGGTTTAGATTACAAAATTGAACTAGAAGACGGGATAATTTCAGTTATGGGCCCATCAGATATCGTATCCAGTGAAATCGGCAGTATTTTAATTCGCTTACTCGGTAATTGGGTTTATCCCCGCCGCTTGGGGAGAGTGTTCGATTCCGCCGGCGGTTTCATTATGCCGAATACAAATGTCAAAGCGCCGGATGTTTCCTTTGTGCGCGCCGCCCGCTTGCGCCAAAGTCCGCGCTATTTTGGTGAACTTGTCCCGGATTTGGTGGTTGAAATTAAGTCTCAGAGCGATCGCATTAAGGCTATAGAAACCAAAGTTTTGAAGTTTATAGAGCTGGGTGCGATAGTAGGGATTCTGATCGATCCTGACGAAGAGACAGTGGCAATTTATCGATCGACTGGTGAACCAACTATTTTAGCAAATGGCGATATCTTGACAGTCGCAGAACTTTTTCCCGGTTGGGAATTACCCGTTTCTGAATTGTGGCCTCCGATTTTTACTGAGGAAGAAACACAAGGCTGATGCGTTTAAGCTTGGGATTGTTGTTGTTGCAGAAAATACCCGATTAGATAAAGTGAACCGCAGAGGATGGTGAGGTTTTCGTCGGTAACAACGGTATCTAAGGCTGTTGCTAAGTCTGGGAAGGCTTGACAAATAGCTAATTCGGGGCAGATATTTTCAGCAATGGCTGCTAATTCTGTGGGGGATGCGGAGTTTTGATCGGGTACGGGTACTAGGTACAGCCGATCGCCCTTTTTGAGTAATGCTTGTAAAATATCATCGCAGTCTTTCGTCGCCAGAATGCCGATGACCCAGTTAATCGGTGACGGGGAAGTGGTAAGGTTATCTATGTATTCGCGCAGGGCGATCGCAGCAGCGGGGTTGTGCGCGCCGTCAATCAGGATATTGCGGTTGTTCCAAGTTGTGCGCTGAAGTCTTCCGGGCCATTGGGTTTGAGCGATACCGTTGGTGATGGCGGTTGGGGAGATTTGCCAGCCTAGGTTTTGGAGGGTGTGGATAGTTGCAAGTGCGATCGCCGAATTCATTAATTGAACTTGTCCCAGCAATGGCAATTTATACTTTATTTTAACCGCAGATGAACCAGAATTAACGCTGATTTCTGGATTGGGATGATATTCTGCAAATCTGTCTCCTAAATCCATCGCTGGCTTTACCCAAACTGCCGGACACTCTAATTTTTTTATCCGTCTTTCTACTACTAATCTAGCAGATTCTGGCAACTCCCCAACAACAACCGGACACTTTGATTTAATAATTCCCGCTTTTTCCCCAGCAATATCAGCAACAGTCGGGCCGAGGATTTGCCAGTGTTCGAGACTGATAGAAGTAATGACACTGACGAGGGGAGTTTCGCAAACATTAGTCGCATCTAATCTACCGCCCAATCCGGTTTCTATGACTCCAATATCTGCTTTTTGTTGAGCGAAATACAGCCAAGCTGCGGCGGTGATGATTTCAAATTGAGTCGGAGTTTCGGTATTACCTTCAGCAGCGCTAACAACTTGTTCGAGACACTGCTGTAATTGAGTTGTATAAATCGGTTTTTGGTTGATACAAATTCTTTCTGTCCAATCGATCAAGTGCGGGGATGTGTAGCGCCCGACTCGATAGCCTGCTTCTGTGAGTACGGATGAGAGATAAGCGCAAACGGAACCTTTGCCATTTGTGCCGGCGACGTGGATAATGGGTACTTGTTTGTGGGGGTTGTCTAGTTTTGCGAGGAGTTGGTGAATTCTTTCGAGGCCGAGGTGGACTCCGAAGTGTTGGTAAGATTGCAGGATGGAGTTTGCATTCATTGAGGATTATAAAGTGTTATATTTGTTTTTGAATTGATTTTTTACCGCAGAGGGCGCAGAGGGCGCAGAGTGAGAGAATAAAGAGAAAGAAAGTTAATAAGAGAGATGTTTATAATTGATTTGTTGTATTGATTGTTGGTGAAAAAAGGTGGGTTTGGATATTATTTCTCTGTTTTCCGGTTGTGGCGGGTTGGATTTGGGTTTTCGCTTGGCTGGGTTTAATCCGGTTTGGGCGAATGAATACGATAAGTCTATTTGGGATACTTATCAATTTAACCATCCTGACACTATTTTAAATAAAAGAGATATCATAAAAATTAATTCTGATGAAATTCCTGACTGTGTTGGGATTATTGGCGGGCCTCCGTGTCAAAGTTGGAGTGCGGCGGGCGCAAAACGCGGGATTGATGATTCTCGGGGTCAGCTTTTTTGGGAGTATATCAGAATTGTACGGGACAAGCAGCCTTTGTTCTTTTTGGCTGAGAATGTTAGCGGTATTTTGGCTCCTAGAAATAAGGATGCTTTCACTTATATATTATCGCAGTTTGAGGAAATTGGGTATCGGGTTTCGTTTCAGTTGGTGAATGCTAAAAATTTTGGTGTACCGCAAGATAGGCAAAGGGTGATTGTTGTCGGTTATCGGCAGAATCTGGGTTTTGATTTTGAGTTTCCCGAACCTGGAACCGAGGTTTTGACACTGCAAGATGCGATTTTGGATTTGCAGGATATCGCCCCTATTGCCGTTAAAGGTAAAGTAGATAATTATCACAATTCTGTCGCGAATCACGAATGTGCAGATTTGGGTTTTTCGAGCATTTATATGTCGCGAAATCGAGTTAGAAGTTGGTGTGAACCTTCGTTTACAATTCAGGCAAGTGGCAGACACGCACCTCTGCACCCTCAAGCTAGTAAAATGATTTTAGTTGGCAAAGACAAGCGAATTTTCGATCCGAATTCGCCTCAGCCTTACCGTCGGCTTTCTGTGCGAGAATGTGCGAGAGTTCAGACTTTCCCGGATGATTTTATTTTCAAGTACAAGTATATTGCTGACGGCTACAAAATGGTCGGTAATGCCGTACCTGTTAATTTGGCTAGAATGTTGGCGAAAAAGATTTATGCGGATATTTTGTGTAGGGGCGGTGCCCCGTGCCCGCCCCAGCCTTTTAGGAACAGCCTTCAATCGCCTCAACTTCAGGAATTTTACCAGAACGAAAGCGTTCTACCCGATTTTTGCTAGTCTCAAAAATAATGCGGTAGTTTTTATCAGCAGCATCTTTAGGCACAAAAGTTAGATATTTACCGTTGTAAGGTGGGCGACTGCTATAAGGATGCCTAGTTACTTGGATTTGCCCTGGATACAGAGAAATAATCTGCTCTTCAGTATCTCCAATTTTAGCCCCTTTGATTGTAGTAATCCGCTTATTGCTAAAATTATCTACTCTAGCAATGCGACCTTTTGTCACCATAAAACTAATTCCCTTTGGCCCTGTTTGCAGATCAAAGTAGGAACAGAAATACTCATCACGACCACCACCACGGTTTACTAACCTAACTCCAGCAGACCGCGATGCTTCATCAACAGTCATACCCACTCCAATCGGCCCGATTCCATCAAGCGCTAGTTTCGATCCTTCCGTTAGTTGGGCTTGACCGCTAGCTGATATTGCCCACGTAGAAACAATGACAATAGTGCCGATAAAGAAGGTCAAGAATTTTCTCAAACTATTTAATTGGGGCATAGCGATAACTCATTTTTTTTTAGTATTTGACAGAATGATTGATATTTGGTAGCATCTGTCATTTCATCTATACCAGCATATTGATTTATCTTGTAATTGGACGCAGGTCATGGACGACTCATTCTTCACCTTCCGCATCTCTTCTTGAGAAATCCGTTTCAAGGTTGTGCGATGGCGATAATAGGTTACACCACAAACACCATCAATGCCAATATCTACGCAAGGTCTTCCTCCACGTCCTTGCAATCCCCACGCCATGTTTGTTTGTACGCCATCTTCCCAGCGTAAAGTGTTTCCTCCTCCTCCCATCCAAAAGACCGATTCATAGATACAGGTTTGCTTGAGTTCTAGGCGGTCTTCCCGAAAAAACCAACAGGGAACAGGTGTTGCCTCAACTTTCCCTGCACGTCCAGGGGCTACAAAAATGCCCATTGCTAAAATGGGTGATAAAATAGCGAAAATCTTCAGGTTTCTGTTCATAATTAACATTAATTTGACTAATAATGTGTTGTGGCAGGCAATAAAAAATGTGTTCGACCCTTGCCTTAAATCATTGCTTAAGTTGTGCTTGTTGTAACATTGACCCAAAGTCGATCAATTCGATTCTCTAATCTTTGAGTCCAGTTACTTAACAAAAGCAAATGAAGAGATTACTCTTTGGAAAACTCGTTCATCAATTGGGTTAATTGTATCCTTGTAACTAAATGCAACAACAGTAATTTTGTACTTAGTATTAGGAGCAATGAAACTCGCTGTCAAAAAAGTATTTACGCCGTTTGTTGTGCTTTTTTTGACGTAAACTACTGCTTTTTGATTGGCAATGGTTGTTGGTTTGATATTTTCTAATCGCTCATCTGCACGACTAAGTTCGGGAAGCAGGCGAGTGTCAGACTTGGCTTGCTCTATGCTCACCGAGACCAATGAGGGATAACCATCACAACCTATTTGTCGATATTTTTTACAGCAAGCATTTAATTCCTGTTCGTTAGGGTTGTACAAAAGTACGTGAGTTATATTATCGCTGCGACTTGTTTCGCTAGTATAATTCGCCGGAATATCAAACACAAATCCGAAATCTGGGTTTCTAATCTTTTTGCTTTCTCTGGCTGGATTGACAAACGCTCCTCTTTTACAAACTAGACGATTTTGTGCTTGAATTGGTAAGGATTCAACTCCTAAAATAGTCAAGCAAAATATTAAGCTAATTACCGATGTTTTTTTCATATTTACCTCATTTATTTTGTTCAATTCTTCTTTTAGAACGCAGAATACGGCTGATTTGCTCGTCAGTCATAAAAGGAGCTGTTAAGCAATTAGCCCTAAAGCAACCAGTTCCCTTTTGAGTAACTCTAACTTGAGTATCATTGGCATATTGTAAACCAGAGTTCCCTTGATTCCAGAAAAACAGAATTGCTCGGCCCGATTTTACATACCGATCTCCTTGAGTAACGTCAATTTCTCCAAGTCCAGTTTCTTTGACAGGTGGGTAGCTAGATAAACCTTGTTTGAGAATGTAAGCTGTGATAACGCTAGCTCCTTGATTGAAGTAAACGTAGCCATTCCTAAACTCAGGTGGTAGGTCGTAATCAACTTGAATATAGCGACCACCGCCATTCTCTACAAATTGTTTCCAAGTTATAAGCTGAGGTTTTGGTTGTTGAGCAACTGTTTGCGATCGCCCATTTACCACATCAGAATTAGCTATAACGGCATCATAAACTAGAGATTGATTAGCGATTGCAACAGATTCAGGTTCGGTTAATGCTCCAAATCCTAAAATTGTCAAAGTTGCTACTAAACCAACAATTAATTTATTTCTCATGAACTTTTTCCTTCCTTTTTTCATTATTTTGCACTGGTAATCGGAGACTCATTAGCCATTGAAATAGCGAGGTCAATCATTGCTGATTTATCGCGTTGTGATACAACATTGCGAATGCTGTCGAATCCGCCCTTCTGAGTTGCTCGATAATCTAAACCGTCTTGCTTCCAGATTACACTCAGTGAAGGTGGAGTAGAAGCGCCTCCCGAATTTTGCACGATGAAAAGACCCTTAATTCCTTGCTTTAAAGTGATAGGTGTCCTCTCTAATACTGCCATCTCTGAGCGGATTAATTCTTGTTTATCTGATTCTGTCCAATTTTCATAACCGCGCTGTCTAATTACGTTAAGTCTTTCCAGTTCCTTCAGGGAAAGAATTGGTTTGGAACGCAAACGATTAGCGTAAGCAGAATCTTGACCGACCGCAATAACTCCCAATTGACAAGCTCTAGCCGTGCAGTTTGGCTGTGAATTTAAGAAGACGGCAAACTCTCCGGGAATAGTTGTCGCAACTTGTGAGTAAAGTGGATTGTCGCTGAGATTAACGGCTGAAGGCAAGCGCATTACCCATCCTCTAGGAAGCTGGTTTTGGATTTCTCTAAGAATTGGTCTAAACATAGGTGCTGGTTCAGCATTTGCAGATTGGGGTTTTATGAAAGCTCCAATCCCTAAGATTGCCAAGGTTGCCATTAAACTAAGAATCGAGATCCCTTTCATTTGTTTTCCTCATTAACTAAAAATCTATTTACGTTCAATACGCTGTTGAATTTGTGCTGTTTCTGGCGTTGCACGAAATGACTCACCATTAAATAAAAATATCAATTGATTGAAAGTAGGATTGGGAAGGTTAGAATCATATCTAAGCTGTAATCCAGAGGGTTTAGTAGCTAATTTTGCTTCTCTTACTCTGATAGTCAAATCTGGACGACCGTCTTTATTAATGTCCTGTGCTGTCCAGTCTTCAATCCGCATTTCATAAAATGGAGGTTTGTAAGCAGCAGTGTTAGAAATTAGGTCGATCAACTTAGTTTTTTTTGTTTCAGATGAACCAATTTGTATAGCATCTAGCCAATCATAAGATTGTCCCATTTGTGCATAGTAGCCCTGGCATACGAGTAAGTCTCCACCGTTCTTACTAGGAAATTTGAGGCAGTTATTCGATCGCAATCCCGATTCATATCGCAACGCTGACCACCCTTGACTCGAACGTCGCAGCAATACGCTACCTCCATAATTACTAGAGTGTGGCTCGCAGCCATAAAAATCAGCTAAAGCCTCGCGAGTACCAGATTGAGTAAAACTGCCATACACAACTTTTTCAAGACTAAACGGTTCTTGGCTTAAAAAACCTCTATTACTTCCCACTCCAGTAAATGAAGGACAGCCTTTGCAAGCTAATTTACCTTTGCGATCGCTATTCGCAAATATCTTATCTCTATCGCAAATGGCTTGGAGTATTGCTCTTGACTCTTGTTGAGATGGACTAACAGTATCTTTCTTTGATTCAACAGCTAGTGATTGTGTGAAAATACTTTGAGATATTACTGTTAAACTTACTATCAAACTCAGAATCGATCGCCCTTTCATATTTTCCTCTGTGTTTGCTAAAATACCTTGTTTATCCGTGAAGCGGATCTATCCGGTATGGAATCGCCCTGTCCATCTTTGTTGAGTTGAAAAGAACTATCGACCCATATCACCTATTGCCTGGTTTACAGTTTGGGTTGTTCTTTGTGGGAGATACCCCATTTCCACTTCGTAGCTGCGTGTACCTAGAAGATTCACACACCACCACATTTCGCTCTGGATTTGCAGCAGCAATGCGAAGGTCTACTAAATATGTGATTACACTAACGCCCAAACCATTTCCATTTCGGATACTTACATAGAAAAAACCATTGGTTTTGTTGTCTTTTTTAACGTCGTCGATGAATTGGTACTGAGAAGTATTAATATTTACTACTTTGACATTAACAAATCTTGGTTGGGATAGCTTTAATTTTCCAGCACCGTCTGGCGCTCTAACTCTAGTTAGCCAATAACTTTGATTCCCAACTTTGAAATCTAAAATTGATTCGACATCGTAACCTGCAAATAACATTTGACTGCCATCCCATAAAAAAACACCATCAATCGGTCTATCAATCTGGGTATCACTGTTCTGAGTAGATCGTTGGATAGCTTCTTTAAATGGACTTTGTAACATAACTTCTCTGGGAACTCGTAACACCTTTTCACCTGTGCTGAGTCTTCCAATCTCAAATGGTTTAAATTGATTGATGTTCTGAGCTACTTGAGAGGTTCTCTCTTCTTGCTTGGGCTGAGGTTGTGCACATATTGGTGCATAGCTGACAGTCAAGACGGTCAAGGTTGTCATTAGACTAAGAATCGATCGCGCTTTCATGATTTTTCCTCTCATTTTTTAGTTAATTGGTTCAGCAAGCTTAATCTATCGTTGGTCTGGCAAATAAGCGGTACAGCCAGCCGCATTAAACTTTTGAATAATCTCCTGCTTTGCCCAATCAGGCAAGAGAGTTATATTGATTCCAGGGATATATGTAAGACTAGGAGCTTTCAATGAACCTGTCAAAACATAACCATAAACTCTTGCTTGGTCTGGGTGAACATATGTATCTCCCAAATAATCTCCTTTTATGATAAATACATGATTGTTACTGGTACGGATTGTTCCATTAGATACGGAACCAACTGTAAATAATACACCGTAAGATTCTGCTGTATTTCCCCTTTCACCAGTAAGAAAAGTATCAATGATACAAACGCGACCTTTGGTATTTGAAGGATAAATGAATTTCCCTTCTTCTAATGCCCTATATGCACCCAAAAAAGGTGCTACACCTGGATCTGCTTTCGACCAAGCAGCTCTGAGAGTTCTCAACTGGTCAATTTCTGAAGTATTTTTTCGTGAAATCGAGCCCGAAGATTGAATTTGCTTTTCAAAATCTAGTTTCAGTTTCCTAAGTTCCACATCTGTGGGATATCGCAAAGATTCTGCAAATACTGCTAAGGAACCAGTCGCCAAAATTGCGAAGCTGACTATTAAACTAACAATCGATCGTCCTTTCATCATTTCTCCTATTCTTCGATCCAATTATCTCACAAAAGCAAATGATGAAATTACTATGTCAAACACTTTCTCTTCAACAGAACCACTAATGTTTTCTCCTGGGGCGTTAATAATAGAAATAGTAATCTTGTTTCGCCGATCAGGGGTAAGAAAGCTAGCTTGCAAATAAGTATCTGCCCTATCTATCTCTCCAACTATACTATACTTAGTCATAGAGACGAAAGCTTTTTGCTTAGCAATAGTTATTTCTCTAATATTTTCTACTCTCAAAGTAGTTTCATTTAGTTCAGGAATGAGACGAGTTGCAGGTGTGGCTGGTTCTACTGTCACCAACACAGGTACAGCTCCATGACCGTAACCACGCAGCCGATTTCTTTTCCCGCATTCTAATAATTTTGTATCAGCAGGATTGTACGAAATTATCGATAAACGATTCCCATCCTGCCTCTTTTCAGTTCGATAGTTAGTGGGAATGTTGAAGGAAAACTGAAATTTATCCTCTCTAATCTTTCTGGTTTCTTTAGCAGGAGCAACACTCTTGCCTCTTTCACATTGCTCTTGTCTCTGAGCCATTATTGACTCGCTCGGCGATGCCGCTGCCAACCCCATGCTGTGCTTTAATTCTGCCAAACATCCAACACCTAAAACTGTCAAAGTCACGGTGGCAATCACAAACTCTTTTGTTCTTTTTATCATCTTTTTATCTAGTGTACAATTGATATCTCAAATACGAACTATTTGCCACATTATGAACAACCTTCTATGTACTCAACTTGAGGAAGCTGACCCGACCTGAAACTTGTTACCCGATTGTTTTTTGTCTCAAATATTAAACGGTATTGGCTATCTCCTTTATCTTGCGGAACAAAAATTAAATTATTACCACGACCACCGAGCGGATTTTTGATGATTCTAATTTGTCTCGGATACGCCTTAATAATTTGCTCTTCAGTATCACCCACTTTTATTCCTTTAATAGTAGTGATTTGTTGATTGCTAATATCTACTCTGACAATGCGACTTTTTGTTACCATAAAGTTAATGCCTTGTGGCTGTCCTTGTAGCTTAAAATAGGAACAAAACTCTTCATTTGGAGGTGCATAGCTTTTTACTAATCTAACCCCAGCCGCCCGCGATGCTTCATCAACCGTCATTCCGACTCGTATCGGCCCGATTCCATCTAGCGCTAGTTTCGATCGTTCTGTGAGTTGCACTTGAGCATTGACTGATATTGCCCACATAGAAACAATTACTGTTGTGGCAATGAATAAAGTGAATAATTTGGTGAAACTGTTTATTTTTGGCATTGAGTGATATTCCTCGTTTATCTTTGTAAATATTTTTCTAATTCACCAGTACGCTGTTTGGTCATGCGTTCCCTGCATTCATTAAGAAAACCTCGATAACCCGTGCCCATGCGACTTCCATAAACTTCAAAATGGCAGTTATTTTCTTTCAACTGAATCCATCCTTTTTGTGCTTCGGAAAGTAGCGATCGCTCTTCGCGACTCAATTTGGAAATTAGTTGTTGGTAAACCTCATTTAGCCGTCGATCGGCTGCTTCATACCTTAACCTTATGCACTCCTTAATCTCTAGGTTATTTTGATGAGGATTGTTACAATTAGGCTGTCGTTGAGCATTGACTGATGTTGCCCAGGTAGAAATAATGACTGCTGTGGCGATGAATAAGGTGAATAATTTGGTGAAACTGTTTAACTTTGGCATTGATTGTTCTGGTTTAGTTTTGTAAGTATTTCTCTAGTTCTGCTGTACGTTGTTGGGTAAGTGTTTCCAAACAGCTATTGAGATAAGTTGGATAAAGACTACCTCTTTCATCTATCCTATTTGTTGAGAGAACTTTGTTTTTACAAGTTGGATCGCGCCGCTGAATCCATGCTAGTTGTTCGTCGATTAGTGTTTCTCGATCGCGACGGTTGAGTTTTGATATTACTTGCTTGTAGACTTCATTGAGCCGGCGATCTGCTTGTTTATAAGTAGCAGCAGCACAATTGCTGATATCAGCTTGAGTTTTAAGATTTTGGCAAACAGCGGGTTCGGGAACGGTAGCAAGTTCCCAGAGGCTACGGCATTTGTATTCTGATAAGTCTTCTAGCCCTCTTGCTCGTACCCAGCCTCG
Source organism: Microcoleus sp. bin38.metabat.b11b12b14.051 (assembly GCF_013299165.1). Classification (NCBI taxonomy): domain Bacteria; kingdom Bacillati; phylum Cyanobacteriota; class Cyanophyceae; order Oscillatoriales; family Microcoleaceae; genus Microcoleus; species Microcoleus sp. bin38.metabat.b11b12b14.051. Next base: position 264,944 of record NZ_JAAFKD010000005.1, read on the forward strand.
TCTGGGATTTGATGTGCCTGGTGGGGACTGATTGCGACCGCGACTGCCATCAACTATAAAATTAACTCCTTCATATTGAGAAACAAATAGCAAATTTCCTTCTTGTTTATCGACAAAAGCTGTATCTTGATAGGTCATCGAAAAAAATGCTTGCTTTAATGTTTTGTCGGTGTAAATGGGGGAAAAACCATTGCCACCAAAACTCACACATTTAGTTAGCTTTTGCGAACTCTCCTGGGCAAAGACTGAGGCTGAAGCAATAGCAAAAGCTGCTAAACTAACCGCTACATTAAAAATTAATTGTGTTTTCATAAAACTCTTCCCTCAGTTTCTTCTGATTTGTTCAGTAAACTTAATCTATGGCAATTACTTTCATACTTGCCTTATTTTGTTGTTCCAATCCGTTTTTCTGAATGCAGAATGCGACTGATTTGCTCGTTGGTCATAGAAGGAGCTTCTAAACAAGTAAGTCTTAAGCATCCCCAACCAGGGGTTCGCAAAAATCTAACTTCAGTATCTTTTCCATAAGTTTGATAAGAACTGGCACCACCTCCCCAGTTAAACCTAACTGCTTTGCCAGATTTTACATACCTCTCTGCCAGAGCGGAATCAATTTCTGACACTGTATTAACCCTTCTAGGTGGATAGTTAGATAAGCCTTGCTTGAGAATATAACCCATAGTATTGTCGCCCCCTGCATTGATATAAATATATCCATTTCTAAACTCACTAGGTAGGTCATAATCAACTTGGACGAAACGTTGACCACCTTGTTCTATAAATTGTTTCCAAGTTATAAGCTGAGGTTTTGGTTGTTGAGCAATCTGATAAAACGATCGCCCCTCCAATATCTGTGGGTTCGCCCTGGGCGATCGCCCGATCGCCAAAACTGATACTGAAGTAATGCTCAACACAGTCAAACTCGCCGCTACACTAAAAATCGATCGCCCTTTCATACTTTTTCCTCTTTGTTTATTCAAATGCCCTACTAGGCGAACTCTGGGCTTTGCTGCACCGCAACTGCTGCAACACCCAGAACGCTCTATGTATCTATCTGCCTTGACCCGCTACTTTTATGCAAAATATCGAGTATTGTTACAAAAGTTTACATAAAGTAGCTAAAGCTGCTGTGAGTTGAGGAGGGTTCAGCTTCTGAAAATATCAAACTCACTGAATTATTAGAGTTGAAGTGGCAGGCAATATTCTGCGTCAGTAGCAAGGGTGCAACGAACTGACAGCTTTCCGAATTTGCAACCACTCTGACGCTAGTCTCGTTTCTGAGGGTTGTATTCTGCGGTAGACCAATTCTGGATGGCGGGTGTAGAATACGGCATCTGCTACTTTATTCAATACGGGGCTGGATAAAGGAGACGCATTCCTTGCCAAACCCGAACTGTCATAGGAAGAAAGCCGCCACTCATAATTATTATTCAGGTTTCTACCGCAGTCCATCTCGTACATCAAGCTATCCTGGCTCACCACTTTTTTGATAGCCGCCCATTCCTTGATGTACTGGGTTTCGTCAGAGCGGATTTTACGACGGTTCAGTCGTGGGTATAGGTTATAGAAAATAAAGTCTGTCAATTCATCGATCGCCTTTTCGGGAGCTTGGCTAACTGCAATTTTCACAGGAACAGCAGCAGGATGGGTGATGGGTTGTGCGATCACTGTTATAAGCTGAGGTTTTGGTTGTTCAGCAATCTGATGAAACGATCGCCCTTCCAATATCTGTGGGTTCGCCCTGGGCGATCGCCCTTGCGCCAAAACTGATACTGAAGTAACGCTCAACACAGTCAAACCCACCGCTACACCAAAAATCGATCGCCTTTTCACACTTTTTCCTCTCTGTTTACTTAAATACCCTACTAGACGAACTCTCAGCGCTACTGCACCGCAACTGCTGCAACACCCTGAACCCTCCACCTACCTATCAGCCACAGCCCGCTACTTTTATGCAAAACATCGAGTATTGTTACAAAAGTTTACATAAAGTAGCTAAGTCAGGGCTAATCCGGGCGATCGCTTGCTGGGTTATGTCGATCGCTGTGAGTTGAGGAGGGTTCAGCTCCTGAAAATATCAAACTCACAGAATTATTAGAATTGAAATGGCAGGCAATATTCCGTGTCAGTAGCAAGGATGCAACGAACTGATAGCCCGCCGAATCCCCGACCATTCCGACGCTAGCCTCATTTCAGAGGGCTGTATTCTGCGGTAGACCAATTCTGGATGGCGGGTGTAGAAGATTGCATCTGCTACTTTGTCGAGCACGGGACTGGATAAAGCCGACGCATCTCTTCCGGGGCCTTGACCATCGTACTTAGACAGCAGCCACTCGTAATTAGTCGAGTTTCTACCACAGACATCTTGGTACACCAAACTATCCTGGCTCACTACTTTTTTGATAGCCGCCCATTCCTTGATGTATTGCCTTTCATCTGAGCGGATTTTGCGGCGGTTCAGTCCTGGGTAGAGGTTGTAGAAAATAAAGTCTGTTAATTCATCGATCGCCTTTTCGGGAGCTTGGCTAACTGCAACCTGCACTGGAACAGCAGCGGGATGGGTGATGGGTTGTGCGATCGCCGAACTGGAAAAAAGAGGAGCGGCGATTAATCCCAATATCAAATAGTTCATTGCATACCAGATTACAAGAGTTTGGAGTTGAAGGAATTAGTAGATAATGTTATTTACTGCACCCAATCGAAGCATTTTAACTAAGTATCAACAAATAGATGAGAATTTTAACTAGAAAATACCCGATTAGATTACCGTAATCAAATAAAAGAAATGGCTACAAAATGCCAATAATTCTAGATATTTGCCATCGCCAATAGACCAACACTGCAACAGATATTGGAGATGCTTTTTAATTTTTAGACGACAAATATATATTTTTTTACTATTCCACTTTTACTGCATCACTGCACGTTTTTTAAGGAACTCTTAACAACCTTGCTATCCCGTACTTGTCGCGGTCGCGCAAGCTGATAATTTAGTAACATCAACGGTTTCAGCGTTCATTTCCAACATATTTAGGATCGTTTGCTACATTTTATCCCAAGCATTCGGGAGAGCCATCTAGTCACTGTCACGCACCATACATCGGTTTGAGAGTCGATTATCGATCGCCCTGTGCAGCATTAGCAGCATACAGCCGATCGAGCTTTAGGAAGGTTTGCAGCAGCGCATTCGCCCCCTGTTTCATTTTTTGCCAACGATCGCGCAAATAGTTGTTTCTTGTTTTCTGCCTCTTAATTGAATACTTTTAACTGGCTTTGCTTCGTAGCTATCGCTCACCCATTCCCATGTTTCCCCAGTTATTAATACCCGATAAGGATTGCCTTCTTTAAGATCTTTATTCATGGCTTCCAATCTGGCGGCAATATTCACAGTATCTCCTAAAACCGAAAAATTTAATCGCTTCCCGCCGCCAACAGTTCCAGCAATAATCGACCCTGTATGAATGCCAATTCCAAATTCAATCTTTGGCTTGCCTTCCTTTTCAAATTGTTGATTTAATTGTTTCAATCGTTCACACATATCCAAGCAAGCGGCGATACAATTTTGAGCATCCTGTTTAATTTCTTCAGGTTTGGTATGAGGAAATGGAATGCCAAATATTGCCATAATTGCATCTCCAATATATTTATCGATAACGCCTCCGTGATCCATAATACACTCACTCATAGCATTTAAATATTGATTCAGCCAAGGCATCAATTCACCGGGAGATAGTTGCTCGGAAATGCTAGTAAACCCTCGAATATCCATAAATAAAACGGTGGCGACCATTTCTTGCGGTTGCATTTCGCCATTTTTAAATATTTCGTCCTTTCGCTCCCAAATTAGTTCAGCAGTTTCTTTTGCCATGTATTTTTCAAACAGGCTCATTAATTGTTGTTTCTCTTGTTGTTCTCGCAGTTGCAGTCCAATTCCAGCTAAGACGATCGTACCAATCGGTGCAGCGATGGGCATTAGTAGAGAATTCAACGTAAATAACAAGAAAGAAACTGCATACCAGATTAGAGGGAAAAGGATAGCGATCGCAATTCGTCCCCTAGGCCCAATTTTCGATAATATCCCGCTAGTAATTGGCCCAATTAAAAGTAATATCAGCCAACTTGTCCAGTCAGGTAAAGCTTGCAGCAGTCGGTTATTTAGCAAGTTATCAATAACTGCGGCATGAAGGTAGATCCCGCTGGTTGGTGGAATTCGATCGATAGGAGTCCGCAAAGGATCTAAACCTGTTGCTGTCGTACCTACTAATACCAATTTGTCTTTAAAAGCATCTTTGGTAATTTTAGCTTCCAGAACATCAGCAAACGAATAAGTCGGTAAATTTTGCACTTTTCCAGGCCAATTTATCCCAGCACTCTGAAATTCTAGACTACCGTTATTAGGCGGTGATAAAAACTTTTCTAGCCCTCCAGATTGCGGTTGCTTGTCGGCGTTGTAAACGCGCAGCATGGCCATTCCCAATGAGGGAATATCTCGCACCCACAGGATGGCTTGACGACCGATCCCATCTGTGTCTGAGTTATGCAAAATATGGCCTCGCTCGGCAGCTACGGCTTCTAAAGTTGGTACAATTGGTAGCAGTTTTTTTTGGTTATCCGCAGCCAGGGCTAACACTACATTACCTCTTGCACTCATAGCGTCTGCAAATTGGTCATCTTTGGGACTGGGTTCGGCAAAAATAATGTCGAAACCAACGACTGCGGGTTTAGCAGGGGAAAGGGCTTGTAATAATTGACTGTAGCGATCGCGCGAAAACGGAAATCTCCCCAACTTCCTTAAAGTTGCTTCGTCTATTGCAATCACCGCCACTCGTTTATCCCAAATAGGTTTGGGTAAAATTCCACTTTCGCGAAGTTGAAACAGGCTGTTAGAGCTCAGTTGTTCCAGCGGTTTCCAGGCATCCAAATGCAATGCACCCAAGGAAAGAATAGCAGCAGCAACCCCCGGCATTAAGGATTGGCTGCGGGCAAAAAAAACTCGCAAACGAGGGATTATTAATTTAGTCATTACCTATTTCTTAATTAAACTTTCACCGAGTTCATAAGATACCTCATTTCCCAGTGGACTGCGAACCACTAGCCAATAGTCAGAGTTAGCTGGCTTCGGCACTACCTCATCGATTTTACCTGTTCGATCCATCTTTAAGGGTTGGTCATTTAAATACACTAAATTCAGCGGATCGACATTACAAATACATCGAACTTTGTTTGGACTGATGACTGATAAACTGATCAATTCATACTTCAGATTTTCTTTGAATGGCTGGGGTGGAGCGGGAGGATTGCCGGGAAAAGTGACGGAAGCATAGCCCTTTTCTATCTTCACAGTTTGCCCTTGAGCGCTAGCGTCAACCTTCCCCTCAAATAAGGCAGTTGCTGCTTTTCCCTCTGGACCAACACCCACGGAGAACTCAGTCCCCCTGACGCCCACAACTCCGGCTGGGTTGTTAATTTCTAGGCGCGAATTGGGGTTAGTCAAGCGTCGGGCTGAAACTCTTGCTAATCCTGCGGGGACTGACAGCAGGGTAACTCTACCTCCATTGACAGCAACGGACAGACCTTTAACTTGGACGGTGCTTAATTCTGCTAGACTAATCGTGGCGATGCCAGTGTCTACCGCTAAAACCGCGCTAGATTCTTTGCCTGTAGAGATTTGCTGGCCGGCTGTTGTCAGGCGATCGCCCACTTTTGCTGGTCTTCCTTGATACGTTACGGTTCCCTTCAGTTGCCGTACTTCTACCCAGCGACTCCCAGGCAATTGAATTTCCCTCGCCAGCAAAGGCAAGGCGAAAGTGATTAAAATACCAGTAAATAGGATTGTCAGCCATTTAGAAATACCAGACCGATTTAATTTCATAACAAAAAATTATTTAGCCAGGACTATTGTCTAGATTACTATTCTTTCGGTAATTTTTCAGGAAAATTTTCAACTAACAGGATTTACGCAGACACAATATATAGCCTTTCTCGTAAATGTGAGGTAATGGGTAATGGGTAATGGGTAATGGGTAATGGGTAATTGGTAATTGGTAATTGGTAATGGGTAATTGGTAATTGGTAATCGCAAGTGCCGATAGGCTTTCTGAGGTTTCTGGAGGTAAAAACGGCCGCCGTGCGAAAAGCTGACCCTCGCAGAATTTGGCATACGTCATGTTTTTGAGAACCGCTATATGTAGTGCAGAAACAACTACGTTAGCGAAGCACTCGTTGCAGGATCGCACCCCGCTTGACTATTAGGGTATCGGCTGCTCAAAGGCGATCTCCTTTGAGGCAATCGCCAACCCTTCTTGAAATCTCGAAACGGATAATATTGGCGTATTTTTTAGATGCTTAGCAGTCACTTATTATCACGTTTTAATGATGCCCTACAACTCCATGAATCCGATCGCCCTCAGCAGCATTAGCAGCATACAGTCGATCGAGCTTTAAGAAGGTTTGCAGCAGCGCATTAGCCCCCTGAGTACACTGTTCCGGCGAAGTATACTCATCTTCTGCATGGCTGATGCCGCCCCGAGAAGCCACGAAAATCATCCCCATATCGGTAAAGCGTCCGATTTCTTGGGCGTCGTGTCCCGCCCGGCTGATTAAATGCCTGTAACTAAAGCCTAAGTCTTGACAAACTTCGACAATTGCATTCTGAATTTTTGGTGCTGCTAGTGTCGGATCTACGTGCAGCAATTGAGTGATTTCGATTTCGGTTTGGGTCGCCGAAGCTATTGCTTGAAACTCCAATTTCATTTTGGTTAACAACTGTTCCAAATTAGTTTGAGACAAATCGCGCAAATCGATTTTAAACTCGACTTTTCCCGGCACAGTATTCGTAGCATTCGGCCAAACAGTTAAGTAACCTACCGTTGCGACTTGTTCTCCGGGTGTTTCTACTCCCAGTTTGTTGACTGCTAATACCATTTGCGAAGCCGCTACCAAGGCATCTTTTCTGGCGTGCATGGGTGTCGATCCGGCATGATTGGGGCGGCCCGTTACCGTCACTCCCAGGCGGTACTGTCCGACAATTCCTTTGACTACTCCGATGCAGTCGCCCGTACTTTCCAATACGCCTCCTTGTTCGACGTGTAATTCCACAAAGGCTGCTATTTCTGTGGGGTGGCGTTTTGCTTCGGCAATTGTTGACCAATCTCCGCCAATTTGTGCTAGACAAGTTTGAATCGAAGTGCCATCACTGCGACGGTAATATTCCGGGTTGCTGACTGTATTTCCCGCCATTGCTTTGCAGCCGATAACGGTGCTTTCTTCGTCGGTAAATACGATCGTCTCAATGGCGTGTTCCAAGCGTACCCCATTTTCGTGCAACACGCGCACGACTTCAATTCCTGCTAAAACTCCCAAAACTCCGTCGTAATGGCCCGCCGTGGGAACGGTATCAATGTGAGAACCTGTTGCTAGTGCGGCGCCTTCGCGCAATCCGGCGTACCTGCCAATTGTATTACCGGCCGCGTCAATCCGAACTGTCATCCCTGCTTCTATCATCCAAGATTCAACAAGTTTGCGCGCCAGCAAATCTTCTTTGGTAAAAGCTACCCGACTTACGCCTCCTCCCGGCAATTTGCCGATTTCGGCGAGTTCGGCAATACTGTGGTTGAGGCGCGAACCGTTCACTGAAAGTGCTAGCCTAAGTGTCATGTCACATTCTCCTAATTTTGGGAAATTTGATGAGGCGATCGCGATCGGTATGATTAATTATTTAACTAATTATTGTATACTGTATGCAAGAACAGTTAAATCTGTACAAGAATGTAGGCTTGCCTACAACAGGCGATCGGCTGTAGTATTTAAACTGCTGGAGGCAAACACAGCACGCAGCATAGAGCGATCGCAGCGATTTAACTGTAGAAAAAAGTACATTTTTATCGATCGGGTGATATGAGTCAAACAGCAATTGCAGGAAAACGAGTATTCATTTGCGGTTCCGCCCTGCGGGGTCAGCCGGACAACAGCAACCTCGGAGAAGCCAAGTTCATCAGAGAAGCCAAAACACGTCCGATTTACCGCTTGCACTCGGCAGAAAACGGCTGGCATCCTGCAATTTACGAAGTGCCTGCTCGAGGCGTATCAATTCCGGGAGAAGTGTACGAACTAACTCCAGAAGACTTTGAACAGCTTGCAGCCGGGGAACCTCCACATATGTATCCATCCGATGTGATTCTGGAAGATGGGGAAGTCTTAACCGCTTTTCTTTACCCCCGCGAGTTAGTAGAGACATACCAATGGGAAGATATTTCCGATCGCGGTGGGTGGGCCGCTTACAAAGCAAATTCGCAGTAAGAACTTCAGTCCGAAAAGGTTCGTAGTAAGGACTTCAGTCCTTCCAGGTTCGTAGTAAGGACTTTAGTCCGAAAAAGGTTCGTAGTAAGGACTTCAGTCCTTCCAGGTTCGTAGTAAGGACTTTAGTCCGAAAAAGGTTCGTAGTAAGGACTTCAGTCCTTCCAGGTTCGTAGTAAGGACTTTAGTCCGAAAAAGGTTCGTAGTAAGGACTTCAGTCCGAAAAGGTTCGTAGTAAGGACTTTAGTCCTCCCGAGAAACCATCGGTTTATGATACTCATGCCAATGTCGGGCAATATCAATGCGACGGCATATCCACACCTTCTCGTGTTGCTGCACGTAATCCAAAAAACGCGCCAAAGCCGCCGCCCGCCCCGGCCTCCCCGCCAAGCGGCAGTGCAGCCCTACACTCATCATCTTCGGTGCAGTCTCGCCCTCAGCGTAGAGTAGGTCAAAAGCATCGCGCAGGTAAGCAAAAAACTGATCGCCAGAATTAAACCCCTGACTCGTAGCAAACCGCATATCGTTGTTGTCGAGGGTATAAGGAACTACTAAGTGGGGTCTGTCGCACTCGTACACCCAGTAAGGCAAGTCATCCGCGTAGCTGTCGGCATCGTAGAGAAAACCGCCTTCTTCGACTACTAGCTTGCGAGTGTGGGGACTCGTGCGCCCGGTATACCAGCCGAGGGGACGGCTACCGGTAACTTGCGTGTGAATGGCGATCGCCCTGTGCAAATGTTCCCGTTCCGCCTCTTCCCCAAAATACTTATAATCAATCCAGCGGTAGCCGTGACTGGCAATTTCCCAATGGGCTTCCAACATCGCTGCAACTGCTTCGGGATGCCTTTCCAATGCCATCGCCACGCCATAAACAGTGACCGGCATCCCCCGAGAAGTAAACATCCTGTGCAGCCGCCACAAACCCGCCCGACTGCCGTATTCATAACAGGATTCCATATTCATGTGGCGCAGTCCCGATAGGGGTTCGGCGCCGACAATTTCTGACAGAAATGTTTCCGAAGATCCGTCGCCGTGGAGGATGCAGGTTTCTCCGCCTTCTTCGTAGTTGATCACGAATTGCAGTGCTAGGCGCGATCGATCTGGCCACTGAGGATCGGGGGGATTTTGACCGTAACCGACTAATTCTCGGGGATAATTTGCTGGCATATATAACAGTTGACAGTTGACAGTTGATAGTTGACAGTTGACAGTTGACAGTTTGCCAATTTCCAATTCCCAATTCCCAATTCTTCAATCTCAAATCTCAAATCTCAAATCCTAGGATGACAATGGGCAGTTGACAGTTGACAGTTACATAGCAGTGCTATCAATTGTCAACTGTCAGCGGTTACATAAGGGTCTCGCATCCGGGCTTTTAACGGTGGCATTTTTTTAAACAGTGCTGTCAGTTGTCAATTTTCAACTGTCAACTGTCAACTGTCAACTGTCAACTGTCAGCGGTTACATAAGGGTCTCGCATCCGGGCTTTTAACGGTGGCATTTTTTTAAACAGTGCTGTCAGTTGTCAATTTTCAACTGTCAACTGTCAACTGTCAACTGTTTACCATCTTGCTTTTCTATCTCCTCAATTTCTTTAATTACCCGCGCTTTACTGGCGATTAAATGGTCTTTAATCGCTGCCTGGGCTGCGGCTGCATTCTGTTCGCTGACAGCCTGATAAATGCGGCGGTGTTCGCTGCGAATTTCCAAGACGCCGGGATTGTATGCCATCGTCCGCAGCCGTACTAAAATCATTTTGTCAAACACTTGATCCAGGAGAGTTACTAACCAATGATTGCCAGAACTTTGTGCTACCAAGCGGTGAAATTGGTAGTCAGCATAGAGCAATTGATAATTTGTCAATTCGCCCGATCGCTCCGGTGCCGTATTTTCTGCTTGCAGCACGATCGCTTCTAATTGTTGTACTTGAGCGGGTGTAGCATTTTGGCAGGCCCCGGCCGCCGATAGCTGTTCCAAAGCAATCCGACAATCATAAAGATCCGCTGCATCTGCGATCGACAAAGTGGCCACGCGCAATCCATTATTCTGCGGATCTGCGGTCACTAAATTCTCTCGTTGCAGTTGGCACAAAGCCTCTCTCACCGGAGTCCGGCTGACGTTGAGCATATCTGCCAGTTGTGTTTCGATCAGGCGTTCTCCAGCCGCCAATTCCCCCGACAGGATAGCAGTGCGGAGAGCTTGGTAAGTTTGTTCGTGAAGCGATTGAGTGCGGCGAATCGCGCGAAATGAAAGAGCCAAAATCAGTTATCCTTAAGTTAAAACTAAAGTGAAGTCACTATTGTTAAAGATTGTTGATTCAGCCTCATCTCTAAGATTTTTTCTGTAAAATAACTGTAGGTTTTGGCTGTCTCATGCTCAATCATACAACACCTTGACGCTTGTTTGACATACCTCAGCCTCAAGAAGCTGCGATCGCAAACAAAATTTCGGTAGATTGTACGCGACACCTGTAGGTAGACGGGACTGCCTTTCGTCGTGTCAACAATCGCCTAAAAGTCATGAGAAATCTCGTTTTTAGCCAAGCCTATCACCCCCGCACATCTCTCTTATTAAGGGGGACGAAAGAGAAGATTCTTATCCCCCCCCTTAGCAAGGGGGGGTTAGGGGGGGTCAAGAGCCAAACCGCCAAACAGCAGTCTATGAGTACGTTTGACCTAGTTGTTAACACGAATGTCCCCCGCCGTGTCCCTACCCGCACCTTAAAAGCTGAACTGAGTCCGCAGATTGCCCACAAACACGGTGGGATTGCCATCAAAGTTGTTAGCATTAAAGATAGCGTAGAATGCCGGGACGATCGCAATATTATTAGTAATCGGGTAGTAATACGAACCCTCCAGCTCGTACTGAGTACCTCCGTTGCCGCCGCCCGAGAGCAAAAACCTGCGACCCGATATATAATTGTGGGGAATCACAAAGGAAAGTACACCCAGCGCGCCCTTTTTTCCAAGATCGGGAAATCCCATCCCAACTTGAAAAGATTGTACTTTAATGTCTCCGCCAGAGCGATCGCGATTTACCGGATTTATTTCAAGCTGTCCGTAGGAATACCGCCCGAATAAACCAAAATTCCGGCCCAGCAACCAATCAAAATTAACCACAAAAGTATCGGCACCGGAGTCTCTAACTCTTCCCCCAAAACCGTCATCGGCATAACCGTAAGGTAGCGGTTCGCCCACAGCACCGCCAATAAATCCATTATAAGGTTTGAGGCTCGATCGCGCGTAAATCAGCCGCAGATTGAAAGAGTTGCTAGGGGCGTATTCCAACTGCGCTGTCATGGTGTTGGAACTGTTAAACAAACCATCCCTGGGATTGCTAGCAGTATTAAATACGGCAGGATTCAAAAATTCTGTATTTTCAGCCATATAAGCAGCCGTCAACTTCAGCGGCTTGGCAACTTGCCAACTCACAACAGCACCAGAACCGCGATCGACCGCATTCAACAGTGTACTGCCGGTCGAGTTAAAACTCGTTGCCCCTTTCATAAAAAACGTGAAACGGTTGCCATCGAAATATCGATAATAATTCAATCGCGGCCCGATCGCAACTTGGACTTTATCTCCGACAGGAAACGTGTAGGACATCTCGCGAATTCCCACAACATTAGCCGTCGGCGCGCCCGTTTGATCTAAAAAAGGAGTTCCCCACGAGTTGTAAAAACCAGCCGAAACCAATTCGTTTGCAGGCGAGTTGCCGTTGCCAAAAACCAACTGAGTCACCAGCGAATCTTTGCCAGTAAACGAAGTATTTAGCGTCAGGAAAGCGTAGTAACTAAAAGTAGTTTCAGGCTGCCCGCGCTCGACGCGAGTCGGTCGATTGTTGGCATCGCGAGTTGGCGGAGCAAATGGGCTTCCAGGGGCGGTGCTGCTGCGTTCTGCCCTAATATCACCTGTCGGAAATGCTGATGTTAGATTGAACCAAACGGTAGCATTAAGTTTCGTTGTAGTTGAAAATTGATTCGATTCTAGATTCGCCGTCCGAGCTTCTAGGACATCAATTCTACCGCGCAGCGTTGCTAGTTCTGCTGCAAATTCTTCTTGCAGTCTCTGGAGTTTCTGTACATCCTCTTTTTTAACTAAATTTGAGGTTCCTGCTGTTACTAACTCAGCAACTTTATCGAGACAAGCATTCAAACCGGCGGCGAATTCGTAGCGAGTCATCGCTCGATTTCCCCGATAGGTGCCGTCGGGATATCCAGCTATGCAGCCGTAGCGTTCAACTAATGATTGCAGTGCTTGAAATGCCCAATCTGTGGGTTTGACATCGCTGAGCTGGGACACTGAAGTAACCTGTTCAATCTCCGGTAAAGCGGAAGGATCGGTTACTTCTAGGCTGTCTGGTTGTGAGATTTCGGCGATGCTTGTCGGTGCTGGTTTTTCTGGGGTTTGAATTGATTCTGATAAGAGGTTTGATTCGCTGGATTTTTGAGTGGGTGTATCTGTCGGTTGGAGATTATTTAGTTGAGGAACTGCGACGACTTCCGCTTCTCTATTTGTTGGTGATTTGGGTGAAATATCGGCGGTTAGTTCTGGCGTCGTTCCCGGATTTGCCTGTGTGGGATTTGGCTCTATCGCAACTGGTAACGTGCCGGATTTTTCTGTTTCTATATTCGTCTGGATGACTTCATTTTTGGGAGAAAATTCTGCTGTTTTTTCCCTGTCTGTTGCAAGGGAAATACTATCGGAATTTTCTTTATTTTCTTGTTTGACATCAGCGGTTGTTTGTGGCGCAACCGCAGGATTTGTCGCTGTTTCAATTTTGGCGATCGCACTTGGTGACTCGAAAGCTTCAACTAGCGGTAGTTCTGCTGGCGAGGCTATTATTTCTTGAGTTTCTGTAGCGGGTATTTCCGCAGCAGAGCTGGCTGGAGAATGCAGCAGGTTAATCCAAAGTAGTGCTGGCGTTGCTGTCAGCAGGATTTGGGAATTTAAAAATTTAGACATGATCCTCACACCGTATATAGCGAATGCAATTAAAATGTTTGTAGTAATGACTTTAGTCATTCTTAAGAGAGGACTTCATTCCTCACTACGAACTTTACGAACTTTACGAACTTGCGGACTGAAGTCCTCACTACGAACTTTTGATGACTTCAGTCATTTTTTAGGTCAAGGGTTTGCGATCGGCTGCTGGAGGTAACGCTCGCTGCTCTAGAGGAGGTAAGTAGCTTTCATCAAATATTTTATTGACTGGGGGAGCTTCTATTTTTAAGGCTCCTGCTACTTGTTTTGCTGTTGCTTCCAGACGGGTTGGATCGACTCCGCCCAAGCCAACTTTTTCAACTTCGGGAGAGATGTAGAGCCGTTCTAAGGCGATTTGCAGGCGGCGTTTCTCGGCGTTTTTGTCCATTAAGCTATCTCCCGCTTTTGCGACAGATTCCAATCCGGCTGCTGGATCTTTTAATGTGTCTTGCAGTCCTTTAAAATACGCTCTCAAAAATCCTTTGACTACTTCGGGATTTTTGTCGAGAAACACTTTTTTTACGACGATCGCATTTCCGTACAAATCTAGACCGTTCTCGTTATAGTAGAAGATATTTATATCTTCTGGTTTTTTGCCTGCTTTTTCTAGTGCAGGGATGATGGTTGTGGCAAATCCGCTCACTGCATCGATATCGCCTTTAATTAATAATGTTTCCCGCAGCTTTGGTTCCATTGTAATCCACTCTACGGCGTCGGGCTGCACGCCGACTTTTTCGGCAAATACCGGCCACAGTTTACGCGGTGCATCTCCTGCGGGAGCTCCTAGCTTTTTGCCTGTCAATCCTTTAGGATCTGCTATGTTGCTCGACTTGAGGCTGACAATCGCAAAAGCCGATCGATTATAAGGCACTGCAACTGCTACTACTGGATCGTTGGGATTCTTGGCGTTGAACTCCATCATCGAGTAAATATCGCCAAATCCGATCTCGAACTGACCGGCTGCAACTTTGGTGATGGTGTCTGAGGAACCATAGCCCCGCTCGATTTTAACATCCAATCCTTCTGCGGGGAAATAGCCTTTGTCAATGGCGATCGTCAGCGGTGCATTATCGCCTTGGAGCAGCCAAGAGGGATTGACTTTGATGGCACGTTTCTGCGTGGTGTCAGCCGCCGTTGTGGCTGTTGATCCTCCCGCTGCTGGAGTAGTTGTGGCGTTGGGCTGTTGAGATTGACAGCTACTCAGGACGACTGGGGCTGCAATCAATATTAGGGAGAGCGATCGTACTAACCAACTATTTTTCATCACAAAAAAGCTTACTATTTGAACAACAAACCAACGCTAAAACCCCTTGAACACGCCAAATATGCTTACTAATCTTTGGAGGTATTGCCTCAAAGTTAAGCTTTGCCAGGGATTCTTGCATACAATACATTATATGAATAATGAATACTGTATACACATATACAGTTTTTTCTCTTTTGTCAAACAACAATAGGTTAGGATCGATTAATATTTTCCCCAGCACTTACAGCACTTAATGGTGAGTTGGTGTGATTGAAAACTTTTTGTATTTGGCGATATAGAAAGATTCAAGACCATCGACAATATATGGAATATACGATTTTTAAAGCCGTCCTGTATACAGAACAATGCTAATCGCTTACTCAAGAAAAGAGGTAGACTAATTATGGTACAGCATACAACGTCAACAGAGGCGATAGAAACGAAAGAACCCGTGCTTTTGGAATTCGATCGCGTGGGTTTAGAGTACCGAGTAGATGGTCAACCCAGACGCATCATTGACGAAATTTCGTTGTCGATCGCCCAAGGAGAATTTGTGTCATTTGTCGGGCCGAGTGGCTGCGGTAAAACATCTATTTTGAGGATGGTTTCCGGGCTAGCTCCAGCACCGCTCGGCGAAATACGGATGCGGGAAAAAAAGATTACTAAACCCCTAAAAAATGTCGGAATTGCCTTTCAGAATCCCGTGCTTTTGCCTTGGCGCAATACCCTCGACAACGTTCTGCTACCGCTGGAAGTAGTGCAGCCCTACAAGCGAGAATTCAAAGATCCGCAGCACAAGGCAAAGTTTATTCGATCGGCACAAGAATTGCTAACTACAGTCGGACTGCAAGACTTTCAGAAACAGTTTCCGTGGCAACTTTCGGGAGGAATGCGACAAAGGGCTTCGCTGTGTCGGGGGTTAATTCACCAACCGGAAATACTGCTGCTAGATGAACCTTTTGGCGCGTTAGATGCTTTCACCCGCGAGGAAATGTGGGTGATGCTGCAAGATTTGTGGATGCGAGTGAAGTGCGTTTGTATCCTGATCACTCACGACTTGCGGGAGGCTGTATTTTTGTCAGATACAATTTATGTGATGGGCCCGCGCCCGAGTTCGATCGTCTATAAAGTCAAAGTTAACCTGCCACGTCCTGTCACTTTAGATATGATAGTTTCAGATGAATTCAACCACATTGTTGCAGAGTTGAGGCGCCACATTCACCGTAATTAATCGTTGAGTGACAGATGCACGGGGGGTCAGAAACCGGGTTTTTAACCCGCATACGTGCTGAAAACCCTCAATATCTAAAAAACCCGGTTTCTTAGGGAGCGAGTGCGTCCCAAACTAAAATATTTGAGCAGACATTTGAGAAAGCAATGGATAATTTAGAGAGATTTGCTCGGTCAAAAACAGCCAGCATTGTGATGCCGCTTGCTGCAACAATCTTGCTGTTCGTGTTGTGGGAAATTCTGGTATTTTTGTTCAAAATTCCCCCGTACAACTTGCCCGCACCTTCAGCGATTATTGCTGCAAGTTTCAACCAAAGTAAGGCACTGATTGAAAACACAGGACAAACCTTGTTTACAACCTTAGCGGGTTTTATGCTGGCAATTGTGGCCGGCGTAGTGCTGGGGTTTGTCATTGGATATTCGCGCATTGCCTATGTGGTTCTTTACCCGTTGTTAGTGGGATTCAATACTGTTCCGAAAGTAGCGTTAGTGCCACTATTTGCGCTGTGGTTTGGCATCGGTACGGTGCCGGCAATTTTGACGGCTTTTTTGCTGGCGTTTTTCCCGATCGCAGTTAACGTAGCCTTGGGACTAGATACAGTAGAACCAGAGATGAAAGATGTAATGCGATCGTTGGGTGCATCGCAGCTCGAAATTTTCCAAAAAGTTGGATTCCCCCACACCTTACCATACGTCTTTGCCTCGCTGAAAGTGGCAATTTCCCTGGCCTTTGTCGGTACTGTAATTTCTGAAACAGTAGCCTCTAACAAAGGCATTGGGTACTTAATTGTCACCGCCAGTTCTAATTTTGACGTGCCTTTAGGTTTTGCAGGATTGATGGTTTTGGCAGTGATGGGAACCGTACTGTATGCCTTGTTTGCCGCCGCCGAGAAATACCTGATTTATTGGGCGCGGTGATGGGATGGATTCAACCAAATCCAGTGCCGGAAATTACCGTGCATATGGCCTAAAGGTTCTTCGTGCTGCACCGGTTTGATGTCTGTTACGGGTGTCGGCGCGGGGGATTTTTTGGTTGCTTGACGGTTGAAGAATTGCATAAATTTGCCTCCAAGATGTTGATGTTTCTGGGAGGCACATCGAAACCTGTCACCACTCTCCCTGGCATCAGCAGCGCTGAGCGAGGGTATGTCCGAATCTTTTTCTGTGCCTTATGATACTATTGTACAACTATTTGGGCGGAATGTATCGGTCGATCGGGTGATATCTCATTTTTGTTAGCTGACTCGGCGGTTGAAACCAGGTTTATACAAACGATGTCCGCCGACGCCGACTCAAGAAACAAGGTTCGTAGTGAGGACTTCAGTCCTCTTTCTTAATAGCCGAGTCCAGACGAAACCGCGCAATCTGATAAATTTCTGCTAAAGCCTGCTGCATTTCAGCTTCCGGGGAATTGTCGAGGCGGCGTTCAAATGCTTCGAGAATGGTGGTTTTTGTGTGATTTTTCACCGCCACAATGAAGGGGAAACCAAACTTTTCGCGGTATTCTCGGTTGAGAAATTGAAAGCGATCGAACTCTGCGACAGATAGCCGATCCAAACCTGCACCGGCTTGTTCGTTAACCGATGCTACAGCCATTTTTGCTTTGCTTCCCAAGTCGGGGTGTGCTTGAATTAAAGCTAATTTTTCTTGCCCAGTTGTGGAATTGACCGCAGCTACCATTTTAGCGTGCAAGTCGGCTGTGGAGGCAAAAGGGCGATCGTCCCAAGTGCGACGGGCGATCGCGGCCGAATGTTCAAAAATCTCGCCCAAGGCTTCTGTAAACGCCTCCTGATTCATTCCGTTGAGTTCAACTAGGGAGTATTGCATTGCTAAGAAGAAGGAAGAAGGAAGAAGGAAGAAGGAAGAAGGAAGACAGAAGAAGATATACACAGCAAGTTTGAGAGCTATTCATATTTTATGTTGAATTAGGTGGATTTACTCGATCGCTCAAATTAATTAATGCCAATTATTAACATTCAAGCAACAGTATTCGTGTGGTGCGTCGCTATGAGATTGTCGATCGCATTTAAAGATTTTCGAGGGCGACGCACCCTACAGCTACACACTGTCAACTGTCAACTGTCAACTGTCAACTGTCAACTGACTTTAGTTTGTTCGACTTCGCCGTGAGCTTTCAACAGTGCAGCAATTTTGCGGCGGATGATAATTCCCGGCTTATCTGTCAGCATATGCTGCTCTTGCGCGATGTCGAGCGGCACGTCCGAATCGGTGGTTTCTAAAATCCGCTTGTCCTCTAAAGTAACAGCGCGATCGAAAGCAATAATATCCCTGGCTTTTACCTCATTTTCTGTATCGTTGCGGAGACAAAACTGCACCATTTGAGAAGTATAATCGTCAATCGGAGTCATGGTATTGACGATGATGTGAACGAGTCCGTTTGGGTAAGCAATCCGCAGCTTGACAGTAAACGGCAGAAACCAAGTTCCGTCTATTGTCCGCACGGTTTCTTGCTGCTCTATTTTTAAGTTCTGCTGTTGCTGTGCCGGATTGGCGACACCCAAAACGCTGCGGTAATGCAGTTCCCATTCTGTTTCTGTAAACTCCATCACATCCGGCGTGGGATGTTCTTCGCTGCCGAAAGTTGTGGTATGTACAAAAGTAGGATGAGCCATATCTAATTCGTTTTCCATCACCCGCAATCCCGCACAATTCCAAGGTTCGTAAAATTCGTGAATTTGGCGGTAGTTGGGGTCTGCGGCTTCGGGAATATCGGGAATATCTGCGATGGGTTCGCCCAAACAAACCCAAACGTATCCGTAGCGATCGCAAGCCTGATAAGATTTTATCTTGTAGTTAGGAGAAATCGCGCCGTTTGGCTGTTGGGGAACGCGGACGCAAGTTCCTGACGAGTTGAACGTCCAGCCGTGATAAGCACAGGAAATGTTGCCGCTGACAACTTTTCCCAGGGAAAGTTTAGCTGTGCGGTGACAGCAACGGTCTTCTACTGCTGCGGGTTTTCCTGCGGAATCGAGCCAAAGTGCGATCGGCTGACCTAACAATACAAAAGATTTGGGTTCGTCGCCCAACTCGGCGAGGGGAATCACGGGATACCAAAAGCGTTTGAAAACAGGTTGTTTTGTGACTAACATGGTACTTTTTTGATATAAAAATAATTATTTGACATCTCCCCTCTTTAATTAAAAGATGGTAATTGGTCAACTTTCAACTTTCAACTGTCAACTGTCAACTGTCAACTGTCAACTGAATAAAGCTGTCAACTGTCAACTGTCAACTGTCAACTGTCAACTACCGCGATAGGTGCTGTACGACCAAGGCGAAACTAACAGCGGTACGTGATAGTGTGAGGTTGGATCGGCGATACCGAACTGAATCGGAATGCTGTTTAAAAAAGGCGGGTCGGGTAAATTTTCGGCGAATTGGGCGAAGTATTCGCCAACGGCAAATACTAATTCGTAAATTCCCGGTTTGAACTCGCTTTCTGATAATAGCGGAGCAGCGGTGCGGCCGTCAGCATTTGTTGTTACAGTTTTTAGCAGGGTTTTGGCGCCGGAGTTGGGGTCAATTGATTGCAGGGCGATCGACATATTTGCCGCTGGACAGCCGCGGGCTGTGTCGAGAACGTGAGTAGTAAGTTTGCCTGACATTATTGTAATCTTAAATGCTGATTTTTGATTGATTTTCCCGCTAGATTGTGCTAATGCAAGGGCCCTGCCATGATAACTTTGGCGATCGCATCTGTCACATCAGTTGGCTGTTCCTTAGCTAGTTGTTCGTACCACTGTTGTGTCACCTGCGGATCTTTACCATGAATTTGTTCGGCACGTTGGCGCGCTTTTTCTACAACTGCATTCGCCCGCTGCTTGCGCTCAGTTTCGTAACGTTTGAGCGCGTATTCTACCCCCAAATTCGTAGTCGAGAGGTAGTTGCTGAGTACGAGTCCGTCTTCCATGGCTTGACAGCCTCCCTGGCCCAAATCTGGGCAGGTAGCGTGGGCAGAATCTCCTAGCAAAGCAACTCTACCGCGAACGTAGGAGTCGATCGGCCCTACGTCGTGAATTTCGGGGCGGGCGACTGTTGCTGGATCTAATCTTTCTATCAACAATTGCACTGGTGCGGCCCAACCTGTAAAATGTTCTTTAAGTTCGGCTTTGTAATTGTCGGGATTTGCGGGAGTTCCGGTAGTTAAGGGAACATCGAAGAAAAAGTAAAAGCGATCGCCCGCTACGGGCATTAATGAGGCGCGCTTGCAGTCACCGACATAAATCGCCCAGGTATTTTTTGGCGCTAGTGCTTCATCCGCCGGTACTAGCCCGTTCCAATTGATATAACCGCCGTATTTCGGCTTTACTTCGCGGCCCAATACATAGGTACGCAAAATTGAGCGAACGCCGTCAGCAGCCACCAGCAAATCGCCCCGCGCTTTGTCTCCATTTTCAAAGATTGCAGTTACACCCGTGGCATCTTCTTCTACAGCAACACATTTGCGATCGAGCTTGACTTCTCCCTTAAAAGCTGCTAATAACATTTGTTGTAAATCGCGGCGTGCCACCGGATAAGGACGCTGACCGACTTGTTGAATTAGTGGCATTAAATCGATGTCATTTAGCAGTTGACCGATTTTGGTGCGGTATTCCATGCGCTCCATTTTGCCGCCAATTTTTGCCATGTTTTCGCCTAAACCCAAGCGGTTGAGCACTTTGACGCCGTTCGACCACATGGAGATGCCGGCCCCGGCTGGACGCAGTTCTTTTACGCGATCGTAAATTGCAACTTCATAACCTGCTTGTTGGAGGGCGATACCCGCAGTTAACCCGCCAATTCCGGCACCGATGATGACAACTTTTAAGTCGTGCATTCTGTGTTTCTCCTGCTAAATGACATCCTAATACCATTTTATATTTTAGATTTTAGATTTTAGTATCGAGAATTACATCTGAAGTCTGGTGCATCAGATTGCATTTATATCGGGGCCCGTCAATCACGAGTAATAAAAACAGGTTTGTAGTGAGGACTTCAGTCCTTCTTGGATTCGGACTAAAGTCCGTACTACGAACCAGGTTTGTAGTGAGGACTTCAGTCCTTCTTTGATTCGGACTAAAGTCCGTACTACGAACCAGGTTTGTAGTGAGGACTTCAGTCCTTCTTGGATTCGGACTAAAGTCGGTACTACGAACCAGGTTTGTAGTGAGGACTTCAGTCCTTCTTTGATTCGGACTAAAGTCCGTACTACGAACCAGGTTTGTAGTGAGGACTTCAGTCCTTCTTGGATTCGGACTAAAGTCGGTACTACGAACCAGGTTTGTAGTGAGGACTTCAGTCCTTCTTTGATTCGGACTAAAGTCCGTACTACGAACCAGGTTTGTAGTGAGGACTTCAGTCCTTCTTGGATTCGGACTAAAGTCGGTACTACGAACCAGGTTTGTAGTGAGGACTTCAGTCCTTCTTGGATTCGGACTAAAGTCCGTACTACGAACCAGGTTTGTAGTGAGGACTTCAGTCCTTCTTGGATTCGGACTAAAGTCCGTACTACGAACCTGGTTTGTAGTGAGGACTTCAGTCCTTCTTTGATTCGGACTAAAGTCCGTACTACGAACCCGTAATACAAACAGGTTTGTAGTGAGGACTTCAGTCCTTCTTGGATTCGGACTAAAGTCCGTACTACGAACCTGAAAAAAAACTAACTCACACACCCTACATATTAATTTTCAACTATCCTAAAAACTTGGTTAATTCGGCGAGATTCTGCCCAATCGCATTTGTGCCGCGAATGTGAGACAAGTGAGAACCTCCATACAAAAAACTATCCAAACTAACTTGATAATTTTGCTGCACCGCCAAATCCAGCCACAAATTCTTAAATGCTGCTCCCGGTTTGTAGTCGGGAATGTTATGCTGGTAGTAAGGAAAACTGTCAAGGCAAGTGTTGAAAAAGTTTTTCCGACCGCAATGCTTTAAATACTGATATCGCGGTTTGAATTCCGTTTGATTTTCCAAAACTGTATGAATCGTATCAGCTAAAGATTCAGGGTCAAATTTGGCGTAAAGACCCGCACATTCTGGGAAAACTGGCGAGTTTCCTCGGGCGTATTGGTTGAATTCTTCAAAACAAATTACTGGTACATTGCAACTCATTGCTTCGGTAATTCCCCGGTTTTTGCCTTCGAGGAGGGAACCGAGGACGAATGCTTGCGCCCGCGAATAATAGTTGGGGATTTCTTGGTAGTAGTCAACTCGCGGTAGTAAGTTGATGTAGTCGGAAGGATTGCCTAAAATCTCCTCTACTTGGTGCCATTCTTTTAAGGCGTATTCGTCGAGAGTTTTCAAGTTGTTGATATCAAAATCGTGACCGCTGACAACTGTTAATTTTATAGGTTTTTGCGGATACTTTTGGCGGTAAATTTTTAAGGCTTTGGCAATCATCGGCAAGTTCTTTTCTTCGGAAATACGGGCGACTGCGAGGATGTCGATGTCTTTGGCGGGGACGTTGCGAGGGGAAATTAAGTATTCGTTGATAAAGTCGGTGTCTTGCAGTGGTATGATTGGTTTGTTGGCGCGATCGGGATAGGTTTCGCGAAACCACTTGGCTCGGTGCGGGTTTTTGTATAAACTAGAGTAGGCATCGGCTACGGGCGCCCAAGAATAGGAAGTTCCGGGGGAATAGGTGAAGGAGAAAAATGCTGAGGAAAGTTGGGGAAAGAGTTTGTTGATGAGTTCTACTGCTTCGCTGAAGTAAATCCCTTTGATGAATTTTCCTTCGTAAAACAGCGGCGGCAGCAAGACGTAGAAACTTACTGTATCGAAGCGGTGGGGTTGATCTTCAAATATCTCCCAGCTAAAGGCGTCTAAGTCTGCATAGATTTCGGCGATTGGTTTGTTGATGTGGGGGTTGTGTAAGTAGGGTTTTTGGCGATCGTAGTTTCCGCGTACCATATAATTTGTTAGTGTGATTATTTGACTTTTTTTATTTAACCGCAGAGGGCGCAGAGGGCGCAGAGGAGGAGAAGAGAGAGTTATTCACAAGTCATCAAGGGAGTTGTTCGGGTGATTCGCTGTCGTCAAGTGTCAGGGCTAGTTGGTAGATTTGGCGTCGGGGGAGGGATGTTTGTTGGGCTAGTTGGCGACTGGCTTGGGAACGACTTATGCCTTCTCCTATTAATGTTTGTAATTCGGCTTTGATGGCTTCTTCTGAGAAAATTGGTGCGTCTGTTTGGATGCCGGCAATTATCAGGGTAAATTCTCCCTGGGGTTCGCGTGTGGTGTAAAGTGCGATCGCGCTTTCTATACTACCACGCCAAAACTCTTCGTGCATTTTTGTCAATTCCCGCGCCAGCACAATCTGTCTGTCGTTTCCCAAGGTGTTTGCTAAATCTTGTAAAGTTTGGCGCAACCGGTGGGGAGATTCGTATAAAATAATAGTGCGGGATTCTATTTGTACACTTTCTAAACTCCGCTGGCGTTCTTGACCTTTGGTTGGTAAGAATCCTTCAAATACAAATCTGTCTGTAGGCAATCCCGATGCACTTATCCCCACAATGCAGGCGCTGGGGCCGGGAATCGGAATAATGTTAATATTAGCATCGGCGCAGGCTTTGACTAATTCGTATCCGGGGTCAGAAATTCCTGGCATTCCGGCGTCGGTGACGAGGGCGATACTTTTTCCTAACAGCAGTTTGTCGATGAATTCGGGGAGTCGTTGCTGTTGGTTATGTTCGTGATAGCTGATTTGGGGCGTTTTGATTTGGAAGTGGTGTAAAAGTTTCCCTGTGTGGCGGGTGTCTTCGGCGGCGATGAAGTCTGCTGTTTGCAAAATTCGGATGGCGCGATACGTCATGTCTTCGAGATTGCCGATCGGCGTTCCGACAATGTAAAGTGTTCCTGTATTGGGATTTGGCTGCATTTTGATGG
Organism: Microcoleus sp. bin38.metabat.b11b12b14.051; assembly: GCF_013299165.1. Lineage (NCBI taxonomy): Bacteria > Bacillati > Cyanobacteriota > Cyanophyceae > Oscillatoriales > Microcoleaceae > Microcoleus > Microcoleus sp. bin38.metabat.b11b12b14.051. The sequence goes on from NZ_JAAFKD010000005.1 coordinate 288,584, forward strand.
TTGGGAGTTTTTAGCCACAGATGGAACACGGGCGGGACGCCCATGCCACAAGATTTAAGCACAAATATAAGAATAAAAAAGTAAGACAGATATGGCAACTGGATTGTTTTTGGGATTGGCGACTTTGGATTTAGTTTATTTAGCCGAGAAGCCTCCGGGGGAAAATCAGAAAGTTGTTGCTGCTGATTGTACCATTGCTGCGGGCGGGCCGGCGACAAATGCTGCGGTTGCTTTTAGCGCTTTGGGAAATGCGGCGGTGTTGGCGGGGGTTTTGGGCACTCACGCGATCGCCCAATTAATCTGTGCAGACTTAGCAGAGTACAATGTCAGGATAATCGATTTGCAGCCAGGGCGATCGCACTCGCCGGCAGTTTCTTCGATTATCGTAACTCAAGCAACGGGCGATCGGGCAGTAATCTCGATTAATGCTACTAAATCTCAGGTTGACAGTCAAGCAATTAACCAGGATATTTTAACATCAGTTAATATCATACTATTTGACGGACATCAAATCGCAGCCAGCACAGAAATTGCTCAACTTGCCAAAACAAAAAACATTCCAATTGTCCTCGATGGCGGCAGTTGGAAACCCGGATTAGAGCAAATATTACCCTTCGTTGAATGGGCTGTGTGTTCGGATAATTTCCATCCGCCCGACTGTCACAATTCCAAACAAGTCTTTGCCTATTTGTCAGCAGCCGGAATTCCCAACATTGCCATCACTCGCGGCGAACAACCAATTCAATACTTTAGCAATGGCAGTTTCGGCAGTTTAGAAGTTCCTCAAATCAAAGCCGCAGACACTTTAGGCGCAGGCGACATCTTTCACGGCGCTTTCTGCCACTACATTTTACAAAAAAACTTTACAAACGCCCTAACCGCCGCAGCTAAGATAGCTTCCGATTCCTGCAAAGTTTTCGGAACCCGCGACTGGATAAAAAATCTGCAACCTTAACTTTAAGTTAACCAAAAAATCCGGAAAAAAGCGATCGCACCCAGAAAACTATAAGAGCCAACACTTGTTAAGCTAAAATAGTGATAGCAACCCTCTCTCTCTTCCTTAGCCGTGAAACAGGCGTCTCGCCTGTTCATTTTTGGGGCTCATAAAAAAACTCATTCACAAATCAAACAAGATTGCTATATTAGTTAAGCAACTTGAAGCACAACCAAACTACCCTAAAACAAAACACTCGAATCATGCCTAACACCCAACCCCTAACTATCACACTTCCCCCCTTGCGGATTACCCTCACCGAAGAACAACAGGTTAATCTAGAATGGCTGACGCAAAACTTGCCCAATTTACTCGCAGCAGCGCCAAGCAAGCCAGAAGTCCCAGACAACCTGAAACAGTGGGTGGCGGCAAACAAATTATTAAATCAACCAGATGCAGACATCATTCAAGGTCTAATAAATACAGGTATTGATGCCGAAACAGCAACCGCAGAAGTTACTAAAATATCCTCTCATCCATACTTCCAAGCAGGTAGTCAATATGTACAGTTGCTGCAAAAACTAGAATCGCAACTCAGCATCAACAATCAACTAGCAGCCCTCTCGTCCAAGTTTGGCGCAATCGAACGCAAAAGCAGCCTTTCCCGAGAATATTTCCTAGAAAATTACTACGCCAAAAATACTCCGGTAATTATCACCAACATCATGCACAACTGGAAAGCTTTACAGTTGTGGACGCCGGAGTATTTGCAGGAAAAATACGGCGATGCAGCGGTAGAAATTCAAGCCAACCGCAACTCTGATCCGGATTACGAAATTAAGGTACACAACCACAAAAAAACCGTTCTCTTCCGCGAGTATGTAGATATGGTTGTCAACGGCGGCCCCAGCAACGACTGCTACATGGTTGCTAACAACCAAACTCTGGAAAGAGAAGAATTTAAACCACTATTCAACGACTTTGAAATTTTCCCAGAATACCTCAATCCCGACGATACAAAAGGCAGAGTTTTCTTTTGGTTCGGCCCTAAAGGTACAATTACGCCACTGCACCACGACCCAGTTAACTTAGTTTTAGCACAGGTATCGGGACGCAAACTAATTAAGTTGATTTGTCCGCAGCAAACGCCTCTGCTTTACAATCATGTCGGAGTTTTCAGCAAGGTTGACGGCGAAAATCCTGACTACGATAAATATCCGCTTTACAGAGATGCGAAAATCATTGAGGTGATTTTGGAACCCGGAGAAGTTATCTTTATTCCTGTCGGTTGGTGGCATCATGTAAAATCGCTAGAGGTGAGTATTTCGGTTTCGTTTACTAATTTTGTGTTTCCCAATTATTATGAATGGAAATATCCTCATATTAATTGGTCGTAGACAGTTGACAGTTGACTGTTGACTGTTGTCAGTTGACAACTTGCAAATACTAATATCTATCTGCGTTAATTAGCGTTTATCTGCGGTTTAAAACATGAAAAGTCTCGAAGAATTAAGCGAAATTTCCCAAAAAGTTGCTTGGGGTGCCGCAGATATTTTACAATCCTATTATCGCCCTGATGCCAATACTCCCAACCTCGACATTCAAGAACAAAAAGACGGGCCTGTTACGGCTGCGGATGTCGCTGTAAATTCTTACATCCTAGATGAATTGCAGTCAGTTTTAGGGAATGCAGAATTTGGCTATCTCAGCGAAGAAACTTACAAATGTTATTTAGAAACTTGCGGCAAAGTTCCTTTACCTCAATCTTGGGTTTGGATTATTGACCCTTTGGATGGAACGCGCGATTTTATTGATAAAACTGGTGAATTTGCCGTTCATATTGCTTTAGCTTTCGAGGGGAAACCCGTATTAGCCGTTGTGGCTTGGCCGCAACAACAAAAGATTTATTATGCCATCCGCGATGCTGGTGCTTTTGGGGAAAGTCGCGGGGGTTCTGCGGTGAAATTGCAGGTTTCTGCACGCAATATAGTGGCAGATTTATCTATAGTAACCAGTCGCAGTCACCGGGACGATCGCCTAAATCGATTATTGCACAAATTTCCCTGCCAAAATCAACTGGCTGTCGGTAGCATCGGCTGCAAGATTGCGACGATTGTCGAACAAAAAGCTGATGTTTATATTGCGCTTTCGGGGAAGTCTGCGCCGAAGGATTGGGATTTGGCGGCGCCGGAATTGATTTTGACCGAGGCGGGCGGTCAATTTACTCGTTTTGATGGTTCTGCTTTGCAATATAACCGAGGAGATGTCAGTCAGTGGGGGGGATTGTTGGCGAGTAATGGTTGCTGTCACGCTGCTTTGTGCGGGGAGGCCCAGAGGCTTTTGGCTGAGATTGATTCGGGTTTGAAATAAGTGCGATCGCCCTTAAATAATTTGGTATACTGATCGTATAATGATGTGGCAAAATGTATGAGCGTCAAAGAACTTGAAACAGTAATTATGAACTTGTCGGTTAAAGAACTATCGGAGTTAACTACTTGGCTGATAGAGTATCGCCAACAAGTCTGGGATCGGCAAATTGAAGAGGATTTGGAGGATGGGCGGTTAGATGCGCTACTTGATGAAGTTGATGCAGAGTATGAAGCTGGATTGGCTAAAGTGTTATGAAGCATCTGACTTTACCGCGTTTTTGGCACTGCTATCACCAGCTACCTAAAGAAATACAAGTCTTAGCCGATAAAAATTATGAATTACTCAAAGTCGATCCATATCACCCTTCGCTGCATTTAAAAAAAGTTGGCAGGCGAAAGCAATTACAATCGGTGCGAGTAGGCGATAGTTACCGAGCCCTGGGAGTTGAGAAATCTGAAGGTATTGTATGCTTTTGGATAGGGACTTATGGTGATTATGATGCTATATTAGCTCAGAAATAAAGCCCCGATCGCACATACAGCAGATTCCACGTTTATGAAGTACACGCCACATCGATAGAGCCCGTAGGGACACGGCACAATCGATCTTCCGCAATATTACTTAATAATTTTCCCCATCTTCATCAAAACTTTACTTAAACAGATATTTTTAAGCAAAACTTTACATATATTCTCTTGAAAGACTGTTATGGTTGCTACAACCTTCAGGAATAGTTTCGGACGCAAGTCGCGAAATAGGGAAATTATTGTCTTTTTTTCGCTATAAATAGGTGTCTTATGCCAAATTTAAATACTCAAGTTTCTAGAAGTTCGATCGCCTTTATCGACAGTCAAGTACCAAATTATCAAAGTTTGGTGTCTGGGGTAACACCCGGTACGGAAGTTGTAGTGTTGGATGGGAACGAGGATGCGATCGACCAAATTACTCAAATCTTAGCCGATCGCACAAATATTGACAGCATCCACATCATTTCTCACGGCACTCCCGGCCGCTTGCAACTGGGTAGCGGTAGCTTGAGTTTAGACAATGTAGAGGCTTACTCCGAGAAATTGCGGCAGTGGCCCAGTGCTTTCACACAAGGCGCGGACATTCTGATTTATGGTTGTAATGTGGCATCAGCACTTCGGATTTGCCCGAAAGTCCGCCGGGGGTTCAAACCCCCGTCTCATAGCGCAAGTCGGTTGAAACCGACTGAAAACAACTCATTTATTCAGTCCTCTTCAGAGGACTTGCGCTATGAGACGGGGAATTCATTCCCCGGCGGTACCGGGGAACCAGCCAGAGATTTAGATGTAGATTTGGATCGAGATGGTTTTGCTTTCATCCAGCGCATCGCCCAACTCACAAATACCAATGTTGCAGCTTCCAAAAACCTCACGGGAAGCGCGACAAAAGGTGGCGATTGGAAACTCGAAGCAACAACCGGGGAAATTAAGACACCGCTGGTATTTGCACCCGAAGTGTTAGCGGGTTATGAATACGTTTTGAATAGTTTCAAGGCAGCTAGCAACTTCCCTGTGGGTTCAAATCCCGTCTTGGTTGATGTCGGAGACTTTAACGGCGACGGCATCAAAGACTTAGCCGTGGCGAATAGTAACGCTCCCGGAGGCGGCACTTCTAGCATATCCATTCTGTTAGGAAATACCACCGGTGGCTTTAACACTGCTACTAACTTGCCCAAGGGGAGTGCAGCACTTGCCATAGCCAAGTTTAACTCAGATAACTATGACGACTTGGTTGTGGATAATGGCAATGGTTCTGTATCAATGTTTTTTGGGAGTAGTAGTGGTTTAGGTGCTCCCGTCAATCTATCTTTCGACTCGAAGATTTTTGCTAATTACATTGCTGCGGCAGATTTTAATGGTGACGGTCGGCAAGATATAGCCATAGCGACTACTCGCGCCACCGGCGTACCTAATACTAATAGCGCCGTCTCAATTCTGTTGCAAAATCCCGACGGGACTTTTGCTGCTCCTAAAAACCTTTTGGTAGGAATACAGCCCACTTCCATCACCGTGGGCGACTTTGATGGCGGCGGTCAACAAAACGACTTGGCTGTCGCCAATCGCACAGGTAACACAGTTTCGATTCTGTTGGCAGACAACAAAGGAGTCTTTACTAATGGGCCAACTATCCCAGTGGGAACTGGGCCGTATTCTATTACTGTAGGGAAGTTTGATGCGGACAACACAGACGACTTGGCTGTAGCTAATCTTACCTCTAAAAACGTCTCAATTCTGTTACAAAAAAGCGCTGGAAGTTTTACCGCTGCTCCCAATCTAGCAGTAGATACAAGTTTCCTGGCTGCCGGAGATATCAACGGCGATGGCAAGTCTGACTTGACCGTGACAAACGGTACAGCTAAAGCCGTTTCAGTTCTGTTGGGAACAGGCAATGGTCAATTTAGCACTGCTATTGACTTTCCTGTGGTGGGGCCTGTTTCCGTTGTGGTGAAGGATATTGATGGAGATGGGGCGCTGGATATTGCTGCAACGAACTTCTCAGATAACACTGTTTCGGTGCTGCTCAATACACCCAGTAAGGTAAGTTTTGTAGGTGCAAAAGGAAATGGTACTTACAATGTCAATGAAGGCGCTACCGACACAATACTCAATATCCCGGTTACTATCACCAATAGCAGTTCTTTCGGCGATGTCGTTGTACCAATTGTCATCGACCCCAGCAGCACAGCTACTTTAGGTGCTGATTACACTCTTTCAACTACATCCCTGACTTTTGCTGCTAACACTACTACTCTCACCCAGAATATTGCAGTCACTATCAAAGCTGACAATATCGTTGACAGTAACGAACAAATTGTTCTAAACTTTGGCAAAATTACAGGTGGCACTGCCGTTAGTGGCAGTCAAGCTAAAGTTTTTATCTTGGACAGGAATAGTTCTTATACTATTGCCGCCAATACTCCTAGCATTCTCGAAGGCAATTCTGGCAAAACTCCAGCAACATTTACGATCGCTCGCAATGGCAGCACGGAACTGTGGAGTACGGTAGATTATAGTATCGCCGGAACTGCAACTAATGGCAGCGACTACAATAATATCGGTGGCACTTCTGGAGCAATTGCTGCTACTGGAAAAATCACTTTTTCAACGGGTGAAACTGCCAAAACTATTACTTTGGATGTGTTGGGCGATGGATTAGTTGAACCTGACGAAACGATCGCAATTACGCTATCAAATCCTGTTTCACCGGGTGGCGCGCCGATAATTACTACGGCAACTGCTACCATGACGATCGTAAATGATGACACTGCCGGCTTCACCGTTGCACCTACGAACATCACTGCTACAGAGGGCGGCGCAACTGGCAGTTACAAAGTCAAACTAACTGCACAACCCACGGCACCCGTTAACATTAGCTTTAATACTGGCAATGCAATTAGCCCGATCGCCACACCGATTACTTTTGACAGCACTAACTGGAATCTCGAAAAGACTATCACTGTCACTGCGATCGACGACAATGTAGCACAAGGAACGCACACAGGGACGATCACTCACACAGTTACCACTACCGATGCGAATTATAGTGGCAAAGTGATTCCCAATGTGACGGCATCGATTACTGATAACGATAGTCCCGGTGTGTCGATCGTGCAATCTGCCGGCAGTACAAATATTGCTGAAGGCGGTGCAACGGATACCTACGGCGTGCTTCTGACTAGCGCACCTACTGCACCTGTGACGATTAATTTTGATGCGGGGACTCAAATTAGTACGATCGCACCTATCACTTTTACACCTGCTAATTGGAAAGTTGTTCAAAATGTGACTGTGAGTGCGATCGATGACAGCATAGCCCAAGGAACTCACAGTGGCACGATCGCTCACAAGTCTGTCAGCACGGATACCAAGTATAACAACCTGACGATTTCTCCTGTGACGGCCACGATTGCTGACAACGATACAGCAGGCGTGACTATTTCACCGACGAGTACAACTGCTACGGAAGGCGGTGCTACTGGCACGTACAGCCTTAAACTTACTTCGCAGCCGACGGCACCTGTGACGATTAGTTTCGGTACTGGGAATCAAATAAATGCGATCGGCTCTATTACTTTTGACTCTACTAACTGGAATGTGGCGAAACCAGTTACAGTCACGGCTACGGACGATACGGTTGTTGAAGGCAATCACACAGGGACTATTTCTCATACGGCTGCGAGTGCTGATACTAAGTATAACGGGATTGTTGGGATTCCGAATGTCGCGGTGGCGATTACTGATAATGATGTAGCGCCAACTCCGACGCCAACAACTGTCACGCCGACTCCGACTCCAACTCCGACGCCGACATCTGTCACGCCGACTCCGACTCCGACATCTGTCACGCCGACACCTACTCCAACATCTGTTACGCCGACTCCGACTCCAACATCTGTTACGCCGACTCCGACTCCGACATCTGTTACGCCGACTCCGACTCCGACATCTGTTACGCCGACTCCGACTCCGACATCTGTTACGCCGACTCCAACTCCAACATCTGTCACGCCGACTCCGACTCCAACATCTGTTACGCCGACTCCGACTCCGACATCTGTCACGCCGACTCCGACTCCAACATCTGTCACGCCGACTCCGACTCCAACATCTGTTACGCCGACTCCGACTCCAACTCCAACTCCGACGCCGATATCTCGGATATTTGACGACTCTGGGAAACGTAATGATCGACCCCTATCGATCGATCTGCCGCAAACTATCGGAAATGTCGATCGGCCTTTGAGTGTTCCCACGGTAAGTTTTTCCCAAGCTACTTATAAAGTCAATGAAAGTTTCACAGAAATTGTTCAGGCACAAATTACTCTCACTCGCACTGGGGATCTAAACGACATTTCCAGGGTCTACCTAGGTCCTCCTATTGGTTCAGCAACTTTGGGAGCAGATTGGAACTTTTCCCCCAATTTCTCTCCTGATATCACCTTTAACCCAGGCGAAAATAGCAAAACTTTAACAATTGACATCTTACCCGATGCTATAGCTGAGGGAACAGAAGAAATTGCGTTTCAGATTAGCAATCTGCAGAATGCCTATATTGGCACCCAAAGCTCTGCCACAGTGCAAATTTCGGATGCTGCAATTTTCAGCGACACGAAGGTTCCGCCGATATCTGTTGGGTTCTCAGCCATCTGGGGAGACTACAACAATGACGGCAAACTGGATATCCTCGGAAGTAACGCAATCTACGAAAACACTCGAATCTACAACAACACCAGCGGGAGTAGCGAATATGGCTTTAGCGAGTCTAATCGAAAAGGTTTGCGAGGTAGTAACTCAGCATGGGGAGATTACAACAATGATGGGCGGCTGGATGTTGCGCTGAGCAACTACGAATACAACAACACTTGGGGTCGTAATGCTGAAAGCAGAACAATCTACAGCAACAAAGGTAATGACTTTGCCTTTGAAACAACACTACCTGATGCTTACCCACAAGATTCCTACGTGACTTGGGGAGATTCTAACAATGATGGTCGTCTCGATATCTTGCGAACTGGCCCAAATAGTTCAAGGATAAGCACTCTACTCTACCGCAACGAAGGCACTGTCAACGGTCAATACAGCTTTCAAAATCTCGGAGCGCTCCCCACGGGGGAGTCACTACCACCCAGTGGCAATGCTGTCGCTTGGGGGGACTATGACAACGACGGTAAACTTGATGTTCTGCTCAATGTGCCGGATTCCAAAAACTGGCCAACCGCTAAAGTTTATCGCAACTTGGGCGATGGCGCTTTCAGTGACATTGGCTTAGAATTTCCCGGTTTGACAGATACCGTCAACGGTTTCAAGACGGATTTTGTCTCTTCGGTTGCTTGGGGAGACTACAACAACGATGGCAAACTCGATATCCTACTCACAAGCCTGGATGGGAAAGGAAAACCTATTGTCAAAGTTTACCGCAATCAAACCAGCATCAACGATCCTAAAGGCTTTTACGACAGTGGTGTGCAAATACCTGGTTTGTATGCTGCTCAAGCCACGTGGGGAGACTACGACAATGACGGGAGACTCGACATTCTGCTAACAGGTCGGGACGAAGAAGCAGGAAAGTACATAACCAAAATCTACCGTAATACTAGCAGTCGAAGCAGCGATAGCTTTGAGAGCGGTGTAGAGATAGACAGTCAGCCGCTTGGTCTACCCAGTTCTGCCACTTGGGGTGACTACGACAGGGATGGTAAACTCGATATTCTGGTAGCAAACCAATCCACCAAAGTCTTCCACAACAACACCCCTAAAGCGAACACTCCTCCCACCGCACCTACAGGGCTGACGGCTGTAGCTTCGGGCCCAGAAGTTACGTTCAACTGGAATAAAGCGACTGATGCTCAAACTCCTGCTAATGGTTTAAGCTACAACCTGCGAGTTGGCACTACACAAGGGGGCCAGGATATTCTTTCCCCGATGTCTCTTGCCGATGGAACTCGGCAACTCGTGGGGCTGGGAAATGTCAATCAAAACACCCGCTGGCAACTGAAAGACTTGGCTCCAAAGACATATTACTGGAGCGTGCAGGCGATCGACACAGCTTGGGCTGGTTCACCTTTCGCCACAGAAGGCGAATTTACTATAGTCCCCAACCGACCACCAGTTTTCAACTACGGCCCCACAACCAGCCCGTGGCATTACAACTTTCTACCAGTAAGCAACTCATCCACATTCACCTACACGTTCCCGGCGAACACATTTACAGACCCGGATCTTCCCGGCGACAAGCTCACCTACACAGCCACTCTGATGAATGGCAGTCCCCTACCAAGCTGGCTCACGTTTAATCAAAATACCCGTACCCTGAGCGGCACAAGCCCCAGAGCGCAGGAGTTAAGAATCAAGTTAAAAGCTACAGACAGGGCTGGTCTTAGTGCTAGCGACGATGACGGTATGTTGCTGACATTTAGCAGCACGGGTTTAGTTATCGACGGCTACATTTCCGGTGCAAATCTCTTCCTCGATGCCAACAAAAACGGCATCAAAGATCCCAACGAACCATCAACAATTACCGACGCCAACGGTGAATATAATCTCAACATCCCCTTCGATATTTTCGACAAAAACAAAAACGGAGAAATCGACCCCGAAGAAGGCAATTTAGTTGCAATTGGAGGCATTGACACCGCCACCGGATTACCTCTAGAAACCCCAGTTACCGCACCTGTCGATTCCAGTGTCGTCACCCTATTAACCAGCTTAATCGCCGACTTAATAGATAAAGGAACTACACCAGAATCAGCGCAATCTTTAGTCAAAGCTGCCCTAGGACTCCCCGCTGATGTTGACCTGACCACCTTAGACCCCATCCTCGCTACCAACAACAACCAGCCAGGCGGAGTCCAAGTCTTAGGGGCCATGGTGAAAGTCCAAAACGTCATCACTCAAACAGTCGCTTTGATTGACGGTGCATCCAGTGCAGCCAATCACGATCTTGTCAAAGCTGTTGTCAGTTCAATGGGCGATAAAATTCAATCCGGTTCAGTCTTAAATCTCAGCAATCCAGCGGCCTTAGAACCAATAATTCAGCAAAGCGCTGCTAAAATACAGCAGATTGACCCCAGTTTCAAAATTGAAACTGTCACCCAAATTACCCAGCAAGCAGCGACAGTAATGGCAACAGCAAATCAGCGCATCGATCTCGCTCTCACCAACCCAATAGCAACATCAATTCCCCAAGCCGTGGCCCGCGCCCAACAAGTAGCCTTGGGCGCAACCAGTCAAGACTTCAAAGCAGTCGGTGCCGGAACAAAGTTTATTTCCCAGCTAGTTACCGACAATACTGGTGCTGCTTTAGATAGCAAAATTCAATCCGCTATCTTGCCGACAAGCCTTGCGGTTCCTGTACTCATCGGCGACGCCAATTTGCTCACCAATTCCCCAAATATAATCAAGGGTACAAATAGCAATGACACCCTCACCGGCAGCAATCGTAATGATGCGATATACGGTTTGCGAGGCAATGATTCCCTAGACGGCGCTTTTGGGGATGACACTCTTTTCGGCGGCAAAGGTAGCGATACTTTGCTGGGTTCTGGCGGTAACGATATCTTGTTTGGCGGTCAAGGAGATGATACTTTGCTAGGTGGCGATGGTAATGATATCTTGTTTGGTGGCAAAGGAGATAATTTCCTGAATGGCGGTTTTGGAAATGATACTTTGACAGGAGGAATAGGAGTCAATAAATTTGTAATTGCTGCGAACTCTGGGAGTGATGTTATTACGGATTTTACATTTGGTGAAGACGTATTAGTATTGGCTGACGGGTTGGTTTCCGGGCAATTGACGATTACTGAGGATCGAGGTAAAACTTTAATTCGGTTGATCCAAACAGGGGAGCTTTTAGCTACTATCAACTCAGTTGCGGGCGGCAGAAGCCTTAGCGCGATTAATTTCGGATTGTTTTAAAGGTTCGTAGTGAGGACTTTAGTCCTCATTATTCTTCAGCATCCGTAGGGTGTGTCGCCATAGAAAATCGCCGTCACCAACTCGACATTCTGATAGCGACGCACCTTACTCATCGGTGAAACTATTCTTCAGCATCCGTAGGGTGTGTCGCTCTATAAAATCGCAGTCAGCAACTCGACAGTCTGATGGCGACGCACCTTACTCATCGGTGAAACCCAAAAATCGGCTGGTTTTTTCAACTATCGTCTCAGGTGCGTCGCTAATAGAAAAGTCGATTAAATGCCAGATATTTTTTATGGCGACATACCATACAAATACTGATAGTGGCGCACCTTAAACATGGTCTGCATGAAAGAATTACTGTTTTTTTACTATCATCTAAGGGGCGTCGCTATAGAAAAATTCATTAAATTTACATATCTTTCATGGCGACACACCCTACAAATACTGTTGAATTATTTTAAATCATTGATGTTACTTACTAATTAACACCGCTGATAGCGCATACCGGGTAACTGCGAAACTAATCCCAACAATTCCAACTGCAAAAGAATACCAGAAACCGTTCCCGCTTCCAATCCCGCAGCCTCCACAATTGTATCAAGAGAACTCGTCCCCGAACCCACAGCTTTTAACACTACAGCCAACTCCGCATCCAAGGGCGGCTCTGGTTTTTCAGGGGCTGGATTTGTCGGAAATAGCGATAACTGCTGCGCGCTGTCCAATTTTGGCATGGCTCCGAGCATTTCCAGCAACCGGTCTTCGCTTAAGAGTCGATCGCTACTCGGGAGAATCGGATGAGCACCTTTACTCAACAATTCCAAACATCCAAACGATCGCTCGTCATCCAATCTTGCCGTCAAAACATACACATCGCGGCAAAAATCATTAGCTTGATAAGCAGTAATTAACGCGCCGGACTTCTGCGGAGCTTCAATCACAATTGTAGCGCGACTCAAGCCCGCAATTATCCGATTGCGGCGCGGAAAATTAGTTTTATTCGGTTGAGTGCCCGCCGGATATTCGCTAATTGCCAGTCCCTGCTGCAACAGGCGATCGTACAACCGCTCATTTGGCTTAGGATAAACGATATCAACCCCAGTACCAAAAACAGCCAAAGTCCGCCCTCCCACCTCCAAACAGCTTGTATGAGCCTCAGTATCAATACCCGCAGCAAATCCCGAAACAATAGTAAAACCGTTTTTAGCCAAAGCCGTGCTAAATTTGCGAGTCCAGCGGCGGCCGTATTCCGAAGGACTGCGAGTCCCCACAATTGCCACCGTTGGCGTAATTCCGCGATTCTCTTTGAGGTCAACTAAACCCCGATAATACAGCACCGGCGGCGGATTAGGAATTTCCAATAACAAGCTGGGATAATCTTGATCTGCGGGCGTCCAGAAACAAGGATTTTTGATAAGATGTTTCTCGAAAAATTCTTCGGGATTGAGTTGGGTTCGTTCTTGCACAACCGTTTCTATTGTCTGCTTGCCAAACCCTTCGACTCGCATCAAATCTACTGGTTTTGCCGTCCAAGCATCTGCCAAACTAGGGAAATGTTGGTGTAATCTTTGCAACAAAATCGGCCCGATACCGCTAATTTGCGACCATGCTAACCAGTAAGCGCGTTCTTCTAGCAAAGACTTGCCCTCAATTTATCCGAGAATAATTTTATCATTTTTTGAAGGTTCGTAGTGAGGACTGAAGTCCTTTCTTTTGTTGCGGACTAAAGTCCTCACTACGAACCAGATTAAGGTTAGTAGTGAGGACTGAAGTCCTTTCTTTTGTTGCGGACTAAAGTCCTCACTACGAACCAGATTAAGGTTAGTAGTGAGGACTGAAGTCCTTTCTTTTGTTGCGGACTAAAGTCCTCACTACGAACCAGATTAAGGTTAGTAGTGAGGACTGAAGTCCTTTCTTTTGTTGCGGACTAAAGTCCTCACTACGAACCAGATTAAGGTTAGTAGTGAGGACTGAAGTCCTTTCTTTTGTTGCGGACTAAAGTCCTCACTACGAACCAGATTAAGGTTAGTAGTGAGGACTTCAGTCCTTTATTTCCTTGCGGACTAAAGTCCTCACTACGAACCAGATTAAGGTTGGTAGTGAGGACTTCAGTCCTTTATTTCCTTGCGGACTAAAGTCCTCACTACGAACCAGATTAAGGTTGGTAGTGAGGACTTCAGTCCTTTCTTTTGTTGCGGACTAAAGTCCTCACTACGAACCATATTTATGCTTTCCAATCGACAAAACGGGCATAAATATAAGCAATGATTTCTCCAGTCACAGTCCGAAAACCTTCGCTTGACTTCCACCATTCCTGCGGGTTATAATCTTGGGGAACCGCAGCTATTATCCCGACTTTAATCTCAGGATGCAGGACTTCTTTGAAAACCATCCAACTTCTGCGGGCGTGAGTCCCAAAAGAATAGAGATTAATTGAGTCAACTTTGAGGGGGGAAGTAGCCAGCCAATCTCGAAGGGCGATCGCAGAAGCAGCAGTGCGGTGTTTCACAACACTCGGTGCAGGTACAGCCACCACTTTGTCCTTATCAAATCCTAGCGCAATACAAGTCGCAGCGGTTAGTTCAGCATAATTTTTATATTCAGCGAGGTAATAGCCTTTACCGACAGGAAGCCCGGTTGTCACCAATTGGCGGTATCCACCTTTTTTGAATTCGGCGATCGCACTTTCGACTGCATAATCCGGCAACCAGCCTTCCACAACCAGTATATCTGCTTTAATCGGCGCATTTACCGCCAAAAATGGATGAATATTGGTGATGATGAATGTCATTGTAATGATTAAACTGGCGATCGCAATTACCCAACCTTGCCAGGTAATCGCCCACGTCTCTCGGCGGCGGATTAGGCTAATTTTGATTTTAGGTTTTCGCATCCTTCTAAAATTCATATTAATCAAATTCTTGAGGATTTACGCACAAGTGGCAAGAAACCGGGTTTTTTCCGAAACAACCTGTATAGCCCCCATATTCGCTAAAAAACCCGGTTTCTTGAGTTGGAGTGCGAGCGCAAACTGAACTTATAGAAATAAATCCCAGAAACCCAACTTTCGGCTGCACAATTAAATCCGTTACATCCGTTATATCCGTTACATCCGCTACAAAATCCGCTGCCGAACCTTTTCTACTATTTGTGTTTGAGATACTCAAAAACGCTCTTATCGCCAATATCCTGCGGGATAGGTTGAAAGAACTTGCGTACAGCAAAAATGATGAATAAAATCGCCCAAAGTCCGAGCAGCAACTGTTCGTTTTCCGGCGTCAAAAACCCGAAAATATGTCCTAAAATTAACAGCGGAACTCCCGGAGTCAAAAACTTAGTTTCTAAACGGTTAAAACAGAAAGCTTCCTTAAAAAAGATGCCATTCAAAGCGGCAAAACTAAAGCCAATTCCCCACAAAGTTGCTGGATGTTCGTACACTGCTAAAGCCAAAGGTTCATTGCTTTGTAAGGTGACAAACAATGTAGCAGCGCCGCCGATCGCCCAAAACACCTGTAACGTGCGGTGCAGCGCAATCATGTAAATGTGAATTGTTGCCAAGCTAACGCCTAAAGCTATCCAGAAACAAGCAAAAACAGGCGTTACAGCTTGAATTGCCATTGGGTTGTCGCCCTGTTGCAGCACCAGAGTAGCACCCAGCGCCAAACACAGCGCCGCCACCCCCAATCCAGCGCGGTAGATCAGCACTCCCGTGCGATCGCTTTGAGTAATCGTAAACTCGCCGAATTGGCCTTGATAGACTGCCGATTCATCAGGCGATTTCAGTAATTGCATCAAAGTTTCCTCCTATTTGTCAAACACGAATGTACTTATGTCAAGATATACTTTATTGATAAACCGATACAGCGAGAGCGAGCGATGCCTAAATTTAACAAGCCTAAAGTTAACAAGTCTCTATTTGACGATCGCCCAAATCAAAGCAAATCTCTTGTTTCAGAATCCGAACTTCCTTCAGTTCAGCTTGATGAAACCATTGTAGCAGGCAGAAGACCGAAACCGCAGGGCGACTTGCAGCGCCTGCTTGCCGAAGTACCGGAATTGAGAGGCGGGGTAAATTTAGAAATGTTTCCCCATATACCTGAAACTAGCTTATTTAACGAAAAGCAATTTGCACAGAAAGCCAGCAAAATTTTGGGAACCAAAAATATTAATGTTAGTATTGAGAACTTAGGCAACTATCTAGAGTATCTCAAGCAAAATCTGAAAATTCCGTGCCAGGTTACGGCGATAGAAGAGTTTGAATGGGAAGAAGAATATACCATGGGTTCGGGCAGCAAAAAAGAATATGCAAAACTCAAAAAAACTCAACCTTCTTATACTGATAATTTTACAATTAATCAGTTAGATGATTTTGTGGTTCGCGAATATGGCATATTTACCAAGGTGCAGCGCGTGAGCGATCGCCAAAAGTTTGTCTTGCCTTTAGCACAGTTACAATGTGTTGATGTCATCTCTCCAAACCATCGGTTATTGTATGATTATTCCCTGTGGTATATCAGCTATTGAAGCCTGGGAAGATGGAGAGAGAGGGAGATTGGGAGAGGGGAGAGGGAGAGAGGGGAAGAATTTATGTTCCTTCTTCCCACTTCAGTCTATCCGCTAGATGCCCCACATTGATAGCTGTCGAACTTCTCTCTTCCTTCTTCCTTCTTCCCTCTTCCTTCTTCCTTCTTCCTTCTTCCTTCTTCCTTCTTCCTTCTTCCTTCTTAATTACATGGAAGTAGCAAAGTGCGATCGCTCGACTTTTGCCAAAGCTTCTACTAAACTGCGAACAGCAGCAATCATCGCCACTTCGCTGTTAAGTTGGCTCACAGCAGAACCGACGCCAACACCCGCAGCGCCTGCGCCAATAGCGAGCGGTGCGGTGACGCTGGAGATGCCGGAAGCGCAGAGTACGGGGACTGATACGGCGCGGGAAATTTCAAAGGCGGCGGCTAAAGTAGGCGCTGCTTTTTCAATTAATCCCAAAGTTCCGGGGTGGATTGGTTGGGCGCTGGTGCCTCCTTCGGTTTGGATGATGTTAGCGCCAGCTTTGACTAATTCGGTTGCTAACTGCACCTGTTTGTCGAGGGTCAAAATGTGGGGAACTGTTACAGAAAGCGTGATCTTCGGAAATAGCGAGATCGTTTGGCGAGTCAACTCCAAAACTTCCTCAGCTTCAAAGCGGCGCCCTACGGCGTAGAAAGCATCAAAGTTGCCAATTTCAATCAAGTCAGCGCCGGCTTCTACCGCAGCGACAAACTTTTCTGGTTCCACAGCAGATACACAAATTGGCAAATTTGTCAACTGTTTTGCCATCAATACCAAATCGCGATCGGCTGCAATATCGAGAAACGAAGCACCGCCGAGATCCGCTGCTTTGACAACAGCCGCAACGTTGGCTGCATCAAAATTATTTAAACCGCTGATAATTTTCAGGGCGCGGCCTTGCTCAAATGCGCGCTGCAATTTAGGATTTACGCTCATCGTTAGTTTTCCAACTTAGAAAATTTCTTAAAATCATTTTGACACGGATTAGAACAATTTTTGATTTTTCTAACAGAAGGAAGAAGGAAGAAGGAAGAAGGAAGAAGGAAGAAGGAAGAAGGAAGAAGGAAGAAGGAAGAAGGAAGAAGGAAGAGAGACTATTTTCCCACTCTCCCACTCTCCCCATCTCCCACTCTCCCCATCTCCCACTCTCCCATCTCCCCATCTCCCCATCTCCCACTCTCCCACTCTCCCCCTTGAACATCTAAAGCTTACTTCCCGGCTGTCGAAACTTGTAGACATCTTTGATAACTTGTGCCCAGCCGTCTGATAGAGATTCGAGAATTCGATCGCCCTTTTCCTTCGTCGCCACAGTCGCATCGCCCAACACACCGCTTTGTGTCAACTCTCGCGTCAGCCAAGCGAAAGGCAAATTACCTTCCATACTCAGCAAACTGTCAGCAGGCAAATCCCTCGGATATTCGCAAACTGCTCGATCCATTTTCACCTGTTCGGGCAAAATTGACAACATCAAACTCGTTTCCGCATCACCGGCGTGAATTCCCAATTCTAACTCCTTCGCAGTTAGTAATTGGGCAGCCACCATTCGGCCCCCGCCAAACAAACAGCGGAAACACCGATAAATCCTGATATTTTTGATGAATATCCCGCGCCGCAATTTCCATCACCTGCGGCTGTCCGCCGTGAGCATTCATCAACACTAATTTCCGAAATCCTGCCCGATAAATACTGTCTGCAATTTCGCCAATTACGGCTAAAAGTGTCTGGGCGCTGAGGATAATTGTCCCGGGAAAATGCCAGTGTTCGTTCGATTTGCCGTAGTACAAAGGTGGCAAAGCGTAAGCGGGAATACTTGCATCTAACTTTGCCAGCGCTTTGCCAGTAATGGCTGCGCTGATTGCCGCATCTACGATTAAAGGCAAATGGGGGCCGTGTTGTTCGATCGCACCTAGCGGCTGAATTATCACAGTATTTTCCTTGTCCGGCATCGACTGAATCTCTGTCCAAGTCAGATATGGAAAAAAGCGCGATTCGGGAATAAAATTGTGCATATTGTGGTTTTTATTTGATATAAGTACAGATTTTCTGGTAGGAGACGGCAGCGCCGTGTCCTGTATTTATTGCGTAGGGACACGGCAGTACGGTGTCCTGTATTTTAGAGAATTGAAAGCTGTTATATTGTGGAGGCAAGAGCCAAGGCAAACAAGGCAATCATGTAGCCGAAAACTCAAAAGTAATTCCAAAGATAGATAAATGATTCTGTCTGTGGGTAGATAATACCATATAGCAGATAGTTCAATTCTGCGCTAAAAGAACGATCGCCCGATAAGACCGAAAGACGCAGAGACGACTACATTGATGGAACCTTGGCAAAACTCACAAACTAATGTAGCCGACATTCCGATCGCCGAGGAACTGTCGCGCCGCATCCCTCGCTCTCGGGATCTGCAATCGGAAAATCGGGCGCTGCAAACGCTGGCCCGACAACTAGCCACATCGCCCCAAACGCTGCTGAAAACAGTCGCGACGATCGCCCAAGATTTGTGCGGCGCAGGCAGCGTCGGAGTCTGTGTGTCACCAGAAAATGTCAGCTCGGAACAAACATGGATCTGGGAAGCCTTAGCGGGTGCGTGGGCAGCCGCAGAAGACACAAACATACCCCGGACATTCCTTGGCGGCGGAGCAGGTTTAGACTTGCAAACTCCCCAGCTTTACTTGCATCCAGAACAATACTTTAGCGAGTTGCAGCAGCTCGAAATGCCGATCGCCGAAGCGTTAGTCGTGCCGCTGCGATCGGAAAATCAACCGCTGGGAGCAATCTGGATTGTCTCTCACGATGCTCGCCAGTTCGATGCCGAAGATTTGCGGATCGCGATCGCGCTAGCAGATTTTGCCGTTGCCGCTTTAAAAATTGATCGCGCCGATCGCACCGATCGAGCTTTGCGAGCCAGCGAAGAACGCTGGCAGCTAGTCCTACAGGGCAACAACGACGGCATTTGGGATCGCAACCTGCAAACAAATTGTTATGTGGTGAGCGATCGCTGTTTAGAGATTTTGGAACGCAGGCGCGAAGAATTTACAGAATTCAGCCAATATTTAAGTTGGATTCATCCCGATGATGTGGAGAGAATGGAAAGCACTTGGCAGCAGCACTTGGATCGAGAAACCTCCCATTACGGCTGCGAGTACCGCATCCTGTGTCCTGACGGGCGCTACAAATGGGTTTTAGCCAGAGGGCGCGCAATTTGGGACGAGTCGGGCAATCCGGTGCGCGCCGTCGGATCGCTGACAGATATCAGCGATCGCAAACAAACAGAAACCGCCTTCGCTCAAAGCGAAGAACGTTTGAGCGTCGCCATCGAAGGCTCGGGCATGGCAACCTGGGATCTAGACGTACCAACCAATCGAGTAATTTGGTCTGCGAACCATTTCAAAATTTTCGGCTGCGAACCGGCATCGGGCGGCGAAACTACGATCGCAGTCTGGAAAAACTGCGTGCATCCAGATGACTTAAAACAAGTCCTGCACGCAGTTAAAACAGCTCGGGAAACGCGATCGCTCTACTCCGTCGAATATCGGATAGTGCGCGCAGACAATGCAGAAATCCGCTGGTTGAACGTGTTCGGGCGCTATTTCTACGACAGCGCAGGCGCAGCAGTGCGGTTTGTCGGAGTAGTATTTGATATTACCGATCGCAAAATCGCCCAACTTGATTTGCAAGCCAGCAACCAGCGCTTCGAGTTAGCTACAAGGGCGATCGACGGTATCGTGTTTGAGTGGGATTTGGCATCGAACTCAGTTTACCGTTCCCAGGGGCTCTACTCGCTCGTCGGCGTCCGCGCCGAAGATGCACCGCCAACACCAGAGTGGTGGCAAGAACGCATCGCTCCCCTCGATGTAACGCGCATCCAGCCAGGGATACAATCAATCTTAAAACAGGATCGCTACGAAAACGAGTACCGCATCCGCCACGCAGACGGGCGCTGGATCGATGTTTGGGAGCGTGGCTGCACGATCCGCAACGAGCAAGGCGAAGCGACCAAAATAGTCGGCTTCACCACAGACATCACCCAGCGCAAACAAGCAGAAGCAGCACTGCGCGATCGCGAAACCCACCTCCAGTTAATTCTCGACAGCGCCAAAGACTACGCCATTATCACCCTCGACACAGGGGGATACATTACCACTTGGAACGCAGGCGCCGAAAGGATGCTGGGCTATGCTGAAGCCGAAATTGTCGGGCAGCACGGACGAATTATCTTCACCCCCGAAGACTCTGCTGCGAGCAAGCCGGAACTAGAAATGCACGCAGCCCTGACTCAGGGAAAAGGAGAAAACGAACGCTGGCACCTCCGCCAAGACGGCAGCCGCTTTTGGGGCAGCGGGCTGGTGATGCCCCTGCGCGACTCCGGCGGCGAAGTCCAAGGTTTCCTGAAAATCATGCAAGACAAAACCGAGCGCCGGCAAATAGAAGAAGCGCTGCGCGATCGCGAAAATCGCTACCGCACCATGGCCGATGCCGTGCCGCAATTAATGTGGAGCAACACCGCCGACGGCAGGTTAGAGTTTTGCAACCAGCACTGGCAAAGGTACACGGGCTGGATGCCTGAATTGCCCGTGACTGCGACGATGTTAGACATATTTCATCCTGACGATTTGTCAGCACTCAGCGCCACCCGCCATCAGGCGATTCAAGCAGGGAGCGCCTACGAACTCGAATGTCGGGTGCGGAGGTTTGACAGCACCTACCGCTGGCATCTCGCCCGAATTGTACCTGTCAAAAACCAAGCGGGACAAGTGGTGCAATGGGTGGGGATTGGCATTGATATTGACGATCGCTTCCGAGCCGAAGAAAGCTTAGCAGAAAGCGATCGCCGCTTCCGCTTCCTAGCAGAGTCACTGCCCCACCTGATTTGGAACGTAGACTCCGCCGGGGAACTTCGCTTTGCCAACCAAAAATGGTCGGAATATCTGGGAATGTCTTACGAGGAAGCCGCTCAAAACAATTGGGAGTCCCTGGTGCCGCCGTCGGATTTGGCAGAAGCTTTTGCCCGCTGGCAAGAATGTCAAATCACCGGAGAAGTTTATCAAGTTGAGTTCCGCCTGCGGCGGGCCTCCGACGAAATGGAACGCTGGCATTTGTCCCGCGCCGTGCCAATTCGCGACGCCGGGAATCAGATTGTCGAGTGGATCGGCACGAATACCGATATTCACGATCGCAAAAGAGTCCAACTCAACGAGCAGTTTCTCTCTGGGCTGGAAATCCGCTTGCGCCAGCAATCTAACCCCGCAGAAATGTTGTGGGAAGCCACGAGCAGTCTGGGAGAATATTTACAGGTCGATCGCTGCATCTGGCATGAAATCGACGCCACAGCCCAACAGGGAATTGTCGATCGAGACTGGCATCAGCCGGGGCTTGCCAGCGTCGCCGGTACCTATCAAATCTCAGATTTTAAGACCCCAGAATTGAAAGCTCTGGCTCTGGCAGGTCAAACACTTGTCATCCCAGATATCGCTAATTGCCAGGAGACAGCGCATTTTGTCGATAACTACGGGGGTCTTGGCATTCGCGCTTTAGTCGATGTTCCCTGCCTTCAGGAAGGGCGCTGGGTGGCTGTTTTGGTGGTGCTATCACAGGAGGTGCGGCACTGGCAGCCTGATGAAGTTTCGCTGATGCAAGAAGTGGTGGCTCGCCTCTGGACACTGATCCTGCACGCGCGAGCCGTGCAAGAGCTGCACGAAAGCGAAGATCGGTTCCGGGCTTTAGCTGACAACATTGCCCAGTTGGCTTGGATGACAGATGCCACGGGCTGGATTTTCTGGTACAACCAGCGCTGGTTTGACTACACCGGCACCACCCTCGAAGAAATGCAAGGCTGGGGCTGGCAGCAGGTTCACCATCCCCAACACGTCGATCGCGTTGTGGCAAAATTTAAGGGCTGCATTGAAAGAGGCGAAGCTTGGGAAGATACTTTCCCCTTGCGCGGTACAGACGGATCTTACCGTTGGTTTCTCTCTCGCGCCGTGCCGATGCGCGACGAGCAAGGCAAGGTACTGCGCTGGTGCGGTACCAACACCGACATTACCGATCGCCTCAATGCAGAAGAGGAACGAGAACGCCTGCTAGCTCTGGAAAAAGCAGCCAGGGAGGAAGCAGAACGCGCTAACCGCGTCAAAGACGAATTTTTGGCTGTTTTGTCCCACGAATTGCGGACTCCCTTAAACCCGATTCTGGGCTGGGCAAAGCTGCTGCAATCGAACTGTCTCACACCGGAAAAGCAGGGTTACGCCCTACAAACGATCGAGCGCAACGCTAAACTGCAAACCCAACTCATCGAAGACTTGCTCGACGTGTCGCGGATTCTGCAAGGCAAAGTCAGCTTGAATATTGTACCTGTGGATCTAGCTGGGGCGATCGGCGCGGCGATTGAAACGGTGCGTTTGTCGGCCCAAGTCAAATCGATTGAAATCACCACTGAATTTGCACCAAATGTCGCAAGAGTGTTGGGCGATGCGGGCAGACTTCAGCAGGTAGTCTGGAATTTGCTGTCAAATTCCGTCAAATTCACCTCCTCCGGAGGCCAAATCGCCGTCAAGCTCGATCGCGCTGACAACGACGCCAAAATTACTGTAACTGATACGGGGAAAGGCATTGAGCCTGATTTTTTGCCCTACGTCTTCGACTATTTCCGGCAAGCAGACAGCACGATTACGCGCAAATTTGGCGGATTGGGTTTAGGATTGGCGATCGTCCGCCATCTCGTCGAACTCCACGGCGGCACAGTCAAATCCGACAGCCTCGGCGAAGGACAAGGCGCGACATTTACCGTCAGGATACCTGTGATGCCCCTACAACCTGCGACAATTCCTGCCGAGACTGCGCCGGAGTCATCCTTCAATCTCAGCGGTATCCGGGTGTTAGCGGTGGATGACGATGCCGATGCGCGAGATTTGGTGGTGTTTGTGCTGGAGGATTGTGGCGCCAGCGTGACAGCAGTTTCTAGCGCCGACGCTGCTTTGGCTGTGTTAACTCAGTCTGTCCCGGATGTGTTGTTGAGCGATATTGGAATGCCTCACACCGACGGTTATATGTTGCTGCGGCAGGTGCGAGCTCTGCCGCCAGAGCAGGGCGGATTGGTGCCTGCGATCGCCCTCACGGCTTATGCTGGAGAAATTGATTACCGGCAAGCCTTGGCTGCGGGCTTCCAGCGCCACATTTCTAAGCCTGTAGAGCCCGATAAGTTGGTGCAGGTGATGTTGGATGTGCTGGTTGAGCGATCGGGCAAAAATATTGTTTAAACTGTTTTTTTAGGCTAACAATCTTTATTTAACGAACCGCGAAGGCGCGAAAAACGCGAAGTAATAAGAAAAACAAGAAATAAAATAGGTTCGTAGTAAGGACTTTAGTCCAATGGCACTGAAAAAGTGAGCAAAAAAAAATCTGTAAGGCAATATATATATAGATCATTGCCTTACAAACACAAAAATCTATCTCTATTATGTCAAATCGTGCGTCTATTCTCAAACAACAA